>JBBQXK010000008.1:0-116479 GCA_038209775.1 Rhodobacterales bacterium | reverse complement strand
CAGTCATCGTAGTAGCCAAGCGGCATCGGCGTGGCTGCAAAGCGCGCGATGATGTCCCAGTGCAGATCGACGGCGTTCAACTCGATATGGGCCACGGCGTGCAGAAGGGCCACGCGACCGGCGGGTGTGCCGGGGCCACGGCGGGGCATGTCGCGGGGGGACATGAGGAGCGGGTGATCGGGGCGGGCGGGTTTTGCGGGGGGTGGGGTCGTGCCGATGGGCAGGGGGGTGGCCGATGCGCGCGCGGCGCGCCAGGTGGCGGCGTGGCGGCGGGACAGGGCGGTTTTGGCGCGGCCATCGGCGGTGGTCAGCACCTCGACGGCCATCTGGCACAGCGTCTGGACGGGATCGGGCATCGTTGGCCTTTGCAAGGCGCGGGTGCTGGCCCCGGCATGGATTGCCGGGGCCGGGCGCGCGGGGTGACGGACCGCCAGCTTAAAGCAGGCGCGTCACGGCAGCAAAGCTGTAGCGCGGCGGACTGTAGCGGCCAACCTCGGAAATTGCGGCGGCAAGATCGCTGCGCGCCTCGTTGCGGATCTTGATGACCTTGGTTGCATCGGCCCGGAACTTCGCCCGGGCGGCGTTCACGTCCTTGTTGAAGGCGGTGATCTGCGCCAGCAGCGCGTTCTTGTCGGATTCTGCGGCGAAGCACTCGCTGATATCAATGCCGATGTTCACAAGGTCCATCATCGGACCCAAGTGAGTCGGCAGCTTGTCAAACGCGTCGGCGGCACCGGCGACGTTGTCGGCATAGCCCCAGGCGGTCTTGAGGGTGGTATCTTCACGCCCTTGCAGGGCGGAATCCAGCACCTTGTCGATGGCGATGCCGCCGGCAAAGACAAGGACGGCGACCGGCGCGCTGACGGGCCCCATTGCCATGGTCGCACCGATGAGGGCGGCACCGATGGCCGCCTTGACCTTGGTGTCGCGGGCGATGCGCGAGGCTGCTTCCAGCTTTTTCTTGATAATGGCAAGCTCGACCTGCAGGCGCTTCAACTCTGCCCCTGACCCGGCGATGAGGGCATAGGCCCCCAGAACATCGGCGATCAGAACGTCGATACCGGCGCTTTCGACGATCTCGACCTGGCCGTTGAGGATGTCGGCCTCGGTCAGGGCGTTCAACTGGGTCTGCACATAGGTCTTGCACTTGCGCAGGTCCTTCAGCTTGCCGGCCAGTCCGTCGGCGCGTTCGAATTCGGCATCTTCCATGGCATCGCCAAGGTCCTTGGCGGTTGAGGAAAGTTTTGACTTGATCGACGCAGCCTGCCGGATGATCGGGCTTCGCTGAAGGTCCACGCTGACCTTCATCGCGGCAAGGCTGGCGTCCATCAGGGAATTGAGCATGCCGTCGACCTTGCGGTCCTCAAGCGTCTGCTGCGGGGTGGTGGTGGTGGTGGGCATTGGGGAAAATCCTTTCAGGTCATTGAATAACTGCATTCACAAACGCCGCGGCATCCGGGTTCCGTCGCGGGAATGTGAAACTATTTGTCGTGCCGTCATTGCGGCCTGTCAAATCATTCCGGCGGGCGGCCCGGTTTGCCTTGGCAGGCCCGTGATCGCGGTGCGGTCAGTAAAGATCGGGCCGGGTGGGGCGGGCCTGCCAGTAAAGGCGGGCGGCCAGGATCAGGCGGTCGCGGGGGGTGTCGCCTGCGGTGCGCAAGTCAGCCGCGTCGGCGCGGGCTTTCAGGATGTCCAGCGTGGCGGGGCCTGCGGCACCGTCAACCACCAGCGCCTCACCCAGTTCGTTCAGGATCAGTTGCAGGCCTGCATCCAGCGCCTTGCGCGGCAGCCCCGCCAGAATCGTGTCGGCCCGTTCGGCGGCCTTGGCATCGGGCAGGAGTGCCGCCTTGGCGGCGCGGGCCGCCGCATCGCCGGCCGTCAGCCCGGCCACCGTGCCATCAAGAATGACATCGGCCGCGTTGGCCCCGCCCCAGCCGTCACCGCGTGCAAGCCCCAGATCGTAATAGGCGACGGCCCTTGCCGCATCCTTGGCCCCAAGCTGTCCGCGCATCACCATCCGCCCCAAGGCTGCAGGGGCCTTCGGGTGACCGCCGGCGGCGGCCTTTTCGAACAGGCTGGCGGCCAGGGCCAGATCGGGTTCCTTGCCGTCCAGCCCGTTCAGCGCCACCAGCGCCAGATTCTGCATGCCGTAGATATCGTTGCGGTCCAGCGATGCCTGCAGATAGGTCATGCCGCGTGCCGGTTGATAATGGTCGCTGTCCTTGTCGAGGAAGTAGTAGCCTAGTTCGTTCATCGAATAGGTGTGGCCCAGTTCCGCCGCCCGGTCCAACAGGTCAAACCCGCGCTGCCGGTCCTGCGCCGTGGCGCCGTCGCGCAACAGGCGCAGGCCGCGCGAGTGGATCGCATAGGGGTCACCGGCAGTAATGCCCTGTTCCAGAAGGGCGATGGCACGCGCCTGATCCAGCGGGATCGGCACCAGCGTGCGGTCGATCCGGTCGGTGATCAGAAGATAGGCCTCGGCCTGCAGCGACCGGGTATGCCCTGCGGCCCCGGCGGCGCGGAAACTGTCGAGTGCGGCCACGAAATCACCCGATGCCTGCTGGGCCCGGCCCAACTGGTAGCGAAAGCGCGGGGTGTCGGGGTTTCTGTCCACCGCCGCGCGGCAGGCGGCAAGGGCCGCCTTGACGTCGATCTCGTTCGGCAGGCGGTAAAGGCCCACGCCTTGCAGATCAAGGGGCGCGCCGGCTTGAACGTCGCAGGGGTCGGCGGGCATGTCGAGGTCGACCGTGACCAGTTCGCGCAGGTCCGCAGGGCCGGTCTCAAGCGTGATGCGGTCAAGGTGGCGGTGGCCGGTCAGGTCGGCGGCGTTGGTCTCATGCAGGTCGGGGCGGTAGAACAGGCTGCGACCGCCGTCCAGCACCGCGACCTCGCCATTCGTCGGCAGGCCCGTCACCATGGCATCCAGCAGCGGCTGCCCGCGCAGGTCAAACACCGCCGGGGCGAGATCGACCATGCGGTCAAAACCGGTGCGCGCGGTCAGGCCGGGGGTCGCGGCCCCCCGCACGACCGTGCCGGTCGAGGCGGGGACGGGGGCGATCACAAAGCTGCCGTCATCGACAAGGCCGAACACGAACGGCTGGGCCAGGGTCGAGCTTTCCCATGGGGTCTGGGTGCCGCTGGTGGCGGTCAGCACGGCCTGTCGCACGTCGGTCAGGATCAGCGGCAGGTCGGTATCGGGGTGCGAGGAAATCGCATTCATCAGCGCCGCCGTATAGGGGCTGTTGCCGTCCGCAGGCCCGTCAACCGCGACCTGCCCGGGGGACGAGGAAAACGCCACAAGCGAGTTCAGAAGGCTTTTGAACGGGCCAAAGCCGGTTTTCGTTTCGGACAGGGTGGCGGCAAGGTCGGTGGTCAGACGCACACCCGGGAAGGGGTTGCTGCGGCAGGCGTCGACGAACACCACATGGACCGAGGCCCGGGCGGCAAGGGCGTCGATCACCCGGTCAAGGGTGATGGCATGGGCGGCAAGGTCGCCGGGATCGGCCAGCACGGCATCGGTCGGCAACAGGAAATTCCGGCTGCCCACCTGCAGGCCGTGGCCCGCATAGAAGAACACCACCTCGGACCCCAGAGGCAGGTTCAGAAGCGCCTCGCGCAAAAGGGTCTCGAATTCGCGGCGGTCAAGGTTCTGGCCTTCGTACACCCTGAATTCGTACAGGCGCAGGAAGTTCGCCATGTCCGTCGCATCACGGGTGGCGTTCGGCAGGTCTTCGATGTTGTCATAGTCCTGGTTGCCGACAACGATGGCCACGCGCGCAGGCAGCAGCGGAGAAGCGCCCGCCTCTTGCGCCGAGGCGGGCATGAGGCCGGACAGGGCAAGTGCAGCGGCAAGGGCAAATGCGGCGCGCGGCATGGCCGGGATCAGCTTTCCCATCCGCCGCCGCCGGGGTCACCACCGCCGCCCGGGTCACCGCCGCCGCCGGGATCGCCACCGCCGCCCGGGTCACCACCGCCGCCGGGGTCGCCACCGCCGGGGCTTGCCCCGCCCGAGCTGCCATCGCCGCCGCCATCGTTCTTGCGGTCGGCCACACGTTTCACGGTGGCCTTGGGGCGTGCCTTGACCACGGGTGCCGCTACCAGCGCGACACAGCCACCAGCAGGCATGACGTAGGTCGCACCTTGGGCATCGGTGCAGGTTTCGGGCGGCGCTGAGACTTGACAGGCCGACAGGGCAAACATCGCGGCACTACCCAAGACGAGGGACAATCTGACCATGGTACAACCTCATGTCAAAAAAACGTGAGGACAGGATGTGCCTTTGCCACGCGGTCGCAACGATTCGTTTGGGTCAGATCCCTTGCATCGGCTCAACCCTGCCCGCGCCGGGTCAGAGTGCGCGGACCGCCGCCAGCACTTCGTCGGCGTGGCCCTTGACGCTGACCTTGGGCCATATCTGCGCGATGCGGCCGGTGGCGTCGATCAGGAAGGTGCTGCGTTCAACCCCCATGTAGGTTTTGCCGTACATGCTTTTCTCGGACCAGACGCCGTAGTCTTCGCAGGTGTGGCCGTCTTCGTCGGAGGCGAGGATGATGCGCAGGCCGTGTTTCTTGCAGAACTTGTCATGCGCCTTGACGCTGTCCTTGGACAGGCCGATCACCTGACAGTCGGCGCCGTGGAATTCGGCCAGAAGGCGCGTGAAATCAAGCGCCTCGGTGGTGCAGCCGGGGGTGTCGTCCTTGGGGTAGAAATACAGCACCACCTTGGCCCCGCGCAGGGCCGACAAGGTGATGTCGGTGCCGCCGTCGCGCGGCAGGGTGAAATCGGGGGCGGTCTGGCCTGCGGCAAGGGTGGTGGGCATCGGCGGTCTCCGGTCACAAATGGATGAGGGGCCTTGGGGAGGATGGCCTTGGTGTTCTAGTTGCCTTCGGGCAGAGTTAAAGGCAACCCCGGGTACAATGCGGGACGAGGCAGGAGAGTTGGCGGCGGATGGACGGTGATGCGGCCACACGGGGTGCTGCAGGTCAGGGTGACAAGGGTGGTACTGCAAGCGGTGCGGCGGGGTCTGCCGATGCCGCGTCTGCCGATGTCGCGTCTGGCGATGCCGCGTTTGGCGATGCCGCGTTTGGCGCGCCGTCTCTGACGCGGCATTCGCTGCCCGACGATGCCCATCGGGACGACGCGGTGCCCGACCACGACATAACGCCTGACGACGCGGCTACGGACGAGGCACAGGGTGTCCCCCCCGACGCAACCCTGCCACCCCTGACCGGGGCTGCACGGCGGCGCGCCCGCCGTCACGCGCGGGCCGCGCGCCCGGTGACCGGGCCCTGGGTCATTATCGCGGTCGTCGTCCTGATGTTCGGCCTTGGGTTCGCGGCCCTGGCCCTGACCGGCAAACCCGTGCGCCTGCCCGACTGGCTGGTGGCCGAGGCCGAGACGCGGCTGAACCGGGTGATGGCCAGGATGCCGGTGGCGCGCAATCTGGTGGCGGGGGCCGAGCGGGATGTGCCGGGGTCGGCCAGCCTGTCGATCGGCGGGGCGGTGCTGTTCATTGACCGCAGCGACTGGACGCCGCGCCTGCTGTTGGAGGATTTGCGGGTGTTGCAGCCGGGGGGGGCCGCGATCATCAGCCTGCCCGAGGCGCGGTTCACGGTGGACCCTGCGGCGCTGGTGCGCGGCGAGGTGCGGCTGACGTCGGTGCGGGTGACGGGGGGGCAGATGGCGCTGCGCCGGTTGCCCGACGGGCGGTTTGACCTGGCCTTGGGCGGGCAGATGCCGGCGCTGACCTTTGACACGCTGTCGGCGTTTCTGGACACCGCCGATGCGGCCTTTGGGTCAGACGCGCTGGCCAGCCTTGACCGGATCGAGGGTCAGGCGCTGACCCTGACGCTGCAGGACCAGCGCGCCGGGCGGACATGGGAGATGGGCGACGGCCGCCTGACGGTTGAGCGGCGCGAAGCGGGGCTTGCGGTGGAACTGGCGCTGTCGCTGGTTGGCGGCGGCGAGACGCCCGCACAGGCCCGCATGACGGTGGTGACCGATGCCGCCACCGCCGCCGCCCGGATCGGCGTGACGGTTGACCGGGTGACGGCGGGGGATATCGCGCTGCAGGCGCCGGGTCTGGCCTGGCTTGGGGTGCTGGATGCCGAGGTGTCGGGCGACTTTGCCACCACCTTCGATGCGGCGGGGCAGGTGGCCGACCTTCAGGCATCGCTTGCCCTTGGGGCCGGCGCGTTGCGCCCGCCCGAGGGCGGCGCGCCGGTGGCGTTCAGCCGCGTGGCGATGTCGTTCGGGTTCGATCCCGCCCGCGAACGGGTAAGCTTGCGCGAGCTGGCGGTCGACAGTTCCACCCTGCGGCTGTTGGCCACCGGCCATGCGGACCTGCCCGGCGTGGCCCGGGGCCTGCCGGATACCGCGATTGCCCAGATCGCCGTCCGCCAGATGCGCGTCGATCCTGCGGGCCTGTTCGAGGCACCGGCCGAGTTTACCGGCGGCGCGGTGGACCTGCGGCTGCGCCTGCGCCCGTTCTCGGTCGAGATCGGGCAGGCCACCCTGTTGGACGGGAACCGCAGGCTGTCGGCCAAGGGCCGGATCACCGCGATGCCTGCAGGGTGGAACGTGGCGCTGGACGTGGCGCTGGACGCCATCGGGCATGACAGGCTGGTGGCGCTGTGGCCGGTACGGGCCGCGCCACGGACCCGGGAATGGCTGGTGCGCAACCTGCAGGAGGGGACATTGCTGAACGTCAAGGCTGCCCTGCGCAGTGAACCGGGGACCGAGCCGAAACTGGCGCTGAGTTACGATTTCAGCGGCGCGGGGGTGCGGTTCATGCCCACCCTGCCGCCGGTCGAGGACGGGCACGGCTATGCCGTGATCGACGGCCTGCGTTATACCGTGGTGCTGGACAAGGGTCACGTGACGGCCCCGACCGGCGGTGCGCTGGATGTGGCGGGGTCGGTCTTTGTGGTGCCCGATGTGACGCAGATCCCGGCCATGGGTGAGATCACGCTGCAAAGCCGGGGCAGCCTGACCGCGACGCTGGCACTTCTGGACCAGCCGCCCTTTGGCTTTATGACCAGGGCGGGCCAGCCGGTGGATCTGGGCGAGGGGCAGGTCAGCGCCGGCGCGACCCTGAACCTGCCGCTGATCGCCAAGGCGCAGCCGTCCGAGATCGACTGGCGCGTGTCGGGGCAGATATCCGATTTCCGGTCCGACGTGCTGGTGCCGGGTCGCACGCTGACCTCGGCGCTGATGTCGGTCACGGCGGACAAGGGCGCGCTGGTGATTGCGGGCAAGGGCGAGCTGGAAGGCGTGCCCTTTGACGCCACCTATCGCCAGCCGCTGGGCCCCGGCGGCAAGGGGGGGGCAACCGTGACGGGCACGGTCGAGATGTCGCAAGCGGCGGCCGACAAGCTGCGCATCGGGCTGCCCGAGGGGCTGACGTCGGGCACCACCACGGGCCAGATCGAGATTGCGCTGGCCAAGGGCGCGCCCCCCGACCTGCGGCTGACATCAGCCTTGCGCGGGATGGGCCTGTCGATCCCGGAACTGGGCTGGTCCAAGGCGCGGGCCGCGCGGGGCACGTTGTCGGTGGCGGCACGGCTGACCACGCCTGCGGTCATTTCCGACATATCGCTGAACGCCGAGGGGCTGGAGGCGAAGGGCGCGATATCGCTGCGCGGTGACGGATCACTGAACGAGTTCCGCCTGTCGCGGCTGCGGGTGGGTCAATGGCTGGACGGTCAGGCGCTGTTGACCGGGCAGGGGGCGGGGCGCAGTCCGACCGTGGCGCTGACCGGCGGGCGGCTGGACCTGCGCGGGCTGCCTGCGGGGCGGGCCGGGCCGGGCGGCGGGCCGCTGTCGCTGTCCTTGGACCGGCTGGTGGTGAGCGAGACGATTTCGCTGACCCGGGTCGCCGCCGACCTGACCACGCGCGGCGGCATGGCAGGGCCGTTCACCGGCCGGGTAAACGACGGCGCCGAGATCCGGGGCACGCTGCGCCCGGGCAAGGACGGCATCACGATCAGCGTGACCGCGGCGGATGCGGGCGGGGTGCTGTCATCGGCGGGGATATTCCCGAATGCGCGGGGCGGCACGCTGGAGATGACGGTGGCCGCGCGCGGGGCGGGCTATGCGGGCCGGGCCGTGGTGCGCAACGTGCGCGTGCGCAACACACCCGTCCTGGCCGAACTGATCAACGCGATCAGCGTCGTGGGCCTTCTGGAGCAACTGGACGGCGGCGGCCTGACCTTCACCGAGGCGGACGCAGATTTCCGCCTGACCGCCAAGGCGATCGAGATCACCCAAGGGGCGGCGGTCGGCGCATCACTGGGCGTGTCGCTGGCCGGCGTCTATGACCTTGAACGCGGGCGGCTGGACATGCAGGGGGTGATTTCGCCGATCTATCTGGTGAACGGCATCGGCGCCATCTTTACCCGCCGGGGCGAGGGGCTTTTCGGGTTCAACTACCGCCTGCGCGGCACGCCCAAGGATCCGCAGGTCAGCGTCAACCCGCTGTCGGTGCTGACGCCGGGGATGTTCCGCGAAATCTTCCGCCGCCCTGCGCCCAAGATCGGAGAAGGCGGATGAAGCTGGACGAATTCGATTTCGACCTGCCCGAACGGCTGATCGCCACGCGACCTGTCAAGCCGAGGTCATCGGCGCGGATGCTGGTGGTGACGCCGGGTGGGTTGGCCGACCGGATCGTGTCGGACCTGGCCGACCTGCTGCGCCCGGGTGACCGGTTGATCCTGAACAACACCCGGGTGATCCCGGCGCGCCTGAAGGGCGTTCGGCGGCGGTTGACGGGGCAGGGTGTGGCCGAGGCGCAGATCGAGGTCACCCTGATGGAACCCGCAGCGGCGGGCGGTTGGCGGGCCTTGGCCAAGCCATTGAGAAAGCTGGGCCTGGGAGAGGTGGTACACTTCGGCGCGGGGCTGACGGGTGCGGTGGCGGGCAAGGGCGAGGGCGACCTGCGGCTGGTGTTCAACCTTGAGGGCGATGCGTTCGAGGCCGCTTTGGCCGAGGCGGGGGTGATGCCCTTGCCGCCCTATATTGCCGCGAAACGGGCGCCTGATGCGCAGGACAACGACGACTACCAGACGATCTTTGCCCGGCATGCGGGGGCGGTGGCGGCACCGACCGCGTCGCTGCATTTCGATGCGGGGCTGATGCAGGCGCTGGCCTTGGCGGGTGTGACCTTTACCGAGGTGACGCTGCATGTTGGGGCGGGGACGTTCCTGCCGGTGAAGGTCGACGATGTGACCACCCACAGGATGCATGCCGAATGGGGCGAGGTGACGCCCGCCGCCGCCGCCGCGATCAACGCCACCCGGGCTGCGGGGGGGCGGGTGATCCCGGTCGGCACCACCGCGCTGCGCCTGATCGAGAGTGCTTGCGACGCGCAAGGTGTTGTTCATGCTTGGAAAGGTGAGACGGACATCTTCATCTATCCGGGCTTTCGGTTCCGGGTGACGGACGGGTTGATGACCAATTTCCATCTGCCGAAATCGACCCTGCTGATGCTGGTGGCGGCCCTGATGGGGCAGGAGCGGATGAGGCTGGCCTATGCGCATGCGGTGCGCGAGGGGTATCGGTTCTTCAGCTATGGCGATGCGTCACTGCTGTTGCCGGGGGGATAGGGAGTCGGGGTGAACCCCGACCTACGGGGCGTCGGGGCCGAAGGCGGCGAGGATTTCGGCGCGCAGGGCGGTGGCGGTGCCGTGGTCATAGGGCATGTGCACGGGGTCATAGACCGTCAGCGCGGCGTCGACATGGTCAAGCGCCGCGCGCAGATGGAGCAGGGGGTCAGTGCAGGCGGGATGGTCGGCCCATGCCTGTTGGCAGATTGCCAAGTTCTCTTGCGTCATCGCCCAGTCCACCGGGTGATCCGCGCGGGTGCGGACCGTCAGCGCCTCGCGATAGGCGGCGACAGCCTGTGCCAGCAGGTCGGTGCCCGCCTCGCCTGCGGTGCGAGTGCCTTGGGTTTGCAGGGCACCGGCGAGGTTCTGCGTCGTCATGGCCCAATCCACCGGGTGATCCGCGCGAGTGCGGACCGTCAGCGCCTCGCGATAGGCGGCGACAGCCTCTGCCAGCAGGTCAATGCCCGCTTCGCCTCCGGTGCGGGTGCCTTGGTTTTTTAGGGCGATGGCGAGGTTCTGCATCGTCCCCGCCCATTGCACCGGGTGATCCGCGCGGGTGCGGACCGTCAGCGCCTCGCGATAGGCGGCGACAGCCTGTGCCAGCAGGGCGGTGCCCGCCTCGCCTGCGGTGCGGGTGCCTTGGGTTTGCAGGGCACCGGCGAGGTTCTGCGTCGTCATCGCCCATTGCACCGGGTGATCCGCGCGGGTGAGGACCGTCAGCGCCTGACGATAGGCGGCGACGGCCTGTGCCAGCAGGGCGGTGCCCGCCTCGCCTGCGGTGCGGGTGCCTTGGTTTCGCAGGGCGATGGCGAGGTTCTGGTTTGCAGATGCCCAAGCCATTGCGTCCGTTTCGCGATCAAGCCGCGCAACAGCGTCGCGGCCCATCTGCACTGCAAAGGAAAGGCCCGTTCCACCATAGCGTTCGCCATGGCGGAAAAGGCGTTCAAAGTAGCTGTCCCGGCGTTTGCCGGGTTCGGTGGGATCGACAATGGCAAAGAAATCCGCCGCAGCGGACAGAAGCTTGAAGGCGTCGGCCACCCGGTTGCGCAGCAAGGCGACGTCGGCGCGGGATTCCGCCGTGCGCGCGGCCTCTTCAACCTCGACCGTCTGCACCAAGGAAAGCAGGCTCTCGACCTCATCCATGTTGCCCGCCGCAAAGGCGGCCTTGGCGGCGGCCTTGATGTTCGAAAGGCGCAGCATGGTTTCGGGGATGGCCTCGACCTCGGCACGGACCCGGCGATAGTCCTCGGCCTTGCCATCCAGAAAACGGCGCAAGTCCCCCTCGGCCGGGATTGTACCTGACGTCCAGCCAAACTGCACGGCCATGGCGATAAGCTGGTCTCGACTTGCCCGTTCCCGGTTTTCGAGGGCCATGGCAAGGGTGCCGTTTTCGTTGCGCAAGTCTTCGAGGATCTTGCGATCATCGTCGGTGTTGAACGAAAGAATGTCCTCAAGTCCCGGCAGGTCGGGCGCGCGTATCCCAAGGACAGCACACAGGTTCCTGATTGTCTCGGGACGGGACTTTGCCTTGCCGGTTTCGATGTTCGAGATGTCGCCTTTGCGGTCAGCGTTGCCGAATACGGCAGATGCCAGCGCCTCCCCGGAAATCCCCTTTCCGCCGTTCATGGCATTGCGCATTTTCCGCACAAGCGCACCGAAGGCAACCCGCTCAACCGCCATGCAGTTAGCTCCTTCCTAACCTGCTCCTAACCCCGACCTAACGAACGAATCCGTCAGCCCTGCCAGAAGCATAGTCGAGACCGGGCCCGGCTCATCAACCCAAAAAAGGAAATGAGCCATGACGAACGAAAAACTAAAGAACATCGCGAAGGTTTGCCTGTGCCATCGGGCGATGTACGGGATGGTGGCGTTCGCCCACGGGGCGGCGGCGGCGCATCTGGTGACCGAGGTGGCGGTGCTGGCGGTGGTGGCGGGGGTCTATGCGGTGATGGCCCTGCGGGGGTAGGGGGCGGAAAACGGGGGTGCGCGATGAGGGCGCGACGTGCGGGGTTTGGTCGCCGACCTGCCCCGCACCCCAATGCCGCCATTGACACCGGGCGTGTCGCGGGGCAGGCGATATCCGTGCGGCGGTATGGCAGGCTTGGGCCGAGCGGCGGGAGGGGGACGGACGATGCTGGGTGTTCTGCGCGTCAGTTGGCCGCTGTTGCTGGGCGTGATGCTGTTGATGATCGGCAACGGGTTGCAAGGCACGCTGCTGGGCATCCGGGGCAAGATCGAGGGGTTCTCGACCTTCGAGATGTCGCTGGTCATGTCGGCGTATTTCGTGGGCTTTCTGGGGGGCAGCGCGCGGACGCCGATGATGATCCGCCGGGTGGGGCATGTGCGGGTCTTTGCCGCGATGGGGTCGCTGATTTCCGCGGTGATCGTGCTGTACCCGATGCTGCCCGACTGGACGGCCTGGGCGCTGATGCGGGTGCTGATCGGGTTTGCGTTTTCGTCGATCTACATCACCGCGGAAAGCTGGCTGAACAACCTGGCCACCAACGAGACGCGGGGGCAGGCGCTGTCGGCCTATATGATGGTGCAGATGGTGGGCATCATCAGTTCGCAAGCGCTGCTGAACGTGGCCGATCCGGCGGGGTTCGAGTTGTTCGTGATCCCGTCGGTGCTGGTGTCGCTGGCGTTCCTGCCGGTGCTTCTGGCACCCACGCCGGCACCCACATTCGCGTCAAACAAGGGGCTGAGTTTCGCGCAGCTTTTCCGCATCTCGCCCTTGGGCTGTGTGGGGATGCTGCTGACCGGGGGGGTGTTCTCGGCGATGTTCGGGATGGCGTCGGTCTGGGGGTCGCTGGCGGGGCTGAGTGTGAGCGAAATCTCGATCTTCATCGGGGTGATGTATGTGGGGGGACTGGTGTTGCAGTACCCCTTGGGGTTCGCATCTGACCGGATGGACCGGCGGCACCTGATTTTCGGGCTGTCGCTGGCCGGCGCGCTGGTGATGCTGGTGGTGGTGGTGGCGCAGCCGCCGTTCATGGTGCTGCTGGTGGCATCGTTCCTTCTGGGGGGGATCACCAACCCGCTTTATGCACTGCTGATCGCCTATACCAACGACTTTCTGGGCAAGGACGACATGGCGGCGGCCTCTGCTGGCATGATCTTTCTGAACGGGTTCGGCGCGATCTTTGGCCCGCTGGCCACCGGCTGGCTGATGGAACATATCGGGCCGGGGGGTTTTTTCCTGTTCATCGGGGTGCTGTTTTCCATGCTGGCGGGCTATGCCGCCTGGCGGATGACACGCCGCGCGGCCCCGGAAAAGACCCAAGGCGTGTTCACCATCGCGCCCACGGCATCGGCGCTGGCGGTCGAGGCGGTGCTGGAAAAGGGCGCAAGTGACGCCGCAGGAACAGGCGGACGGGCGGCATGAGCGATCCTGTGGCGGTGCTGGAATACTGGTTGCACACGGTCGGCCAAGAGGGCTGGTACAAGGGCGGCGAAGATCTGGATGACGATGTGCGCGCCCGGTGGCAGGATTTGTGGGACGCGGCCGAACATGGCGGGCTTGACCATTGGGTCGAGGGGCCGGTGGGGGCCCTTGCGTTCGTCATCCTGACCGACCAGTTTCCGCGCAACATGTTCCGGGGGCAGGCGAAGTCCTTTGCGACCGACCCCCACGCCGTTGTTGCCGCCCGCCGCGCGATAGACGCGGGTTGGGACATGGAGGTGCCGGAACCTGAGCGGCAGTTCTTCTATCTGCCGTTCGAGCATTCCGAGGATACAGGCGATCAGGCGCTGTCGGTGCAGTTGTTCCAAGAGCGGCTGCCGTCCGAACCCGACAACCTGCACCATGCGATTGTCCACGCCGAGGTGATCCGCCGCTATGGCCGGTTTCCCACCCGCAACGCCGCCCTGTCGCGCGAGAATACGCCCGACGAACAGGCGTATCTGGACGAGGGCGGCTATGTGGCGCTGGTCAACGCGATGCGGCCCTAGCCATGCGTTCGCTGCATGGCGGTGCGGCGGTGGCTTTGTTGCTGGACGGCGCGCATTGGTTTAAGGGTGAACCAGTTCTTCCTGGGAGGGAAACATGGCGACCATGAAGTTCGACATGATCGTGATCGGTGCCGGTCCCGGCGGCTATGTGGCGGCAATCCGGGGGTCGCAACTGGGCCTCAAGGTCGCCATCGTCGAGCGTGAGCATCTGGGCGGCATCTGCCTCAACTGGGGCTGCATCCCGACCAAGGCGATGCTGCGGTCGGCGGAAGTGTTCCACCTGATGCACCGCGCCAAGGAGTTCGGGCTGTCGGCAGCCGGCGTCAGTTTCGATCTGGCAGCGGTGGTGGCGCGGTCACGGGGGATTGCGAAACAGTTGTCCGGCGGCATCGGGCATCTGATGAAGAAGAACAAGGTGACGGTGTTCATGGGGACCGCGACGCTGGCCGGGGGTGGCCGCGTGTCGGTCAAGACCGACAAAGGCACCGAGGATCTGGAGGCTGCGAACATCGTGGTTGCCACCGGGGCACGGGCGCGTGAGTTGCCGGGGCTGGAGGCGGACGGCGATCTGGTGTGGTCGTACAAGCATGCGCTGGTGGCCAAGCGGATGCCGAAGAAGCTCTTAGTGATCGGGTCGGGGGCCATCGGGATCGAGTTTGCGAGTTTCTTCAACACGATGGGGTCGGACACCACGGTGGTCGAGGTGATGGACCGCATCCTGCCGGTGGAAGATGCCGAGATTGCAACCTTTGCAAAGAAGGCATTCTTGAAGCAGGGGATGACGATTCTGGAGAAGGCTTCGGTGAAGAAGCTGGACCGGAAGCCGGGTGTTGGCGTGACCGCGCATATCGAGATGGGCGGCAAAATCGAGACGCGGGATTACGATACGGTGATTTCCGCCGTGGGCATCGTCGGCAATACCGAAGGGCTGGGGCTGGAAGCCGTGGGCGTGAAGGTCGACCGGACGCATGTGGTGACGGACGAATATTGCCGCACTGGGGTGGCCGGGGTCTATGCCATCGGCGACATCGCTGGGGCGCCGTGGCTGGCGCACAAGGCGTCGCATGAAGGGGTGATGGTGGCCGAATTGATCGCGGGTAAGCATCCGCATCCGATCAAGCCGGGGTCGATTGCGGGCTGCACCTATTGCTATCCGCAGATTGCATCAGTGGGCATGACCGAGGACAAGGCGCGCGCCGCAGGGCACGAGGTCAAGGTGGGCCGGTTCCCGTTCATCGGCAACGGCAAGGCGATTGCGCTGGGCGAAAGCGAGGGGCTGATCAAGACGGTGTTCGACGCGGCCACAGGCGAGTTGCTGGGCGCGCATATGGTTGGGGCCGAGGTTACCGAACTGATCCAGGGTTATGTCATCGGCCGGACGCTGGAGACGACCGAGGCCGAGTTGATGGAGACGGTGTTCCCGCATCCGACCCTGTCCGAGATGATGCACGAGGCGGTGCTGGACGCTTACGGCCGCGCGCTGCACATCTGACGGCGGTTGCAGGGGGGCTGTCTGCCCCCCGCCTGCGGCCCCCCCCGAGGATATTTGGGCAAAGATGAAAGGGGCGGGTGTGGGCAGGGCATTGACGATACTTGCGATCTGGGCCGCCGGCCTTGGGGCTGCGGCGCAGTTTGGCAAGGTGTCGGTCCTGTATGATGATCTGGCGCTGCGCTATGGCGATCATGGGGCGGTGGCGCTGGGGCTTCTGGTGTCGGTCGTCGGTGTGGTGGGGCTGATCTTCGGCACCACGGCGGGGATTCTGGTGGCGCGGATCGGCCCCCGGCGGGCGATGGTGGCGGCGCTGGTGATGGGGGCCGTGGTGTCGCTGGGGCAGGCCGTTTTGCCGCCCTATCCGGTGATGATGGCCCTGCGGGTGGTCGAGGGCGTGTCGCATCTGGCCATCGTGGTGGTGGGGCCGACGGCGATAGCCGCCGTGGCCGGGCCGCGCCATCTGGGGTTGGCGATGACGTTATGGTCAAGCTTCTTTGGCCTGACCTATGCCGTGCTGGCGCTGGTGGCACCGCCGTTCGTGGCGGCTTATGGGGCAGGCGGGCTGTTTGTGGCGCATGCGGGGTGGATGGCGGTGCTGGCGGTAGTGCTGGCACAGGTGCTGCCGGTCGATCCGGTGGTGGCGCGGGTGGCGGGTGCGCGGGGGCTGCTGGCGCAGCACCGGGCGATCTATGCCAGCCCGTTCGTGGCAGCCCCGGCGTTCGGGTTCGTCTGTTACACCATCATCTATGTAGCGGTGCTGACGCTGCTGCCGCCGTTGTTCCCCGAGGACGCGCGCGCGCGGGTGGCAGCGGGAATGCCGGTGATCTCGATTGCCGTGTCGCTGACGCTGGGGGTGTGGTTGTTGGGGCGCGTCGGGCCGGTGCGGCTGGTGCAGGGGGGGTTTGTGGTGGCGATTGCGGGGCTGGCGGTGTTCGGCGCAGGGCTGAGCCAGCCGGTGGTGATGGAGGCCGGGGCAATGGTCATGGCGGCGGCGCTGGGCATCGTGCAGGGGGCAAGCTTTGCCGCCATCCCCGCGCTGAACCCCGCGACCGAGGATCGGGCGCGGGCGGCGGGGGCGATTGCGCAGCTTGGCAATCTGGGCACCACGACGGGCACGCCGGTCCTGGCCATGATGCTGGCGGCACTGGGGCCTGCGGCCATCGTTGTTTTCGCAGTGCCGTTCTGCGTTCTGGGGATCGTGCTGCACACATGGCAGGCGGCCCGCCGCGCCCAGGCATGACAGATTGCCATTCGTTCATTCTTTGTTCACAAATCTTGATTGGAGACTCGGGCGCGTTCGCCTATGTCTTGACCGTTGAAGGCGGGGGTTGGCATGGCCGAGCAGAAGTTCATATCCGTACGGGGCGCGCGCGAGCATAACCTGCGGGGCGTCGATGTGGACATTCCGCGCGACCAGTTGGTGGTGATCACCGGGCTGTCGGGGTCGGGCAAATCCTCGCTGGCGTTCGACACGATCTATGCCGAGGGGCAGCGGCGCTATGTCGAAAGCCTGTCGGCCTATGCGCGGCAGTTTCTGGACATGATGGGCAAGCCGGATGTGGACCATATCTCGGGTCTGTCCCCGGCGATTTCCATCGAGCAGAAGACCACCTCCAAGAACCCCCGGTCAACCGTGGGGACGGTGACGGAAATCTACGACTATCTGCGCCTGCTGTTCGCCCGTGTCGGCACGCCGTTTTCGCCCACCACCGGCCTGCCGATCGAAGCGATGCAGGTGCAGGACATGGTCGATGCGGTGATGGCGATGGAGGAGGGCGCGCGCGCCTATCTGCTGGCGCCGATCATCCGTGACCGCAAGGGCGAATACAAGAAAGAATTCATCGACTTGCGCAAGCAAGGGTTCCAGCGCGTCAAGGTTGACGGGGCGTTCTATGAGCTGGACGAGCCGCCCACGCTGGACAAGAAGCTGCGCCATGACATCGACGTGGTGGTTGACCGGATCGTGGTCAAGGACGGCCTGCAGACGCGGCTGGCCGACAGTTTCCGCACGGCGCTGAACCTGGCCGACGGGATTGCGGTTATTGAAACCGCGCCTGCCGAGGGCGAAGGCGATCCGGTGCGGAAAACCTATTCCGAGAAATTCGCCTGTCCTGTCTCGGGGTTTACGATTGCCGAGATCGAACCGCGGTTGTTCAGTTTCAACGCGCCGTTCGGGGCCTGTCCGGTGTGCGACGGCCTTGGGGTGGAGTTGTTCTTTGACGAGCGGCTGGTGGTGCCGGATCAGGGGCTGACCATTCCGGGAGGGGCGATTGCGCCATGGGCCAAGTCGAAATCGCCGTACTTCACCCAGACGGTTGACGCACTTGCGCGGCACTATGGCTTTGACAAAAAGAAGAAATGGAAGGACCTGCCGGAGAACGTCAAGGAGTTGTTCCTGCGCGGGTCGGGCGGGCAGGAGATTACCTTCAGCTATGACGAGGGGGGCCGCGTCTACAAGGTCAGCCGCGTGTTCGAGGGGGTGATCCCCAATATGGAACGCCGCTATCGCGAAACCGACAGCAACTGGAGCCGCGAGGAGATGGAGCGGTATCAGAACAACCGGTCCTGCGGTGCTTGTGGCGGATACCGGCTGCGGCCCGAGGCGCTGGCGGTCAAGATCGCGGGCATGCATGTGGGGCAGGTGGTGCAGATGTCGATTGCCGAGGCGCATGAATGGATCGCCACGGTGCCTGCGGCGCTGACCGGGCAGAAGAACGAGATTGCGAAGGCCATCCTCAAGGAGATTCGCGAACGGCTTGGGTTTCTGGTGAACGTTGGGCTGAACTATCTGACACTGTCGCGCAATGCGGGCACGCTGTCGGGGGGGGAATCGCAGCGTATTCGCCTCGCGTCGCAGATCGGCAGCGGTCTGACGGGCGTGCTGTATGTGCTGGATGAACCATCCATCGGCCTGCACCAGCGCGACAATGACCGGCTGTTGACCACGCTCAAGAACCTGCGCGATGCGGGCAATACTGTTCTGGTGGTGGAACATGATGAGGATGCGATCCGCGAGGCGGATTATGTGTTCGACATGGGGCCGGGGGCGGGGGTGCATGGCGGCATGGTGATCAGCCACGGCACGCCCGCGCATGTGGCCGCAGACCCGGCCAGCCTGACCGGGCAGTACCTGTCGGGGACGCGGTCGATTGCCGTGCCGAAGGTGCGGCGAACCGGATCGGGGAAAAAGCTGACCGTTGTGGGGGCCACGGGGAACAACCTGCGCAATGTGACGGTGGATTTTCCGCTGGGGATGTTTGTCTGTGTCACGGGTGTTTCGGGCGGGGGCAAATCGACGCTGACCATCGAGACCTTGTTCAAGACCGCCGCGAGCCGCCTGAACGGCGCGCACGAGACGCCGGCACCTTGCGAGACGATCCGGGGGTTCGAGCATCTGGACAAGGTCATCGACATTGATCAGCGCGCTATTGGCCGTACGCCGCGTTCAAATCCGGCCACTTACACCGGGGCCTTCACGCCCATTCGTGACTGGTTCGCGGGATTGCCGGAATCCAAGGCGCGGGGGTATCAGCCGGGTCGGTTCAGCTTTAACGTCAAGGGCGGGCGGTGCGAGGCCTGTCAGGGCGACGGGCTGTTGAAGATCGAGATGAACTTTCTGCCCGATGTCTATGTGACCTGCGAGACGTGCAAGGGCCAGCGGTACAACCGGGAAACCCTGGAAATAAAGTTCAAGAACAAAAGTATCGCAGATGTTCTTGATATGACGTGTGAAGATGCGCAGGGGTTCTTTCAGGCCGTGCCGTCGATCCGGGAAAAGATGGATGCGCTGTGTCAGGTGGGCCTTGGCTACATCAAGGTTGGCCAGCAGGCGACCACGCTGTCGGGCGGCGAGGCGCAGCGGGTGAAGTTGTCCAAGGAGCTTTCCCGCCGGGCCACCGGGCGGACGTTGTATATTCTGGACGAACCCACCACCGGACTGCACTTCGAAGACGTGCGCAAGCTGTTGGAAGTGCTGCATGAACTGGTCGAACAGGGCAATACCGTCGTGGTGATCGAACACAACCTAGACGTGGTGAAAACCGCCGACTGGGTGATCGACATCGGCCCCGAGGGCGGCGACGGCGGCGGGCAGATCATCGCCACCGGCACGCCTGAGACCATCGCGCGTGCCGAGGACAGCCATACCGGGCGCTACCTCAAGGACATGCTCAAGGCGCGTCGGGTGGCGGCGGAATAGGCGTCAGGCGGCCTTCACCGGACAGGTCGACAGGCCCAGAACAGAGTAAAGCGGGCAGGTGGACAGCGTCGCGGTCAGGATCGGCACGATGCCAATCAGCTTGGCCCAGTGCCAGAACCCCTGACCCTGATCGAGAAAGAACCAGACCAGCAGCGCCACCCCAAGGGCGATGCGCAGCGCCCGGTCGATCCCGCCGACATTGGTTTTCAGCATGTTGCGTGTCCTTCTGAATGCCCGGGAACCGGCCCCGGATGCGCATAAGCGTACACCAGAACTGACTGCGCCACCTTGATCTGGAACAAACTCGCGCCCGTCAATTGCGCCCGCGTGCAACAAACCGGGGCAGCATGGCGGAAAAGTCGCGCCCCCGACCGCCCTCCTCCTCGACAAACCGGCGGTACAGCGCCAGCGCCAGCGCCCCCATCGGCGTGTCGGCATTCGCCGCCTCGGCGGCGTCCTGGCTTAGCCCGAGATCCTTGAGCATCAGTTCCGCTGCAAATCCGGGGCGATAGTCGTTGTCGGCAGGGCTGACGGGGCCGACCCCAGGTGCCGCGCAATAGGTGTTCATCGACCAGCTTTGCCCCGACGAGGTGGACACCACATCGAACATCTTCTGCCGGTCAAGGCCCAACTTGTCGGCCAGCGCGAACGCTTCGCAGGTGGCGATCATCGTGACGCCTAGGATCATGTTGTTGCAGATCTTGGCCGCCTGTCCGGCCCCTGCGTCACCGCAATGCACCTGCCGTTGGCCCATCGCCTGCAGATACGGCAGGGCGGCGGCAAAGGCCGCATCGCTGCCGCCGGCCATGAAGGTCAAGGTGCCATCGGTGGCCCCCTTTACCCCGCCCGACACCGGCGCATCGACCGTGACAAGCCCCGCCGCATGGCCAAGTTTGGCCACAGCGCGGGCGGTTGCCACCTCAACGGTGGAGCAGTCGATGTGTAGGGTGCCTTTGGTCGCCAAGGAGCGCACCGTTTCGGCAACACTGCGCAGGGCGGCACCGTGGGGCAGCATGGTGATGACCACCTTTGCCCCCGCCACCGCTGTACCCGTGCTGTCGGCTGGGGTGACGCCTTCGGGGCAGGGGGTGGCGGGGTCGTGGCCGGTCACCGCATACCCGGCGCGCACAAGGTTCAGCGCCATGGGGGCACCCATATTTCCCAGTCCGATGAAGGCAATGGTCATGGGGCAGGCTCCTGTGGCAGGGGTGCGCGCATTCGCGCAATGTCGGCGGCGGGTACGGCGGACGGTGCCGCATGACGCCAGCGGGGGGTGCGGTCGCGGTCGATGATCTGGGCGCGGATACCTTCGAGAAAGTCGCCGTGTTCCAGCGACCGGGCTGTGAAGCGGTACTCGTGATCCAGCGCATGGGCCATGTCAGGCGCGGCGCGGACGGTGCGGATGATGTCCTGTGCGGCGTGCAGCGACAGCGGGCTTGCCGCCATGATCGCGGCCGCGGCGGGGGCAGCCCAATCGGCGGTTGATGCTGCCAGACGTTCGACGGTGGTGGTGAGGGTGTTGGCGAACACGGCGCTGATCGCGGGTTCGTTCGCGGCAAGGGGGGACAGGGGCGGCGGTTGGGCCATCAGCGTGCCGGGGTCGCCGCTGGCACACAGCGTGGCAATCGCGGCGGGCCACGCGGCCTCGGGCAGGTAAAGGTCTGCGAACCCCGCAAGGATCGCATCGCCCGGCCCCATCCGCGCCCCGGTCAGCCCAAGGTATTCGCCCAGATGCCCGGGTGCCTGCGCCAGCAACAGGCTGCTGCCCGCATCGGGCACCAGCCCGATGCCACATTCGGGCAGGGCGATCCGGCTGGTATCCCCGACCACGCGGGTGTGCGCGTGGCACCCGATGCCGACGCCGCCGCCCATGACATACCCCTGCATCAGGGTGACCACCGGCTTGGGATAAGCGCGGATTGCGGCGTTCAGCCGGTATTCGTCGCGCCAGAACCTGGCGCCATGATCGAACTGGCCCGCGCGCCCGGCCTTGTAGATGTCGGCAAGGTCGCCACCGGCACAAAAGGCGCGCGTGCCCTCGGCGTCGATCAGCACAAGGTCGATGCCGGGGGCGTCACGCCACCGCGCCAAAGTCGCCTCGATGGCCAGACACATGTCCCAGGTGACGGCGTTGAGCGCCTGCGGGCGGGTAAGTGTGATGCGGCCCGCCCGCCCATCGACCCGGATCAGGATATCGGTCATGCGCGAAGCGACCGCGCGATGATGACGCGCATGATCTCGTTCGTGCCTTCGAGGATCTGGTGCACGCGAAGATCGCGCACGATCTTCTCGATCCCGTAGTCAGCCAGATAGCCATAGCCGCCATGCAGTTGCAGGCACTGGTTGGCCACCTCGAACGCCGCATCGGTCACCATCAGCTTGGCCATCGCGCAATGCTTGGTCGCATCGTCGTGACCCTGATCCAGCTTCCACGCCGCATGGCGCAGGAACACGCGGGCGGATTGCAGGCGGGTTTCCATGTCGGCCAAGCGAAACTGAAGGCCCTGGAAATCGGCCAGTTTCTGGCCGAAGGCCTGCCGTTCGCCCATATAGGCCAGTGTGCGGTCGAACGCCGCCTGCGCGCCACCAAGGGCCGCCGCCGCGATGTTCAGGCGGCCCCCGTCAAGCCCGGCCATCGCATAGGCAAACCCGCGCCCTTCGTCCCCCAGAAGCTGGGCCGGGCAATCATCCATCTGCACCGCCCGCGTCGGCTGCGCGCGCCAGCCCATCTTGTCTTCCAGCGCCCCGAACGACAGCCCCGCCGCCCCCGCGTGCACCAGAAAGGCCGAGATGCCCTTTGGCCCGTCACCGCCGCTGCGCGCCATCACCACATAAAGATCGGCATAGCCGCCGCCCGAGATGAAGGCCTTGGTGCCCGTCAGCCGCCAGCCATCCCCCTGCCGCACTGCCCTTGTGCGCAGGGCGGCGGCGTCACTGCCCGATCCGGGTTCGGTCAGGCAATAGGCACCGAACGTGGCCATGCTGCACAGGCCCGGCAACCACTGGTCGCGCAAGGCGGCATCCCCGTGGCGCGCCACCATGCCGGCCACCATCGAGTGGATCGACAGGAACGACGCGACCGACGGACAGGCCATCGCAAGCCCCTCGAACACCAGCGTGCCATTGAGCCGGGACAGGCCGCTGCCGCCCATTTTCTCGGGCACATAGAGCGCGCCAAGGCCCAGCGCTGCAGCATCGGTCCACAGCTTGCGCGGGATGGTGCCCGCAGCCTCCCAAGCCCGGGCATGGCGGGCGATTTCGGCGGCGCCAAAGGCCTGCGCCATCGCAAAGATCGCCCGGCTGTCGTCGCCAAGATCGAAGTCCAACTGCACAACCCCCCGGGCATTCATTCCGGGTGCGATCATCCCCGAAAGGTGCTGCACAGTCCATCGCCTTGCAGGTGACGCCTTAGCCCTCGATCAGCAGCTTGCCTTCCATATGGGGATGAAAGTCACAGGCGTAGTCGAGGCTCGTTTTGGCAGTGATCACCATCTCGCCGGTTTCGCCCTGTTTCAGGGTGCCGGTGGTCCAGGTCTGGTCATTGGCGGTCGCGGTGTGGGGCACGAAGTCGGCGTTGGTCCAGCGTACCGTGTCGCCCACCGCAACCTTGAGCAGCGCCGGGTCAAAGGTCAGACCCGTCATTGCAACGTCATGCACCACGCTGCCTGCCCATCCCCGACCTGCAAGCAGGGTCGGGGACAGGACGGCCAGCATCAGCGCGGCGCGTCGGCTGATGCCGGTGGTCATTTGACCGCCGCCAGCATCGCCTCGGCATGGGTCAGATGCTCTTTGAAGATCACCAGCCCCTGGGTATAAAGCGCCTTCAACTCGGCATTCTCGATGTTCGGGATGAAGTCATTCTCGACGATGCCGATCACCGCCTTGTGGTAGGCCACCTCGTTTTCGGCATAGGCAAGGTCAAACTCCGCGCCGCGGAGGGCGCTGAACTTGTTCACCAACTCGACGCCGCCTGCGTTCAGGGCCTGGCTGAGGAAGTTGTCTTCGGGCTGTGCGCCGAGTTTTGCCAGCAGCGCCAGCGCCTGATCGTTCACCGCAGAGTGGTCCGAGATCATCGTCGTGGCGAATTCCCGCACGGCGGGGGTGGTCGACAGGGCGAGCGCCAGGTGGCCATACTGGATGTCCAGATTGTCGGCGACATAGCCGACATGGGCCATCTGCAGGTCGGTCAGGTCTGCGGGCGTTTCGGCAAGGGCGGGCAGCGTGGCCGCAAGGCTGCACAACAGGCTGATGATGAGAGACTTTTTCATGGGAGCATTCCTTTGAAGCTGAACAGGGTTGGTCTGATGAAGATGCGCCTCGACAGCTGAACTTGTAATGCCGTAGAGTTCAGGGCTATGCACTGATCGTTCAGAAAACGGGCCGGCCACTGAAAAGGGGGGGGAAAGATGGATCTGTTCAGCGACATCCTTTTGCGGCTGGCGATGCGCGGCACCTTGTATTTCCGCACGGCTTTCTCTTCGCCCTGGGGGGTTGAGGTGCCGGCCTTTTCGCATGTCGCACGGTTTCATTTCGTCCATCGCGGCACCTGCATCCTGCGGGTGGCAGGGGTCGCCGCGCCCATTCGGTTGCAACAGGGCGACCTCGCCATCATCCCCCACGGGGCGGCGCACCGGATGTATTGCGATCCGGCCACCGAACATGCGGTCCTGCCGCTGGACCGGGTGCTGGAACGGTCGGGCTTTACCGGAGAGGGGACGCTGGTGCATGGCGGGATGCCCAAAGGCGAGGCGACCGAGCTTGTCTGCGGGCATTTCGAGTTTGACCCCCTGGCCTGGCATCCGCTGATCGAGCGGCTGCCGCCCTATTTGCACATCGCGAATTATGGCGAGAGTGCGGGCCAATGGATGGAACACACCTTGCGGCTGATCGGGGTAGAGGCGGGGTGCAGGCAGTTGGGCGGCGACATGATTGCACAGAAGATGTCAGAGATCATCTTTGCCCAGGTGCTGCGGGCGTTTCTGGCCAATCAGGGCGCGGACCTGCCCGGTCTGGCGGGGCTGGCCGATCCGCAGATCCTGCGCGCCTTGGAGGCGGCGCATGCGCATCCTGACCATGACTGGACGGTGGAGGGGTTGGCCAAGGTCGCCGGGTTGTCGCGCACCGGATTTTCCCTGCGCTTTGCCGCCAAGATGGGGATGCCGCCGATGGCCTACGTGACGCGCTGGCGCATGCAGATCGCGCGGCAGGACCTGCGCCTGCCGGGCCGCACGGTGCCCGATGTGGTGGAAAAGGTGGGCTACGGGTCTGAGGCCGCGTTCGCCCGGGCGTTCAAGAAGGAGTTTGGCGTCAGCCCGGCGACGTACCGCCGGGCTGCGTGATCTTGTGTGACTTCGCCGCCTTGGATCAGTCCATCGGCTTGAAGTTCAGGCTGGCACCTTCCTTGATGCCGGACGGCCAGCGTGCGGTGATCGTCTTGGTGCGGGTGTAGAAGCGGAAACTGTCCGGCCCGTGCTGGTTCAGATCGCCGAAGCCGGATTTCTTCCAGCCACCAAAGGTGTGATACGCCAAGGGCACCGGGATCGGCACGTTGATGCCGATCATCCCCACATTCACCCGCGCCGCAAATTCGCGCGCGGTGTCGCCGTCGCGGGTGAAGATCGCGGTGCCGTTGCCGTATTCGTGGTCCATCGCATAGCCCAGAGCTTCCTCATAGGTTTTCGCACGGACCTGCGACAGCACCGGGCCGAAGATTTCCTTGCGATAAATCTCCATGTCGGTCGTCACATGGTCAAACAAATGCGGGCCAACGAAAAATCCGTCCTCATACCCCTGCAGCCCAAAGCCGCGCCCGTCGATCACCAGTTTCGCACCCTGCGCCACACCGGATTCCACCAGCCGCAGGATGTTGGCCTTGGCCGCCGCCGTGACCACGGGGCCATAATCCACATCGGATCCTGCGGTATAGGGGCCGACCTTCAACTTCTCGATCCGCGGGATCAGCCGTTCGATCAGCGCATCCGCCGTGGCATCGCCCACCGGCACCGCGACCGAAATCGCCATGCAGCGTTCGCCCGCAGCGCCATAACCCGCACCCACCAGCGCGTCGGCTGCAAGGTCAAGGTCGGCGTCGGGCATGATGATCATGTGGTTTTTGGCGCCGCCGAAACACTGCACCCGCTTGCCGTTGGTACAGCCGCGCCCATAGATGTATTCGGCAATCGGGGTGGACCCGACAAAGCCCACCGCCGCGATGGTGGGGTTGTCCAGGATCGCATCGACCGACACCTTGTCGCCGTTCACCACCTGCAACACACCATCGGGCAGACCCGCCTCCTGGAACAAGGCCGCCAGCATCAGGGGCACCGAGGGGTCACGTTCGGACGGTTTCAGGATGAAGGCATTGCCGCAGGCCAGCGCCGGGCCCATCTTCCACAACGGGATCATCGCGGGAAAGTTGAAGGGCGTGATGCCCGCCGCCACGCCCAAGGGCT
The DNA here is from genome assembly GCA_038209775.1 of Rhodobacterales bacterium. Taxonomy (GTDB): domain Bacteria; phylum Pseudomonadota; class Alphaproteobacteria; order Rhodobacterales; family Rhodobacteraceae; genus JBBQXK01. The sequence goes on along the minus strand of JBBQXK010000008.1, from coordinate 90,784 downwards.
GGCGCATCGAGTACATGTCGATGCCGGGGCCGGCGCTATCGGTAAACTCACCCTTCAGCATCTGCGGCGCGCCGATGCAGAACTCGATCACCTCAAGGCCGCGCTGGATGTCGCCCTTGGCGTCGGGGATGGTCTTGCCGTGTTCCGATGACAGCGCCTCGGCCAGCTTGCCCATGTCGCGGTTGATCAGGCGCACCATTTCCATCATCACGCGGCCGCGTTTTTGCGGGTTGGTGGCGCCCCAGCCGACCTGCGCGCGGGCCGCACCCGCGACCGCCGCATCCAGTTCCGCCGCCGTGGCCAGCGCCACCCGCGCCTGCACCTCGCCTGTCGCGGGGTTGAACACGTCGGCAAACCGGCCCGAGGTGCCCGCCACCATCTTGCCGTTGATCCAGTGACCGATTTCTTTCATGGCATCCTCCACCCTTGGTTGCTTGGCTGGTATAGTCTTGCAAAATTGCCGGGCAAAGGGGCAATGTCCCAAAGCCGTTTTGCAGGATTACAGGGATGGACTGGGACGATCTGCGCATCTTCCTTGCCGTTGCGCGGGCTGACAGCCTATCGGGCGCAGGTCGGGCGCTGCGGCTGGACCCGGCCACGGTCGGCCGCCGGATTTCGCGGCTGGAGGATGGGCTGGCGCTGCGGCTGTTTGCCAAAAGCCCGCAAGGCTATGCCCTGACGGAAGAGGGCGCGCGGCTGTTGGTCCATGCGGAGCGCGCGGAAACCGCCGTCACAGGTGCCCGCGATGATCTGCGGGGCAGTGGCGGCGGGCTGACCGGAGTGATCCGGCTGGGTGCGCCCGATGGCTGTGCGACCTATCTGTTGCCGCAGGTGCTGGCGGGGATTGCCGATGACAACCCGGGGCTGGACGTGCAGATCGTGGCCCTGCCGCGCGTGTTCAACCTGTCGCGGCGCGAAGCGGACATGGCCATCGGCGTGTCACGCCCAGAGGCAGGGCGGCTGACCGTGCAGCGGATTGCGGAGTACCGTCTGCATCTGGCGGCGGCGCGGGGGTATCTTGACCGGCAAGGCGTGCCACTGACACGCGATGACCTGCGCCGGCATCGCATTGTCGGCTACATCCCCGACATGATTTTTGACAAGGAACTGGATTATCTGACCGACCTTGGCATCGGGCGCGTGGCACTGACATCCAACTCGGTGCCGGTGCAATTGAACTGGCTGCGGGCGGGGGCGGGGATCGGCATGGTGCATGCCTTTGCCATGCCGTTCGCGCCGGAACTGGTGCAGGTTCTGCCTGACATTACCCTGACCCGCGCCTTCTGGCTGATCCGCCACGCCGACGACGCAAGGTCGGTGCGGCTGACGCGGTTTGCCGAGGCATTGGCGGCCGGGGTGCGGGCCGAGGTTGCGCGGCTGGAATGGATTATCAGCGCATAAACGCCACAACGGCCCGATCCCGGGTTACCGGACAAACCGCGTCAGCACTTGTGCGAACTCGACAGTGCGTTCCAACAGGTCTTTCAGCGGCTTGTCCTTTGCGGGCGGCAACCGCGCTTCGCGGGCTTGGTGCACCTTGGCGTTCAGTTCGCGGTTCATCCGCATCAGCTTCGCGCCATTTGCCTGAACCGCTTTCAGGTCATTGTCCATCTGCTCAAACGCGGTCGCCCATTCGCGCATGTCACGGACGATGTCGCGGTCGTCGATCCCCGACAGGTTTGCGGGGCGCTTGCTGCTCGAAATATCCAGTCCAGCCACAGGAATCTCCTGATAAAATAAAGAGTCTTCAAACACAATAGCAGCACATAGCCATGCACGTTTCAAGAGGGTTTTCATACTGCCCCAGAGCCCACCCGTCGGCTGCCGCTGACGCTTGCCGCTCCGAAGCTTGACGCAAGAGCCGGGTTGGCATACCTCCGGAGTGTCGCGGGTGTAGCTCAATGGCAGAGCAGAAGCTTCCCAAGCTTACGACGAGGGTTCGATTCCCTTCACCCGCTCCAGCGCTATTTCGCCAGCTTCTTGATTTGCTGTTCCAGATAGTTGATGCGCGGTACGATCTTCTTCATCTCTGCCGCCGTGGCCAGCGCGCCCTTTTCAACGTCTTCGATCAGGCTGTTCTGGTTCTTGCCGCGCGTGGCCTCGTGGTCGGCGCTCTTGGTGTTCTCGCTTTCGGCCCATTTGCGCAGGGCGTCGATTGACGCGGTCAGAGTCTGGATGGATTTCTGGACGGTCGCCATCTGACCTTCCAGAGCGTCAAGGCGTTTGCTGTCGTCGAACATGGTAGGCTCCGACGGGGTCGGTTGCGGTGATCGTTGATCTGCACCCAAGCTAGCATGGTTTTGCGTGCCCAACGGCCATTCCGAATGGGACGGCTTTGCCTTTTGGTGTGCGGCGGATTAGCAAGGCGGCAGCGAACATCAAGGAGCATCCCATGAACACCGATATCACCCGTCTCGAATCCGGCCCGCGCATGAGCCAGGCCGTGATCCACAAGGGCATCGTCTATCTGGCGGGGCAGGTCGGCAATCCGGGTGACGGGGTGCATGCGCAGACCTTGACCTGTCTGGCCGAGATCGACCGCCTGCTGGCGCTGGCGGGCACCGACAAGACGCGCATCCTGTCGGCGCAGGTGTGGCTGGCGGATGCAGGCACGGCGGCCGAGATGAATGCGGCATGGCAGGCCTGGGCCGCGCCAGGCCACACACCTGCCCGCGCCACGGGCGAATCGCGGCTGGTGGCGCCGGAATATCTGGTCGAGGTGATCGTTATGGCCGCACTGCCCTGAGTGTGGCTTGCAGTCGGGCCGCCTCGCGCCTAGATTTGATCTGACAGAACAGGGAATGCGGCCCATGGCGATGGAAGCGCGCGATATCGAAGATCTGATCCGGACGGGCTTTCCGCAGGCCCGGATCACGATTACCGACCTTGCCGGTGACGGAAACCACTGGGCGGCGGAAGTGATCGATGAAAGTTTTCGCGGCCTGAACCGGGTGCAGCAACAGCGCGCGGTTTATGCCAGCCTCAAGGGCAAGATGGACGGTATGCACGGTGAATTGCACGCGTTGGCACTGACCACCAAGGTGCCGGGATGATCGGCGGACTGGTGGCCTTGGCGCTGGTGGTGGGGGTGCTGATCGCCTTGCGCACGCCACCGCCCGGCAATGACGACAACGACGATGATGATGACGGACCCGGCCAGATGCGCCGCATCAGGGTGCCCGTCGAGGCCCGTGGCAATCCGCGTCCGGGCCCGCGCAATTTCAGGAGATGACGATGAGTGCAGCAGACACGATCCAACAGACCATCACCGCCAACGACGTGGTGCTGTTCATGAAGGGCACCAAGATGATGCCGCAATGCGGGTTCTCGTCCCGCGTGGCGGGGGTCCTGAACTACATGGGCGTCGAATTTGCCGATGTGAACGTGCTGGCCGATGCCGAAATCCGGCAGGGCATCAAGGATTTCAGTGACTGGCCGACGATCCCGCAACTGTACGTCAAGGGTGAGTTCGTGGGCGGCTGCGACATCATCACCGAGATGACGCTGTCGGGCGAGCTGGATCAGTTGTTTGAGGCCAAGGGCGTGACCTATGACCGCGCCAAGGCCGAGGAAATCCGCAAGTCGAACGCCTGAAGCGCCCGGTTTAACCAGCCAAACGTTCCTCGACCGCTGCCGCCATCGCTTCGGCGCGGGTGGCAAGTTCGGCAAGCGTTTCCATCACGGCTTGCGGCATCACCGGCACCTCGCCGGGTGCAGCGGTGCCGCCCATGCTGGCCTTGAGGGTGCGCAACTCGTCCTCGACCGCCGCCGTGCGGTCGGCCAGCATCAGCCCCGCCATCAGCAGCATCCGCGTTTCGGGCAGGCGGCCCAACTGGGTCTGCAGGGCCTCGGCCTCGGTGTTCAGCATGCCGGATGCGGCGCGCAGGAAATGTTCCTCGCCTTCCTGGCAGGCCACACGGAACGGGCGTCCGCCGACGGTGACTTCGACCTCAGGCATGGTGGCTTGGCTCCTCAATCAGGGGGGCAAGGGCGGTCAGGATCGCCTGCATCTCGGCCGATTCAGAGCGGCGCTGCGCGCGCAGGGCCTCAAGTTCCGCCAGAAGCGATTTGTTGATGACCTGCGGCTCGGTCACGCCGGCGCGCATCGCGTCGTTCTGCGCGGCCAGCGTGTCGCGCAGTTGCGCCACGGTCTTGCGCAGGCGTTGCAACTCAATCCCCTGCTGGTCGCGGGTTTCTGTCAGCGCGTCAATCTGCGCCTGCAGATCGGCAAGGGCGGTCGCCTTGCGGTCCTTCAGCGTGCGCAGACGTTCGGCAAGTTGCGCCACGGCATTGCGTTCGGATTCCAGCGCCTCTTGCAACGTGGTCATATCGTCGCCGGTCACCGCAGGTGGCACAGACGCGGCGGCAGCCACGGGCATGCGGTCAAGGCCCTGACCGATGCGGTCAAGGGCCACCGTGATGCGACGCTCCAGTTCGGCAATCGTCGGCATGTCGTGCATGGCGCGTCTTCTCCCCGGTCCGGGTAATCTGAGGTCGGGGCATTCCGGCCCCTCGGGTGTCACGCTGCCACCCACAGCGCCCTGCCGCAAGGTGAAAATCCGCGCGGCAGCCCTCGCTGCCCCCCGGATAGCGACCGCACAGCTTGATCTTGCCGGTTGGGCTGTTATGCACCGCCCTGACCTGACGCGCCCATCGGCGGCGCGACCCATTGCCGGACAAGGAGCGCCATCTTGGACATCGCCACCCTGAAGCACCGCTATCCCGACCATTGGCGCATGGCAGCAGCCATCCGCACCCTGACGCTTGACGCGGTGGCGGCGGCCAATTCGGGGCATTCGGGGATGCCGATGGGGATGGCCGATGTGGCGACGGTGCTGTTCGACCGCCATCTGTCCTTTGATGCCGCAGCGCCGCACTGGCCCGACCGTGACCGTTTCATCCTGTCGGCGGGGCATGGGTCGATGCTCTTGTACGCGCTGTTGCACCTGACCGGATACGCCGACATGACGCTGGACCAGATCCGCAACTTTCGCCAATGGGGGGCGATCACGGCGGGGCATCCCGAGTATGGCCATGCCACGGGGATCGAGACCACCACCGGCCCTCTGGGGCAGGGCGTCGCCAATGCCGTGGGCTTTGCCATTGCTGAGGAATCGCTGCGCGCACGGCTGGGGGCCAAGCTGGTCAACCACCGCACCTGGGTGATCGCGGGCGACGGCTGTCTGATGGAGGGGGTCAGCCAGGAGGCGATTGCGCTGGCGGGCAAGCTGGAACTGTCGCGGCTCTGTGTGCTGTGGGACAACAACGGCATCACCATCGACGGCAAAGTTTCACTGGCCGATGTGACCGACCAGAAGATGCGGTTCATCGCCAGCGGCTGGGAGGTGATCGAATGTGACGGGCATGACCCCGATGCCATCGACGCCGCCATGACCAAAGCAAAGGCGTCGCGCAAGCCGGTGATGATCGCCTGCGCCACGCACATAGCCCTTGGTTCATCGGCGCAGGACACGTCCAAGGGGCACGGCGCGCTGACTGATGCGAAACTGATTGCCGACACCAAGGCCGCCTATGGCTGGGACTATCCGGCGTTCCACATCCCGGCGGATGTGGCCGGTGCCTGGGCTGCCGCCGGGGCGCGCGGACAGGGTGCGCGTGCGGCGTGGGAGGCGCGGTTTGCCGTACTGCCCGGCGCGCGGCAGACGGCGCTGACGCGCCAGTTCGGCAATGGCCCGCATCCCCGGCTGACCGGACTGGTGCGCGCCATCAAGGCCAAGGCGGTGGTCGATCAGCCCAAGATGGCCAGCCGGTCGGCGTCGGAGATGGTGCTGAAGGCGCTGAACCCGGTGGTGACCGATACCGTCGGCGGATCGGCCGACCTGACGGGGTCGAACAACACCCGCACACCCGACATGGGGGTGTTTTCACCCGATGACCGCAAGGGCCGCTACATCCATTTCGGCATCCGCGAACATGGCATGGCGTCGGCAATGAACGGGATGGCTTTGCATGGTGGCATAAGGGCTTACGGCGGCACCTTCATGTGCTTTACCGACTATGCCCGCCCGGCGATGCGGCTGTCCGCGCTGATGGGGGTGCCGGTTGTCTATGTGATGACGCATGACAGCATCGGTCTTGGCGAAGACGGCCCGACACACCAGCCGGTCGAACATCTGGCGATCAGCCGGGCCACGCCCAACACACTGGTGATCCGCCCCGCCGATCTGGTGGAAACCGCCGAGGCCTGGGAAGTGGCGCTGAGCCAGACGCGTCGCCCGACGGTGCTGGCGCTGTCGCGGCAGAACCTGGCCGCCGTCAGGGTCACCCCGTCCAACGCCAATCTGGTTGCGCGGGGGGGGTATGTCTTGTCCGAAGCGACCGGACCGCGCCGGGCCATCCTGATGGCGACGGGGTCCGAGGTCGAGATCGCGATGAAGGCACAGGCGATGCTGCAGGCCGAAGGCATCGGCACCCGCGTCGTGTCGATGCCCTGCATGGAACTGTTTGCCGAACAGGACGAAGCCTGGCGCAAACGCGTGCTGCCTGCGGGGGCAGTGCGGGTGGCCATCGAGGCCGGCGTGCGGCAGGGCTGGGACCGCTGGCTGATGGGCGAACGGGGCCGCGACCAGAAAGCGGGCTTTGTCGGCATGTCGTCGTTCGGCGCCTCGGCCCCGATGGAGCGGCTGTACAAGGAGTTCGGCATCACAGCGGAAGCCACCGCCGCAAAGGTGCGGGCACTCCTGGGCTGAGGCACCCATCGGCAGGGGCGTGCTGCGCGCGCGCCCCGCCAAAATCCTCCCGAAAAATTTTGCAGATCTCGTCGACGAAATTTGGCTTGTCAGTGTGCAGCCGCTTTGCCGGTGAGCCGCGCGACCGCAGGCCCGATCACCCGCGTGGCGACGGGGATCAGCAACACCCCCAGCCCCAGACCCAGCACACCATCAATCGCCGCCTGCACCAGCCATTTGATGAACCCCTCGGCAGCCCCGACGGCATGCGCGGCCTCTTCGGCCAGTTGGTGGATCGTCTCATAGGGCCAGGCCCAAAGATGCGTCACCTCCATCCCGTGCAGCACGATCGACCCGCCGACCCACAGCATGGCCGCCGTGCCCACGGTGGACAGGAACGCCAACAGCGGCGGCATCCCCGCAACCATTCCGCGCCCCAGCCCGCGTGTCGCCTGCGTGCGGCCCGTGGCGGCCAGATACAGGCCGATGTCGTCCATCTTTACGATCAGCGCCACCGCGCCATAGACCAGCGCCGTGATCATAATGCCCACCACCGCCAGCGTCACCCCCTGCAGGATCATCCCGTTCTGCGGCAGTTCGGCCAGCGCAATGGTCATGATCTCCGCCGACAGGATGAAGTCGGTCTTGATCGCGCCCGCCACCTTGTCCTCTTCCAGATGGGTGGGGTCCTTGGTGTCGAAGTCTTCTTCAACCTCTTTATCCGCATGCGGAAACAACATGTGGAACACCTTTTCCGCGCCCTCGAAACACAGATAGGCCCCGCCCAGCATCAACAGCGGCGTGATCACCTGCGGCAGGAAATAGGACAGCAGCATCAGGCCGGGCAGCAGGATCACCAGCTTGTTCTTCAAGGAACCCTTGGCGATGCGCCAGATGATCGGCAGTTCGCGGTCAGCCTCGAACCCCGTGACATAGGTGGGCGTCACGGCGGTGTCGTCGATCACCACACCTGCGGCCTTGGCCCCCGCCTTGGCCGCCGCCGCCGCGATATCATCGACCGAGGCCGCAGCCACCTTGGCGATTGCCGCGACATCGTCCAGAAGGGCCAGCAATCCGCTCATCGGCAAATCCTTTTCGTCAATATGCAAGGCGAAGACTAACCTGTGCCGCATCTTTCGCATAGTCTTGGAACGCGATGTGGGCATTCCCTGCCGCCGCGCGGGAACAGAAGGACGATAGGGCCAATGTCGAACCGTACCGCAGTCATCCTGGGCCTGCTGATCGTGGTCGCAATCCTGGCCGATCAGGTGCTGAACGGGGCCGCTGCGGGGACGTTCCTGATGCGCAAGTTCATCGACATGGTCGAATATCTGTCCTTCTGGCGCTGACTGTGGCAGGCATTGCTTGATATGCCCGCCGGTATCGGGATGTTAGCGCGAACAGCACGACCCTTGAGTCGTGCCTGTCGGTGATCAGGAGGAATGGACATGACGGTGAAGGTGGCGATCAACGGCTTTGGCCGCATCGGGCGCAACGTGCTGCGGGCGATCATCGAATCGGGGCGGACCGATATCGAGGTGGTGGCGCTGAACGATCTTGGCCCGGTCGAGACCAACGCGCATCTTCTGCGCTACGATTCGGTGCATGGCCGGTTCCCGGGCACGGTGACCACGGGCGACGACTGGATCGACGCGGGGCGCGGACGCATGCGGGTGACGGCGATGCGCAACCCGGCGGAACTGCCCTGGGGTGATGTGGACATCGTCCTGGAATGCACCGGCATCTTCACGTCAAAAGACAAGTGCATGGCGCATATCGAGAACGGGTCCAAGCGGGTGCTGATTTCCGCGCCGGGTGAGGGCGCAGACAAGACCATCGTCTATGGCGTGAACGATGACACACTGACATCTGCCGATATCATCGTGTCGAACGCGTCCTGCACCACCAACTGCCTTGCGCCGGTGGCGCAGGTGCTGCATCAGGCCATCGGCATCGAGCGGGGCATGATGACCACCATCCACAGCTATACCGGCGACCAGCCGACGCTGGATACGATGCACAAGGATCTGTACCGGGGCCGGGCGGCGGCGCTGTCGATGATCCCGACCTCGACGGGGGCGGCCAAGGCGGTGGGGCTGGTGCTGCCCGAGTTGAAGGGCAAGCTGGACGGGTTCGCGATGCGGGTGCCGACGCCGAACGTCAGCGTGGTGGACCTGAAGTTCATCGCCAGGCGGGCTACCAGCGTGGAAGAGGTGAATGGCGCCATCAAGGCGGCGGCGACGGGGCGGCTGAAGGGTATCCTTGGCTATACCGACGAAAAGCTGGTGTCGTCGGACTTCAACCACGACCCGCATTCGTCGATCTTCCACATGGACCAGACCAAGGTCATGGACGGCACCTTTGTGTCGGTGCTGTCGTGGTATGACAATGAATGGGGGTTCTCGAACCGGATGGCGGATACGGCAGTGGCGATGGGCAAGCTGATCTGACGCGGCAGCGCGGGCGGTGACAGCAGAAGCGGGGGGCTTCGCGCCCCCCGCACCCCCTGCGGAGTATTTCGGCAAAGAAGAACGGGCGTCCGGCCGCTGGTATGTTGCAGGGCCGGTCATCAATCGTGACCGGCGTTTTCTGTTCATTTCCGCACATTTCCCTACAATCATGGCATGGATATTGTCGTCATCCTTGGCATCCTTGCCGGTCTCTTTGTCGTCATCGGCCTGACGCAGCCGATTGCCGACCGCATGCGCCTGCCTGCGACGGTGGTGCTGGCGGCCCTTGGCATCGGGCTTGGGGCGGGGGCGGGCTGGTTGTTCTTCACGCCGCTGACCAGCACCTTCAACACCGCAGCGCTGGCGATCATGACGCTGCCGATCTCGTCCGAGGTGTTCCTGTTCGTGTTTCTGCCGACGCTGCTGTTCCAGGTGTCGCTGACCATCAACCTGCGGCGGATGCTGGACGACTGGGTGCCGATCCTGACGCTGGCCGTGGTGGCGGTGCTTTTGGCCACGGTGATGATCGCGGTGGCGTTGCAGCCATTCTCGGGCCTGCCGCTGATCGCGTGCCTGCTGATCGGGGCGATTGTGTCAACGACCGACCCCTCGGCGGTGGTGTCGATCTTTCGCGGCACGCCCGCGCCGCAAAGGCTGGCGCGGATTGTCGAGGGCGAAAGCCTGTTGAACGACGCCGCCGCGATCGCTCTGTTTTCGGTGTTCCTGACCGATGTCGTGATGCGCGCGGCCGAGCCTGATGTGCTGGGTGCCCTGCTGCGGTTTCCGCCGGCGTTGCTGGTGGGCGCGGCGGTTGGCTGGGTGGTGGGGCGCATCGCGGTGTCGGTGATGGGCTGGATCGGGGAGTATCCGCTGGGGCAGGTCACCATCTCGATCGCGGTGCCCTATGCGACGTTTATTGTGGCCGATCAGGGGTTGAATGCTTCGGGTGTGGTGGCGGTGGTGGTGGCGGGGATGACGGTGAACTTTCTGTCACCGGGGCGTCTGTCGCCGGCGTCGCTGACGCGGTTGCGCGATTCATGGGATTTGCTGGCGCATTGGGCGGGGTCGCTGATCTTTGTGCTGGCGGCCCTGCTGATCCCGAAACTGGTGCCCGATCTGCGGCTGGCCGATCTGGGCCTGATCCTGGTGACCGCCGTTGCGGCACTTGCCGCGCGGGCGGTGATCCTGTTTGCGGTGCTGCCGATGCTGACGCTGGCCCGCGTCAGCCCCCGGGTGGAGCGTCCCTACCGGCTGGCCATCCTCTGGGGTGGTTTGCGCGGGGCGGTGACGCTGGCGCTGGCGCTGTCGGTGACCGAAAGCGTCGGCGTGCCGCCCGAGGTCAAGCGGCAGGTCGGCGTGATTGCCGTCGGGTTCACGCTGTTCACCCTGTTGGTGCAAGGCACGACCTTGCGCGCCGTGATCGGCTGGCTTGGGCTTGACCGGCTGTCGGCGCTGGACCGGGCCTTGGCCGATCAGGTGGTGGCCGTAGCCCTGCAATCGGTGCGCGAGACGGTTGCCGACACCACACGAACCCTGAACCTGCAACCCGGCATCGTGCGGGATGAGGCGAAACGCTTTGGCATAAGGCTTGAGGCGGCGGTGGAACGGGCTGATGCGGCGAAGGACTTGCTGGACAAGGACCGCGTGACACTGGGGCTGGTGGCGTTGGCGGGGCAGGAGCGGGACGTGATCCTGTCGGCCTTCAGTGCCGACCTGATGCAGGCGCGGCTGGCCGAGCGGCTGTTGAACGACGCCGACCGGCTGATCGAGGTCACGCGCGCCGATGGGCGGTCAGGCTACCGCGCCACCGCGCGCCGCTCTGTGCGCCCGGGGCGGGGGGCGCGGGCGGCGGTGTGGATGCACAACCGGCTGGGTCTGTCCGACCCCCTTTCGCGGATCACCGCCGACCGGTTCGGGCAACTGGTGGCGCTGTCACAGGTGCTGCGGGCGCTGCACGGCTTTGTTGACGGGCGCATCCTGCGGATCCATGGGCGGCGGGTGGCCGATCTGTTGCACGACCTTCTGGAACGGCGCGGCGATGACATCGAGAAGGAACTGGAAGGGTTGCGCCTGCAATTTCCCGGCTATGCCGAGCGGCTGGAGCGGCGGCTGATCCGGTCGAACACCCTGATGCAAGAAGCGCGTGAGTACGAGCAATTGACCGAGGACGGGCTGATCGGCCCGGAATTGCACGCGGCGCTGTCGGCCGAGGTGGCGGCGGGGCGGCGGCTGCTGGCCAAGCGGCCAAAGCTGGACCTCGCGTTGCAGAAAGACGAGTTTGTGCAGAAATTCCCGCTGTTTGCCGAGATGCCCGAGGCCGCGCTGCACCGACTGGCACAGCGCCTGCGCACCGTCTATGCCGAACCGGGTGAGATTCTGATGCGCCACAGTGAGGTGGCACGCGGGGTCTGGTTCATCGCGTCGGGCGCAGTCGAGATGTCGCAGGCGGGGCAGGTCAACCGGCTGGGGCGGGGCGAGATGTTCGGCGAACTGGCATTGCTGTTGCGCCGCGCGCGGCGGGCGCGGGTGACGGCGATCACGCATTGCACGCTTCTGGCGCTGGATGAGGCGAGTTTTCTGGCATTGGCGCGTGAGAATGAAGCGGTCTCGGCGCTGATCCTGAAGCGCGCGTCGAGGCGTGGCGTGACGCTGGACCCGGACGTTTTTGCCGCACGCGGCGCGCCGCAGCCCCTGCCGCTGCGCTGGCTCAAGGCGTTTCATGCGGCGGAATAGCCATGCATGGGGCGCATGGCGCCTATCGCCTTGCGGCGGTTGCGCCAATCGGGCCAATCGCCCATCTTGCACCTACGCCGTGTCCTTTGGGAGGATGGACCCCGGCGTCATGAAAGAAGGAAAGACCATGAAAAGCATCATCAATACCCTGCGCGCCCGCCTGAACGAACAGGCCCGGTATCGCCGGATCCGCGACGAGATTGCCCGCATGCCGCTGGATGTGGCGCTTGACCTCGACATTTATCCCGGCGACGCCGACCGCATTGCGCGCAAGGTTGTCTGGGGCTGACCTACCGACTTTCGGCATACCGCGCCACAAGCGCGGTCACCACGCGGGGCGGCACGAACTTGGACACGTCGCCCCCAAGGCGGGCAATCTCTTTCACCAGCTTGGACGCAATCGCCTGACGCTGGGCATCGGCCATCAGGAACACCGTCTCGATATCGTGGTTGAGCGCGCGGTTCATGCCGACCATCTGAAACTCATACTCGAAATCCGCAACCGCCCGCAGACCGCGGATGATGACGCCGGCACCCACATCCTGGGCGCAGTCGATCAGCAGGTTCTCGAACGGATGCACCACGATCTCGCCACCCGTACGCGCCACGATGGCGGCACATTCGGCGTTGACCATCTCGACCCGCTCTTCCAGCGTGAAAAGCGGCCCCTTGTCGCGGTTGATCGCAACCCCGATCACCAGCCGGTCGACCAATGCCATCGCGCGTTCGATGATATCGACATGGCCCAGCGTGACCGGATCGAAGGTGCCCGGATACAGCCCGATGCGCATCAGCCCCTCCCTGCCAGCAGCCGCATCACGCAACAAGATTGCGCGGCCGATTGCAAGGGGGCTCAGAGGATGAAGTTGTTCACGTCAAACAGTTGCGCGGTGGTGACCCCGTTCACCTGTGCAATGATGGTGAACGAAAGACCGCCGGTAAGGCCGTTGGCATCGACGCCAAGAAAGCTGTCGGCCCCCACCCCGGCCGGCGTCACCTGCACGAACTGCGCCAGGTTCGCCCCCGTCACCACCGAACCCGTCGCATCAAAGATCGCCGACAGGTCGATGAACTCCAGCGCTGCCGCGACCGAGAAATCGGTGATCGTGTCGACACCATTCAGCGTTGAGGTAAAGACGAAGACATCATTGCCCAAATCCCCGGTCAGCGTATCAATGCCCGTGCCGCCGTCCAGCCGGTCATTGTTGCGACCGCCGACCAGCGTGTCGTTGTCGGCGCCGCCGAACAGGGTGTTGTTGCCGAGATCGCCCGCCAGGTAGTCCGCACCGGCGTCACCGTGCAGCACATCGCCCGAGAGGCCGCCTGACAGGCTGTCATCGCCGTCGCCACCGAACAGGGTGTCGATCTGGTCCTCGCCAAACAGCGTGTCGTTGCCCAGGCCACCAAACAGCAGGTCATCGCCCTTTGAGCCGAACAGGCTGTCGTTGCCTTCATCGCCGTGCAGCGTGTCGAGACCAAGCCCGCCGACGCCGCCCAGCAGGATGTCATCGCCAAACCCGCCGAACAGAAGGTCATTTTCCCTCCCGCCATCCAGCGAATCGTTCCCCCCGCCGCCCATCAGTACGTCATTGGCACGCTCGCCAAGAAGCGTGTCATTGCCATGTTCGCCATAGAGCACGTCCTGCCCGTTTCCGCCCAGCAGGCTGTCCTGATCATCCCCCCCCTGCCAGCGTGTCGTTGCCGTCAAGCCCGCTCAGCGTGTCGTTGCCCGCCAGCCCCACGATATAGTCCTCGCCGCTGGCGCCGGCCGTGGCTTGGCTCGACCCCGTGCCGATCAGCGTGGGATTGAGGTGAAAGATGATCTCGAGGTTGCCCGTCGTCCCGGGCGTCGTCCCGGTGCCGTCCAGCCCGTTGTAGGTGGAATTGCCGTCCCCCGAGATGGCGAAGAAGAACGAGCTCAGGCTTGGCGCGGAAAACACAAGTTCGGAGTCAAAGCCGGTGCCGGAATTGTCGTCAAAGGCAAGCTGCGTCCCGAAAGCGTCGAACACGCGCACCACGGTTCCGTTGCCGGTCAGCCCGTTCACGTCAATCACCAGGACATCGGCCTTGTGCAGGTCGATGCGGGTGATGTCCACGTCGGTCGGCGAGTCGATGCTGCCGCTGAATTCGACCCGGATGCGACCGCCCTCGGGAAAATGATCGGACACATCGGTGAACAAATTCTCACCTAAGATAGACTGGATGGAACCGGCAGACGGATAGCGGTCGTCCAGGACGTCGGTCACGACCAGCGTGCCCGTCGAGCTTGCCAGCGGGTTTTCCGGCACAATCCGGCCGGCGGTTGAAAACGGGTTGTAGTCCTGCACGTAATAGGGGCTGACCGCGACATAATAGGTCCCGGAATGATTGGGAATAAATTCGATGAAGGGCGACAGCGGGTTGACGATATTGTCGCCGGCAGCGGAACGGTTCCCGTCGTCGTTGAAAGCGACCTCGTTGCCAAAGACATCAAAGATGCGCAGATAGAAATCGAGGCCGTTGTCGACATCGACCAGATAGCGCCGCCCTTCGTTCAGGGTCAGCGCCACCATGTCCACGTCAGAAAACCCGCTGATGAAGGTGTCGGTGTAGGTTGTCCCCACGAAGGTTCCCGTGGTTGCCGCGCCGATCGTGCTGCCGTCGAATGCCATGACAGGCCTCCTTGCGAAATGGATGATGGTCAACAAATAGATCATGGTCCAAGGCCCGCGCGCCGCGCGTACCCTGACAACAAAGCATTAACACAACTGCTGCGATGCGCGAAGCCTGTTTTCGCGCGCGGCTCTTGACATTCCGGACCATCGACGTGAGCCGCGGGGCAAACCGGGGCGACGGCGTCAGAACCCCTTTATCATCCCCTCAAGCGCGTCCTTTTCCATCGAAAGTTCCGACAGCCGCGCCTTGACCACGTCGCCAATGGAAATCAGGCCCACCATCTGATCCCCCTCCATCACCGGCATGTGGCGGAAACGGCCGTTGGTCATTGCCTGCATCACCTGATCGGCGCTGTCGGTGACGTGGCAACCCACGGTCTTGACCGTCATCACCTGATCCACCGTGTCCGACATGCACGCCACGCCGCGCCGCCCCAGTTCGCGCACGATGTCGCGTTCCGACAGGATACCCGCCACCCGCTTGCCATCCGGCGACACGATCAACGCTCCGATGCGCCGCAATGACAAGGTTTCGGCAGCCTTGGCAATGCTGGTGCCGGGCGGCACCGTCACCACGCCGTCATCCGATTTCCCTTTCAGGATTTGCTGAACCAGCATCCGAGCCTCCCCCCCCATAGCCGCACGCCAAGCGTGGTAGTCCGGGGGGGACCTGTCAAGCGTTCTGCATAGGCCCTGCCATGTCGGACGGGGGA
Organism: Rhodobacterales bacterium; assembly: GCA_038209775.1. Lineage (GTDB taxonomy): Bacteria > Pseudomonadota > Alphaproteobacteria > Rhodobacterales > Rhodobacteraceae > JBBQXK01. The sequence continues at coordinate 75,545 of JBBQXK010000008.1, read as the reverse complement.
TGAATGGCAAACGGGGCCATCCTTGCGGATGACCCCCAGGGCAGTACGGCCCGCAATCGGTGGCTTTGTTGCGGACTTGCCCGAACCCCGGGGTTTGGCGGACAGAGAGAGTGACGCCCCCCGCCCGCGGCCCCAGTGATCAGCTGGCGGGCAGAAGCACGCGGTCGATCACATGGATCACGCCGTTCGACTGTTTGACGTCGGCGATGGTCACCGATGCCACGCCGCCCTGACCGTCTTCGATCATCAGCACACCGTCCTTGGCCATTGCCGTGAACTCGCAGCCGCCCACGGTTTTGACCGTGTGCTTGCCGCCGTCATCGGCCACCATCTTGTTGATCGCGTCGGACATCGCATTGGCGGCAACGACATGGCAGGTCAGGATCTTGACCAGCATATCCTTGTTCTCGGGCTTGAGCAGCGTCTCGACCGTCCCTGCGGGCAGGGCGGCAAAGGCTTCGTTTGTCGGCGCGAACACGGTGAAGGGGCCGGCGCCCGACAGCGTTTCCACCAGACCGGCGGCCTGCACGGCGGCGACCAGTGTGGTGTGGTCTTTCGAGTTCACCGCGTTCTCGATGATGTTCTTGTCCTCGAACATGGCGGCACCGCCGACTTCGGGGTTGGCGGCAAAGGCCATGCCAGAGGTGATGGCGATGGCTGCGGCAAGGGCAGCGGAAGTGAAACGAACGTTCATTGGCAGCGTCTCCCAAAGGGCGCAGCAGGGCCTGTCCCTGCCGCATGATGGGGAAACGGTCGGATGCGGGGCGAAGTTTCGGCCAGCCCGTGGCCTCACGCCTTCGTGAAGAAGGGGTTAAAGGTCGGTAACGGTGCCGGTGACCAGCACAGGCCCGGTCGGCCCGCCGGTGGTTGACCCGCCTGCGGGTTCCAGACTGACCGCCAGCAAGGCACCGGGGGGCAGGGCGGGTAGCGCCCGGCGCAATTCGGCGGTCTGGATCAGGCCCAGCGATACCGGCGCTGCATCACCGGCAATCAGCCACAACTCGTGAACCTGCGTGGCGCCTGCGGCGTCGCCGCCGGTGCGGGTAACGATCAACTCACCCGCCGCCGCATCATAGCGAGCGGCATAGACCAGGGTCTGCCCTTCGGCGGCCAGCGTGGCCACCAGCGGCGCATCGGCCACGGGCGGTGCGCCGGGTGGCAGGATCAGCACGGCGGCCAACGCCACGGCCCCTGCAAACGCCGCCCCCATCAGCCATTGCGGCCACCACGCGCGGCGGGGCACCCCGGCCTTGCCAAACAGCCGCGCCTCGATCTGCGGCAGCAGGGCAGGGGCCGGCACCTCGGCAAACCCGTCGTTCAGCCCACCCAGCCGGTGTTCCCATTCGGCGACAAGGCGGGCAAAGACAGCATCGCTGCGGATACGCTGCTCGACGCCCGCGCGGGTCGCGGCATCCTGCACGCCCAGCACATACTCGGCGGCCAGTGCGTCATCTTCCTCGTCGGGGGTGAAGGTGTCGGTCATGACCCCAGACACTCCTTAAGCCGCAACAGCGACCGGCGCAGCCAGGTGCGCATGGTGTTCAGCGGTACATCGTGACGTTCGGCCAGTTGCTGATAGCTGAGGCCGGTCAGATAGGCGCCCCGCACCGCCGCCGCGCGGTCGGGTTCCAACTGTCCCAGGCAGTCGATCACGCGCCGCGCCTCGCCCCGCGCGATCAGGTTCGCCTCGGCACCCGGGCGGTCATCGGGCAGGGCGTCGGTCTCGTCCCCCTCGGGGCCCGGGGCGGCGGCGGGGCGGGCGCGCAGGCGGTCGATGGCAAGGTTCCGGGCAATCGCGATCAGCCAGCTCATCCCGCGCCCTTTGGCGGGATCGAACCGTCCGGCGCGCGTCCAGACCCTTGTATACACCTCTTGCAACGCGTCCTCCGCATCCGGCCTTGTCCCCAGCATACGGATAAGTACGCCCAACAGTTTCGAGGCTGTCGAGGCATACAATTCACGGAACGCCCCACGGTCGCCCGCAGCGATGCGGACGAGAAGGGGCGCCAGCGGATCAGCGTCGTCAGTCAAGCGAAACGGCCTTGTCGGTGCGGTCTCCCGGAACCTAGCCGATCCGGTCGGGCAGGGGAACACCCGCGGTCGTGATGTCCTTTCGCCGCCGCCGCCCCTCGCCGCCGCCTGCGTTGAAGCTGACATCGGGAAGGGTCACAATGCGCGCCAGTTCGGCAAAGGGGGCAGTCGCGTGGGGGATGGCGTTGGCCGCCACGAAATGTTCCTGAAAACGCGGCTCGATGGCCGTCTCCACCTTGTGGATGCGGCCCACCGTCACCTCGATCTCGGCCCGCGCGGCGTTGTTGCACAGCGCGATACGCGCGCCGGTACCGGCGGCGTTGCCGGCGCTGGTGACACGGTCCAGCGGCGCATCGGGGATCATCCCCAGCACCATCGCGTGCTTCGGGCTGATATGCGCGCCAAACGCACCGGCCAGCACCACGCGGTCGACACCGTCGATGCCCATCTCGTCCATCAGCAAGCGCGCGCCCGCATAAAGCGCTGATTTCGCCAACTGAATGGCCCGGATGTCGCCCTGCGTCACCATGATTGTCGGCCCGCCCGTGGCACTGCCATCGTGCAGAACATAGGAATGGGTGCGCCCCTCGGGCACCAGCCGGTTGGTTCCCACCTGTTCCGCAGACCCGATCAGCCCGCGCGCATCGACGATGCCCGCCATCCGCATCTCGGCCACCGCCTCGATGATGCCCGAGCCGCAGATGCCGGTGATGCCGGTCTGGGCTGCGACCTCGGCAAAGCCCGCGTCGGTGTTCCACAGGTCGGACCCGATCACGCGAAACCGGGGTTCCTTGGTGACGGGGTCAATCTCGACCCGCTCGATGGCCCCCGGTGCCGCCCTCTGGCCGGATGAGATCTGCGCGCCTTCGAACGCGGGGCCGGTAGGTGACGAACAAGCCAGCACGCGGGTCTCGTTGCCGAGCAGGAGTTCGGCATTGGTGCCCACATCAACAATCAGCACCATGTCCTTGGATTTGTTGGGCTCCTCGGACAAAGCCACCGCCGCGCAGTCAGCCCCCACATGCCCCGCGATGCACGGAAGGACATAGACGCGGGCGGCCTTGTTCACCGCTGTGATGTCAAGATCACGCGCGTCCAGCGACATCGCCCCCGAGGTGGCAAGGGCAAACGGGGCCTGCCCGAGTTCGACGGGATCAATACCCATCAACAGATGGTGCATTACCGGGTTCATCACGAACACCAGTTCCAGGATCGACGCCGGATCAACCCCCGCCTCGGTTGCCAGCGACTGCGCCAGCCCGTCGATTGCCAACCGCACGGCAGCGGTCATCGCGACATCACCGCCGGGGTTCATCATAGCATAGCTGACCCGGCTCATCAGATCCTCGCCGAACCTGATCTGCGGGTTCATCACGCCGGCCGAGGCCAGCACCCGCCCGTCCGACAGGCTGCACAGGTGGGCGGCAATGGTGGTCGACCCAAGGTCGATGGCAAGGCCCAGAAGTTCGCCCTCGTGATAGCCGGGGAAGATGTCGAGGATGCGGGCGGCCCGGTCGTTGTGGCCCTTGTGCAGCACCACCGTGACCTTCCACTCACCCTTGCGCAGGGCCGGTTGCAGGCGGCGCAGGATATCAAGGCCCGCCGTCACCTCGGCCACCTGCCACTGATCGCGCAGTGCGGTTCCCAAGCGTTCGAAATCGCCGGTCGGTTCATGCATGTCGGGTTCGGCCACCTCGACGTAAAGCGCACGGGTGGCAGGGTCCATCGCGATCAGCCGCTCGGCGGCGGATTTGCGGATCACCTGCCGATGGACCTGCGAGCCGGGCGGCACATCGACGACGACGTCGCCCATGATCTGCGCCTGACAGCCCAGACGCCGCCCCTCGGCCAGCCCCCGCACGCGGTGATAGCGGTCTTCGACCGCGTTCCAGTCCGACAGCGCCCCTGCCGCAACCGTGACGCCGTGTTTGGGGAAGGCGCCATAGCCGGGCGAGACCTGGCATTTGGAACAGATACCGCGCCCGCCGCAGACCGAGTCCAGATCGACGCCCAGTTGCCGGGCCGCCGTCAGGACCGGCGTGCCCAACGGGAACCGGCCACGCTTGCCCGAGGGGGTAAAGATCACGAGGGCATCGGTCATGGTCGTCCTTTCGGTGCAGTCAGAACCGGGGCGCTGCCCCGGACCCCGGGATATTTGGGCAAAGATGAATTGGCCAGTGTGACATAGTCCCGCTGGCCGGTGTCCGCCATGCCCTGAAGCGGCGTTTCTGGCAAGGAATGCGGCAGGGGGGCGCTAGCCGCAGCGGTTGACAATGAGGGCGCGGTTGGTGTCATCCGCCGCGAACATCGGGGCGATCCTGAGGTCTGACAGGGTGATCTCTTTGGCAGAGCCGAACTGTGCATAAGGTCAAAGAGAGGGGCAGGGAGGTCTGAAAAGGCCGCCTACAAAGGGCGGAGCTTCAGCCGGATCAGCCGGTTCTCGCGGCGCGAGACCACCTCGAACCGGAACCCGTGAAAGCTGAACACCTGCCCTTCGTTCGGGATCGACTGGGCTTCGTGGATGACAAGGCCCGCGATGGTGTTGGCCTCTTCATCCGGCAGGTTCCAGTCGGTCAGGCGGTTCAGGTCGCGGATCGTCATCGCGCCTTCGATCAGGTAATCGCCGGCCTCGGTCGGCTTCAGCGCGGGTTCGGTTTCGGGCACGTCAAATTCGTCGGTGATGTCACCGACGATTTCCTCAAGGATATCCTCCAGCGTGATCAGCCCGCGCAGGGTGCCGTATTCGTCGACCACCAGCGCGAAATGGGTGCGCCGTTTCAGGAACTGGCGCATCTGTTCGTCAAGGGGCGTGGTTTCGGGCACGAAATACGGCTTCATCGCGATCTTGACGATGTCCAGCTCGGCCAGCCGCCCGATGTCCGCCGTCTCGCCCCGCACCAGACGATCCACCTCGCGCAGAAGGTCCTTGGCGTGGACCACGCCGAGGATGTTCTCGTCATCGCCGCGATAGACCGGCAGGCGGGTGTGGGGCGACGCGAGGGCCTGGGTGATGATCTCGTCCGGGGTGCGGTCGGCGTCGATCATCTCGATCCGGCGGCGATGGCGCATCACTTCCTCGACCGTGCGGCTGCCAAGGTCGAGCGCACCCAGAAGTCGGTCGCGGTCGGCCTTTTCAACCGCACCCTCGGAATGGCCAAGGGCGATGGCGCCAAGGATTTCCTCGCGCAGGGCCAGGATCTTGCTGTTCGGGTCGGCCCGCACGCCAAACAGCCGCAGGATGGCCCGGACCAGCGCGCGCACGACCGTGACCACGGGCGAAAACACCATGATGAGAACCCGGATGACCGGTGCCACCCGGATGGCAAAGGCCTCGGGGAAGGTGATGGCGATGGTCTTGGGCAGCACCTCGCCAAAGATCAGGACCAGCGCCGTCATCCCCATGGTGGCAAAGGCCACGCCCGAATCGCCGAAGATGCGGGTCAGAAGGGCGGTTGCCAGCGACGCCGACAGGATGTTGACGATGTTGTTGCCCAGAAGTAGCGCGCCGATCATCCGCTCGCTGTCCTCGGTCACATTCATCGCGGCCACCGCCCCGCGTGACCCCTTGTCGGCCTGCGATTTCAGCTTGGCGCGTGACGACGCGGTCAGTGCGGTTTCCGACCCCGAAAAGAAGGCCGATAGCACCAGCAAAAGCCCGATCAGCGCGGCCGTCAGCCAGAATGCAGTGTCGAGGGTATTCATGATGTTCCTGATGGTTCAGTCGGTGACAGGGTCGCGCGCCAGGGGGTGGTGGTCGAATACAAGGGCTTTGAGGTGGTCGTCCAGCACATGCGTGTAAATCTCGGTGGTGGAAAGGTCGGCATGGCCCAGAAGCGTCTGGATCACCCGCAAATCTGCCCCCCCCGCCAGAAGGTGCGTGGCAAAGGCGTGGCGCAGGGTGTGGGGCGTCACCCGGGCGGGATCGACACCGGCGGCAAGCGCCACCTCTTTGACCAGCATGAACATCTGCTGGCGCGTCAGGTGCCCGGCCTCGCCGCGCCCGGGGAACAGGTGGCGGGACGGCGGCGTGCCGGTCTTGCGCGCGACCTCTTCGGCCTGATCGCGGTGGACCAGCCAATCGCCAAGTGCCGCGCGGGCGGGGGTCGACAGCGGCACCATGCGTTCGCGCCCGCCCTTGCCGCGCACGAGGATCATCGCAGGGTTTCCGCGCGCGGCGACCACGGGCAGTTCCACCAGTTCCGACACACGCATGCCGGTGGCATAGGCCATCTCAAAAAGGCAGATGTTGCGCAGACGGTCGCCGGGACTGCGCCCGGTATCGCGGGCGGCAGTCAGGATCGCCTCGACCTCGGGCAGGGTCAGGGTCTGCGGCAGCGTCGCATCGCGCCCCGGCCCGGTGATGCGGATCGCAGGGTTGTCGCTGCGCCAGCCCTCCTCGACGGCAAAGCGGTATAACTGCCGGATCGCCGACAACCGCCGGGCGCGGGTGGCCTTGGACAGGCCCTGCGCGTCGCAGCCGACCAGATAGCTTTCGACGGTGGCGCGCGTCGCCCCGGCGAAATCGGCATTGCGGTGCGCCAGCCACCCCGCGAAATCCAGAAGGTCACGGCCATAGGCCAGCCGGGTGTTCCGCGCCGCATCCCGCTCGGCCGCCTGCGCATCGAGAAAGGTCGAAATCCAGCGCTGCGCATCGTCGGGCACGGTCATCCGCGCCGCTCCAGCAGCAGCAACTCAAGCGCCGTGCGCCGCGCCACATCCTCAAGCCCCACGCGGCGCAGCAGTGACAGCCCCTGCGTCACCCCCGAAAGATCGCCCTGAACGCCCAGCGCAACCCGGTCGATGGCCCCCAGGATCGCCTCGCCCAGACGGTTGCCATCCAGCAACGCCGACAGGTCCGGCCCGGGATCGGGGGCGGCAAAGGCGGCCGCAATGGCGCGCGCCAGCGAATCGGGCGCGGTCAGCCCCGCCACATCACCCCGCGCCACGCCCAACAGGAACGCCTCGACCGCATCGCCCCCCGGATCGCGCGTCAGTGCCGCCTTTTCATATTGCGGTGCCAGAAGGGCGATGCGCAGGGCGAGGTCCGACGCAGGCCCGGTCAGCGGTTGCCGCATCAACGCCTCGGCGTAAAGCTGTGCGAACGGCACCTCCAGTTCGGCCTCGACCATGCCGTTCCAGACGCGGGGCAGGGCGGTGTCCAGCGCCACCACATCGCCGCGCGTCAGCGCCGCGTCAAACCGCTGGAACGCCGCCACCCGGTCCCACACGCCGCCCGATGCCGCCGGAGACCGTGCGGTATACAGACCCAGCAGCAGGTTCGGCGCCACCACCCCCGCCCGCGACAGACGCTCGGCCGCCTCGATCTGGGCTTTCCAGCCGGCAGTGTCGCGCAACTCGGCATGGCTGAAGGCAAGGGGCAGGTTGCCGGTGGGCAGCGTCTCGCCGATGGCCTCCATCATCCGCCAGTCAAGCGGCGTCACCGGATGGGGCGGGGGCAGGGGTGGCGCGCCGTCGGACAGGGCAGGGTCCAGAAACCGCGACAACAGCGCCTCGTTCGCGGGCGTCAGGTGCCCCAGCGCCACGCCGGTGCGTAAGGTAAGGGCGGCGGCATTCCAGTCACCGGAGCGGGCAAGGCAGAAGATGCGGGCCTGAAACGTCGGCGCAAGGTTCGGAGTGGACCGCATCGTCTCGCAGGCCCGGTCCTCGGTTCCGGTCAACAGTGCCACATCGAACGTGCGGCGGAAAAGGTCGGGCTGGCTGGCCACGCCCGCCGCCTGCAACAGCGCCTCGGCCTGATCCAGCGCGCCCAGTGCCAAGAGTTTGTCCAGCCGCGCCAGCAACAGCGCGCCCTTGCCGTTGCTGTCGGCCGGCGCCTCGGCCTCGGCCAGCAGCACGGTCAACAGCATGCCCTTCAGCGCCGGCAGCACATCAGACCGGTCGACCGCCAGTTCGGCCACAATCTCATCCGTCCGCCCCAGCCCCCACAGCGCGCGCGGCAGGCCGGTGACCGATGACGGCAGCACCCCCGCCGCATCAAGCGTGGGCTGACCCAGCACCGTCACCGCCACCTCGGGCACTGTGACAGGCCCCGACACCGGCGGCTCGGCCGGGGCCACGGCCACGGCAGCCGTCGATACCGATTCGGACAGCCAGTCGATGGCCGACATCGGCGCTTCGGCCCAAGCCGCCTGCGGCCCGGCCAAGACCAGCGACAGAACCGCCATCCGCGCCTTATTGCCCATCCAGCACCACCGGCTTGGTCACCTCGGTCTGCGCGGGCGTCAGGTCGGCCAGATAGGCATAGGCCGTCAGCCCGATGAACCCCAGCACCACCAGCACCGCCACCGCCTTGATGATCCGTCCCATGTCCGCCCTGCCTGCACTCATTGGCGGCACAGGTTTGGTCCTGCGCCTGTCATTTCGGATTGTATATGGCATTTCATCCGGGTTCACGCCATTCAGGCACAAAAGCGGGCAGGGCGGCAAGGGACCGCCGTAACAGCCGGGGGCGGCGCGGATGGGTCGGTTGCTGAAGTCGGTGGTGCTGGTCGGCATGATGGGTGCCGGCAAGACGGCCATCGGCACGGCCCTGTCGCGCAATCTGGGCGTGCCGATCCTTGATTCCGATGACGAGATTGTGCGCGCCGCCAATCGCAGCATCGCTGAAATCTTTGCCCGCGATGGCGAGCCGTTCTTTCGCCTGAAAGAGGCGCAGGTGATCGCCCGCCTGTTGCGCGGCGCGCCTTGCGTGCTGTCGACCGGCGGTGGTGCGTTCATGGCGGAACCGAACCGGGCCGAGATTGCGGCGCACGGCGTGTCGGTCTGGCTGCGCGCCGACCTTGATCTTTTGTGGTCGCGGGTGCGCCACAAATCCACAAGGCCACTGTTGCGCACCGCCAACCCCCGCGAAACCCTTGCCACCCTTTATGCCGCGCGCACGCCGGTCTATGCGTTGGCCGATCTGGCGGTGGATTCGGAAACCGATCTTTCGGTTGACGGCATGGCGCGCAAGGTCGAAACCGCGCTGGCCCTTAACCGCCCTGATGTGCTGGAGCCAACATGATCGATGTCGTTCGCGTGGCACTGGGTGCCCGGTCTTATGACGTGCGGATCGGCCCCGGTCTGACCGATATCGCGGGTGCGGAAATAGCCCCCCTTCTGACGCGGCCGCGGGTGGCGGTGGTGACCGACGAGACCGTCGCAGCGCTGCATCTGGACCGGCTGCGCAGTGCCTTTGCCGCCCAGGGCATCGCGGTGCAGGCGCTGGTCTTGCCTGCAGGCGAGGCGACCAAGGGCTGGGCTCAGCTTGCCCGCTGTGTCGAATGGCTCTTGGAGGCGAAGGTCGAGCGTCGCGATGTCGTCGTTGCCTTTGGCGGCGGCGTTATCGGCGATCTGGTGGGGTTCGCCGCCGCCATCCTGCGCCGCGGTGTGCGCTTCGTGCAGATCCCCACAACGCTTCTGGCACAGGTTGACAGTTCGGTCGGCGGCAAGACCGGCATCAACACGGGGCAGGGCAAGAACCTGGTCGGCGCGTTTCACCAGCCTTCGCTGGTCTTGGCCGACATCGCCCTTCTGGATACGCTGCCGCGCCGCGACCTTCTGGCGGGGTACGGCGAAGTGGTGAAGTATGGCCTTCTCGGGGACGCAGGCTTTTTCGACTGGCTTGAGGTCAACGGCCCGGCCATAGCCCTTGGCAACCGCGACCTGCGCCAGCATGCCGTCCTGCGCTCGGTTCAGATGAAGGCGGGCATCGTCGAACGGGATGAGACGGAAGAAGGCGAGCGCGCGCTTTTGAACCTTGGGCACACCTTCTGTCACGCGCTGGAAAAGGCCACCGGATACTCCGACCGGCTGCTGCATGGCGAAGGGGTGGCCATCGGCTGTGGTCTGGCCTTTGATCTGAGCCAACGGCTGGGCCTGTACGCGCAGGAAGAGCCTGGCCGCGTGCGCGCGCATCTGGTGGCGATGGGCATGAAATCGGGCCTGCGCGACATTGCGGGCGACCTGCCCGATGCGGCGGCGCTGCTGGCACTGATGGGGCAGGACAAGAAGGTGATCGACGGACGCCTGCGCTTTGTGCTGGCACGCGGGATCGGGCAGGCCTTCGTCGCAGAGAATGTACCGCCCCAATCGGTGCAGACCCTTCTTCAAGATGAATTATCCTAGTCCTGTCATACAGTTGACACACAGAATTTCCGCGCGCCCCCGGGCTTGCCCGGTGACCGGAAACCCGATCAAGCCGGTTTACAGGCCGACCGGCAGCATGCTAGGACATGACGATTGTTGTGATCTGTTCCGTACCGGAAATTGTGCGTGACCGGCCCCGGAACCTGCCGTTTTGGAGGGAATTGATGGCCAAGGATGACGCCACGATCGGCAATTCGGTTGCCGAACTGGAAGAGATCGTCAGGGACTGCAAGAAAAAGCCCCATAACTTTGCCCTTCTCAAGGCAAAAGAGGGCGTGGTTCTCAAGGCGCATCCGCTGAAAAGCTGCGATGTCATGTTCCGCGCCGCCAAGGATGCAGGCGGCCTTCCCGCCATTTCGATGACGGGCACGATGACCGCCTCTGGCAAGACGCTGGAGATGACGGTCACGACAGACGAATTCCCTGCCAACCTGCCGAAACTGGCCAAAAAGCACTTCATGTCGATGAAACTGCCGCTGAAGGTGGTGGTGATCCTGCCGAACGGCCAGCGCATCGAAGACAGCGATGACGACGGCAACGTCGAAGTGACCGAGGGGAATGAGGTCGCGGTTGCCGAAACCGTGGCCGAGGCGGCCCAGACGCAGGACGATCCCGATGCCGCGCGCAAGGCGGCGCTGGCGAACCGCATCAAGGCAATCGTGCCCCAGTTGCGCGACGCCGCTGCCCGCGCCCTGCCGGGTGTCGACAAGCTGTCAAAGGCCGTCCAGACCGCCGCCACCGAGATGGCAAATGCGGGCCTTGACCGCGCTGAAAAGCTGATCGAGGCGGTTGAGGCCGGTCTGCGGCAATTGGCCGGCGGCGGCAACAACAGCGGTGAGAACGAGGCTGGTCTGCGCGAAAAGCTTGTGCAGGAATTCAGTGTGATGGGCGGCGATCTTCGCACGTTGCTTCAAGGTGCGGACAAGGCTGTGACCGGCAAGGTGACCTCGCTTATCGGCATGTTCAAGGCCGAGATTGAGCGTGACCTCAAGAAATCGGGACAGATCCTGTCGCTGTTGCGCAACATGGCGACCTCGGAACTCGCCAAGGCCCAGCCGGGCGACACCGGCGTGCAGCCGCCAACGGCACCGCCGCCGCCGCAGGGCAACGACAACGCCGGTGGCCCGCCGCAGGGCGACGGACTGGCAGGCCCCGAAGGTGACGGCGCGGGTGATGGCAACATCTTCAAGAAGATCAAGGAAACGGTGAAGGGCGTCTTTGGCGGCAAAAAGACTGAAGACACCGTTGAAGGCGGTGGCGGCATCGTGGGTGACGTGATGTCGCTGGTCGACAAGATCAGCCAGGCGGTCAAGGACGGTCTCGGCAAGGCGGCCGAGTTCGTGAAGGACAACGCCAAACTTCTGGCCATCGCGGGCGACTATCCCGAGGCCGCACTTGCCGCGCAGGCGGCACTTCAGGATTTTGACGAAACCCTGGGCGGTGACATCGAAATCACCCCCGAGGTGCTGGCCAAGGCATCCGAAGATACCGGCGCCGCCAAGACCTTGCTGTCGGATGCGCAACAGGCCCTTGAAGACGCCAACGCGATGCGCAAGGGCGGCAAGCGCAACAAGGCCGTCAAGGCCGCGCAAAAGGCCATCGCCGACGCGCAGGCGGCGCTGTCCAAGGCGCAAGCCTATGAAAAGGCCGCCAAGGGCAAGAAGGTGATCGAAGATGCGATCACGACCGGTCCGCTGTCGCCAAACGCACCCAAGAAATTCTCGGGCGGGGGGGCGCTGGAAATCATCAAGGGTGCGAGCCGCGACCCCGACCTGACGGCCACGGCCCTCGAATCCGTCCGTACCGGCGATCACCACGAGGCGGTGGCGGGCAACCTTGGCAAGATGATCGACCTCAAGGATGCAGGGTTCACCGACGGCACCTCGACGATGTCCGAGGAATATTCGGCAAAGTACGCCGACCAGTTGCTAAAGATGGGTGGCAGCGTCGGCCCGGAATACTTTGACCGGATCGATGGCTACATGGCCACCGGTCGCCAGTTCGGTGATGATCCGACGGGTGAGGCGGGATCGGGCAGCTTTGGCGAACTTGAACAGCGCCGGACGATGTCGGTCGGCAAAGCCATGGTCAAGGACGACGGGTCAGTCGATGTTGACAGCGACGAGGCCAAGGGTGCCATCGGCGACGCGCTGTTCAACCCCGATGTCCTGTCGAACCCGCGCCCGGCGCTGTCGTCGCATATGCTCAAGACCGTAGGGTTCCTCAAGGATCCCGCCAACGCGACAAAGGCCGGCGATATCTTGAAGGGTGTGCCGGAACCGACTGATCCCAATGCACAAAGCCTTGTCCGCCGCGCCACGGGCAAGGGCGATACCGATGCGGTGGACAAGGACGACGTCCGCAATTCGGTCATGGCCTCGATGCTCAAACCTCTGGATCAGGGGCCGGTCGGATCGTGCTTTTCCACGGCACCGACGCGGCGGATGCGCGAAACCGATCCCTTGGGCGCGATGGGGGCCTATGCCCAGATCGCGGGCACCGGCAAGTACAAGCCGCCCTTTGGCCCCGAAGTGGCCGTCGTCACCAACACGCCCCCCGGCGACGATCCGGTCATGCGCAGTTGGGAATATTCGCTGGCCACCTCGACCGCACAGCGCGCCACCAGTTCCACCAAGGCCAGCCTCGGGTCAGCCAACAACGCGGGCCTGACCACGCTGAGCGACGCGATCAAGACCAAGAACCTGTCTGGAAACAGCGGCTTGCCGCCCGAAGAACAGAAAAAGAAGCAAGAAGAGGAAGACAAGAAAGCGGCGCTGCGCCTGACCAAGCTGAAGGGTGACGTGGCCGCGGCCTTCAGCTTCATCTACGACCCGATGGACGAGGTCAAAGACAGCAACGACGGCTCGTCCGATCGCGGGCGCTATATCCTCAAGCTGCTCAGCCCCGAAAAGGAAATCCGCAAGAAGGAAGACTTCATCGAAGCGATGACAACCGTCGCATTGGCATCCCTTGGCATCGACAAGGATGCGCCCGAGGCTGCCACGGTCAAGGATCATGTGAAATCCGACGCCTTCATCAACGCCGTAACCCAGGTGTTCGGCGCCGCGAAAGACGATGAATACCTGCCCTGGGAACTTGGCAGCGGCGGCCAGACCACCGAAGCGACGCAGGCCCTGCACGGTGCCACCCTGAGCCAAACGCAGATGACCGCCGGGGCCGGTAAACCGCCACCGGATGAGCCCACCCGCACCAAGGATCTTCTCGCGGGCTTTATGACCGGCATGACCGGCAAGACCGACGACATGATCACCCTGCGCACCGTCGGCATGCACGGCTTCAACGCCCTGCCGAACCACCCGTCGCTGGACAAACTCAAGGGCGACACCCAGACCAAGCGCGACAAGGCGATGGAGGACAATCTTCTGAAACCCGGCCGCGATCTGCGCGACACCAAGGTGCCCGTCGACAAGGCGGTCGAGATGTTCATGAAGGAACTGCAGCCCTGGCTTGACGGGGCAAAGACCCCCGAACTCAAAAAGGCCTACACCGACGGCATCGCCGCCCACAAACCGACGGCTCCGGTAACCCCGGCCGAACTGACGGCTGCCGTCAAGGCGGCAAGCAAGGACGCCAACAAGATCCGCGGTGACAAGGATGCCGCGGACTGGAAGAAGGGCAAGACCGACAAGGGTGAAGTGGTGTCGGACACCGATTTCGACAAGCGCAAGGTCGAAGAGGCCGCCGCCTATGAAAAGGTCCTGACCGACAAGCTGACCCAGCGGATGATGACCGACCTCGGCGCACCCGAGTTTGTGATTGCCGATACCAACTGGGGCAGCGGCGCGGATCACAGGTTCTTTGTCATCGCACCTGATCCCAACACAGGCGATCCGGTCATGTGGCAGAAAATCGTGCCGCCCGGGTCTTTGATAAAGGTCACGCGCGACTGGATTGATGCCGAATGGGCGAAGATCGACTGACAACACCTGATACAAAAAGGAAAAACACATGACAGACGGCATTCCTCAGGTGGTTCTCGGCGTGGACGACGCAAGCCAGAGCGTGGTCATCGTCGAAGGCGATACCGAAGTCGGCTCGCTGGCCGCACTGGTGGCGGCGGCGCCGGGCCTGCTGCATCCGGATGCGGCCACGTCCATGGCGCGCGCAGTGGCGCATTTTGCCAGCGGCACCGATTACCGCGTGATCACCGACCCGGCAGGGTATGAGGCGTCGTATCGCGCACAGGTGGCGGGCGAAGACCCGGGTGCGGCGTGGAAGGCCGGCGTCTACCGCCTGCGCGATCACGGGATGCCCGATTTCGCAGGGATCACCGCGCCCGCCTATCAAGGCACCAGGCTGGTGTTCTTCGCCTACAGCGCCCCGATCCCCTTGCCCTACCGGGTCGAGGTTGATGTGGGTGACGCGGGCGTCACGCTTGGGCCGGACATCTTCCGCGCGGTGTCGCTGACGCCATTCCCGCCCTCGGGTGCGACACCGTCACCCAACCCGCAGTTCGTCGGCGCAACCGGCGTTCCGGTCACCCCGACCGATGCCGAACGCGCCGCACGCAAGGCAAAACCGGCGCTGGTGGTCGAAGATGTGGGCGACGACGACGCACCCGAAGAATAGGAATGTTGGCTGGGGCGCTAGGATTCGAACCTAGGTATGTCGGTACCAAAAACCGATGCCTTACCGCTTGGCGACGCCCCAACTGGCGGTTCTTCTAGCGAAGCCTGCCCGGGGCTGCAAGGGTGTTTCGGGTGCCTTGCCCGGTGGTTGCGGGGGCCTTTCGGGCAGGGTAGTCCTGCAACATGCAGGTTGATGTCGTCATTCTTGGGGCAGGGGCAGCGGGACTGTTCTGCGCGGCCGAGGCGGCACGGCGCGGCCGCCGCGTGCTGTTGATCGAGCATGGCGCGACGGTCGGCGAAAAGATCCGGATCTCGGGCGGGGGGCGGTGCAACTTCACCAATCTGGGGGTGGACCCGGCCCGGTTCCTGGGCCGCAACCCGCGCTTTGCGATATCCGCACTGCGCCGGTTCACCGCACGCGATTTCATCGCGCGTGTCGACGCGGCGGGCATTGCCTGGCATGAAAAGACGCTGGGGCAGTTGTTCTGCGACGGGTCGGCGAAACAGATCGTGACCATGTTGCGAAGCGATGCCGAACGGGCGGGGGTCACACTGTGGACGGGCACAAGTTTCGCCAGTGTTATGAAAGATAAACAAGGCTTTGCGGTTGAAACCTCACGCGGTACGGTAACGGCGGGCAGGGTGGTCGTGGCCACCGGCGGCAAGTCCATTCCCAAGATGGGGGCCACCGGTGCGGGCTATGACATTGCCCGCACGTTTGGTGTACCCTTGGTCGAAACAAGCCCCGGGCTTGTGCCCCTGACCTTTGCCGAACAAGAGCTTGAATGGCTGCGCCCATTGGCCGGGGTGTCTGTCAACGGCAGGGTGAATGCCGGCCGACAAGGGTTTGATGAGGCTATCCTTTTCACCCATCGTGGCCTTTCGGGCCCGGCGGTGCTGCAGGCGTCAAGCTACTGGTCGCCCGGCATGCCCGTGGTGGTCGATCTGGCGCGGGATCACGATATGGCGGCCTATCTGCGTGCCCAGCGGGCCACCTCGGGCCGGATCGCCTTGCGCACGGCCCTTGGGCAGGTTCTGCCCGAACGGCTGGCCCGCCTTGTCGAACAGCGCAGCAACGCCACAGGCAATCTGGCCGATCAGGGTAATGCAACCCTCGACAGGATCGCCGCACAAGTCCATGCAATGGAACTGAAACCCGTCGGCACCGAAGGCTACCGCACCGCCGAGGTCACGCTGGGCGGCGTCGACACCGACGCACTGGACGCACGCACGATGGAGGTGCGCGCGGTGCCGGGGCTGCACTTCATCGGTGAGGTGGTCGATGTGACGGGGTGGCTGGGGGGGTACAACTTTCAATGGGCCTGGTCGTCGGCTTGGGTGGCCGGTCAGGCTGTCTGATTATCCTATAATCAATATTATGTAATCCAGACAGGCAGCCCAATCCACCCGACATCAGCCGATCCCATAGCCTTGCCCCTCGACACCGGAAATGTATCGGCGCTACAATTACGGTGGGATGAGATGCTGACCATCGGTTGGCACTGCACGGACAGGATCAGGTGGCCGAAGTCTTGCAACTTCTCGGGTGCATTGCGCAGGCCGACTGCGTGGATGCTGCCTGGGCACCGGCCTGCGCGTATTTTGCCGAACTGGGGTTTCGGCGGCTGAACTATGGACTTACCCGGTTCCGCACCGAACGCTCGATCGGCGATCCCGATGATGCGCTGTATCTTTCAACCTCCGACCCCGAGTATTCGCGGTTGTACTTCCGTGGCGGGTTCTATGCGAAGACGCCGGTCTATCGCTGGGCGCTGCGGAATACCGGCATGACCACATGGCGTTGGGTGCAACAGGACTATGCCGCAGGCCGCCTGCCCGACGAAGAGGCCGAGGCGGTGCGCCTGAACGCGCGCTTCGGCATCGTCGCGGGCATCGCCATCAGTTTCCCCGAAGTGGCCAGCCGGACCAAGGGCGCGCTTGGGCTGACTGCGGATGCGGGGCTTGGCCATGACGATGTTGACCGGATCTGGGACGCGCAAGGTCCGTCGATGATGGCCGTGGCGCAGATGATGCACCTGCGCATCGCCAGCCTGCCCGCCGCCCACGTCCGCCGCGACCTGACCGCGCGCCAGCGCGAAGCGCTGGAATGGGCGGCCGACGGCAAGACGATGGCCGATGTGGCGGTCCTGATGGGCGTATCGGCGGCGATGGTGGAAAAGCATCTGCGTCTGGCGCGTGAGGCGCTGAATGTGGACACCACGGCGCATGCGGTGGCCAAGGGCACGCTTCTGAACCTGATCTTCGTGCGTCCGTCCGGGGATGGTATGGATTCCCCTACTGTCATGCGGTCACGGAAAGTTGCAATCTGATCATGTTCCGTGAGCAGGGGATTACCCCTTGGAACACCGCCCCAAGACCCGTTGCCAGAATTTTGGCCGGGGTTGCGGGGCCCTTGTGAACGGGGTGGGACGGTTGCTCCCCCTGCCCTGTCGTACCATCGGGCGGCGTGATTTTGCAGCCGCACGATGTTGGTCCCTGACGTCGATTGCCGTTCTCATCCCCAGACGCGCGGCAACAAAAACGGGGCAGTCGTTAGACTGCCCCGTTCGACATTTCCACGCAAGAACAGCCGCTTACTGCGGTGCGTTCATCTTTGCCACTTCCGCCGCAAAGTCCTCTTTCTCTTTCTCGATGCCCTCGCCCACCGACATCCGCACATAGCCCGTGACCGTAACACCCGCATCCTTGGCCGCCTGCGCCACGGTGATCTCGGGGTTCATCACGAACATCTGGCCCATCAGCGTGTTCTCGGCCAGAAACTTCTTCATCCGTCCCGGGATGATGTTGTTCTGGATCACCGCATCGGGCTTGGGCTTGGCCGAGGTCGCATTCTCTTCCATCGCCTTCTGCGTCTGCACGGCCAGTTCACGCTCAACGACCGCCGGATCAAGATCGGCCTCGGACAGCGCCAAGGGATTGGTCGCGGCCACATGCATGGCGATCTGCTTGGCGATGCCGTTGTCGGTGCCCTTCACGGCCACCAGCACGCCGATCCGCCCCATGCCATCGGCAGCGGCGTTGTGGACGTAGGACGCCACATGATCGCCCTCGACCGCCGCCATACGGCGCAGGGTCATGTTCTCGCCGATCACCGCCACGGTTTCGGCAATCGCCACGCCAACCGGCACGCCGTTCATGTCAGCGGTGCGCAGCACCTCGACATCGGGGCAGCGCAGCGCGGTCTTGGTCACGCCCCGCACCAGGTTCTGGAAATCGCCGTTCTTGGCGACAAAGTCGGTTTCCGAGTTCACCTCGACCGCCACACCCCGGTTCCCCGACACGGCCACGCCAACCAGCCCCTCGGCGGCGACGCGGTCGGCCTTCTTGGCGGCCTTGGCCAGGCCCTTGGTGCGCAGCCAGTCAACCGCCGCCTCCATGTTGCCATCGGTCTCAACCAACGCCTTCTTGGCGTCCATCATCCCTGCGCCGGTCGAATCGCGCAGCTCTTTCACCATTTGTGCGGTGACGGTCATGTCAGGTCTCCTGAATACGAATGAAATGCGGGCGGGTTTAACCCCGCCCGATGACAGGCCTGCAACAGCCCTCAGACTTCGGCGACGGCTTCTTCGACCGGGGCCTCTTCCAGCGCACCGACGTCGATGCCTGCCGCACCCATCTGCGCCGACATCCCGTCAAGGGCCGCACGGCTGATCAGGTCGCAATACAGCGCAATCGCCCGCGCCGCATCGTCATTGCCGGGGATCAGGTGCGTCACACCCTTGGGCGAGCAGTTGGTATCGACGATACCCACCACCGGAATGCCCAGCTTGTTGGCCTCAAGAACCGCAAGGTCCTCTTTGCCCACGTCGATCACCACCAACAGGTCCGGCACGCCGCCCATTTCGCGGATGCCGCCCAGTGACGCCTGCAGCTTGCCCTGCTCGCGCTCAAGCCCAAGGCGTTCCTTCTTCGTCATGCCTTCGGCCCCGTGGGCCATCACTTCGTCAATCTGCTTCAACCGCTGGATCGACTTCGACACGGTCTGCCAGTTGGTCAGCGTGCCACCCAGCCAGCGGTGGTTCATATAGAACTGCGCCGATTTCTCGGCAGCTTCGGCGACGGCCTTTTGTGCCTGCCGCTTGGTGCCGACGAACAGGATACGGCCGCCCTTGGCGACGGTATCGCGCACCACCTTCAGCGCGGCGTCCAACAGCGGAACGGTCTGCGTCAGATCGACGATGTGGATGCCATTGCGTTCGCCATAGATGAACTCACCCATGCGGGGGTTCCAGCGGGCGGTCTGGTGGCCGTAGTGTACGCCAGCTTCCAAAAGCTGACGTATCGAGAACTCGGGGAGCGCCATTCAGTGTCCTTTCCGGTTTGCGCCTCGGTCGCGGTGATTTCAGGGCATTGCCCCAACCGGTGGACTTCGGGGGATGTCTGTCCCAAAGCCCGCACCACGCCTGTGAAGTGGCGCTCGTCTAGCCGGATGCAGGCTCGGGCGCAAGGGGGGCTGCACCGGGCATTTCCTGCAGTATCCGCCGCAGTTGCCGGGCCTTGAACGGGAAATGCTGTTCCATCAGCCGCGAGATTGCCTTTTGCTCGGCGGCATGGTTCGGGTCGTCCCGGGCGGCGGTCAGCAGTTTGTGGTCGGTCGTCCGGGCGGTATCCGCCGCATCATGGGCCACATGGATATACGCGGGCAGCCGGGGCTCCATCCGCGTCGGCACCAGCCGGTAGATCTTGCGGTGACTGCCCGAATAAGGGTTGCGCAGCGTGCCGGGGGCTGCAAAAAACCCCAGCCCGATGGCGATGAAATCCTCTTGCTTGCGCAACAGCCGCACTTCGCCCTCAGCCCGGATCAGCAGGAACCCGCGCGGAAACGTCATCAACTCGTCCGCCACGGCCAGATCGCAATAGCGGTCCATGGTCTGGATCGCGGTGCGGCACAGCGCATCGTCGTCGTCCAGCCGGAAATGGAACGTCATGCCGGTGGCCTTGGCCGTGACCCCGGTGATGACCGGGTTCAGCGCCTCGACCACGCTGGCCGCATCGCTGTACAAAACCTCACCCTGCGGCAGCGTCGCCACCAGCGTTTGCAGCCGCAGCCGGTCCGCCTCGGGCATCAGGGGTGACGCCAGCACGGTAATGCGAAAATCCGGGTGCGACTGGGCACGCAACGATGGCAGACAGATGTGTTCGAACAGGTGGAACCTCTGCGCCATGCGCGGTGCGGCATAGAGGATCGCGGCACGCTCATCCTCCGACAGGCCGTTGCGCGACGCGCGGGCATCACTGCGCCCGAGGTAAGAGAACCGGATATAGCCATGAACCCGCGTCAAAGGCTAACCACCCTGCCCGCGCCGCGCATCCGTCAGCCCGTCATGCGGGCCAAGCGCGCGTTCAGGTACCGCGTCCCACCAGTCGTCACGGACCACCCTCTGTTCGGGGTTCCTCGGATAAAAGATGCGGTTCTCCGGCCTTGGCCGGTCGCCGACCACGATCAGCATGACCTCGGCATCCGTGTTGTTCAGGAACGTATGACACAGCCCTGTTCCCGCCGGAAACCCCACTGCATCGCCGGGCGACAGCCGGTGCAGGTGCCCGTCCAGCCAGACATCCGGCGTGCCCGCGATGACATAGACAAACTCATCCTCGGCGCTCTCAGCGTGCGGGTACGACGTGCGCCGCCCCGGTTGCAGTCGCAGATGATGGATGCCCAGCCGTTTCAGCCCGAAATGCCGCGAATAATCGGCATCCCTGCCCATCGGCTCGTCGTCGCCGCGATAGGTCCAGTCGCCCGCCTCGATAGCCTCCCAGCGAATAATGGATGGATGGGGGGTGTCAGGCACGCGGGGTCACTCTCCGGGTTGCGGGGCTGGCACGGGTCTGGTGCGCAGCGCTGTGATCCCCAAGACGCCACAGAGCAGGATCAGCGTCAACCCCATCACCTCGAACGCCCCCCGCGCGCCGTAGGCCCCGACCAGCGGTGCGGTGGCAAGGGGCGACGCGAACTGCCCGGCAAAGAACGCCGTGGTCAACAGGCCCGACGCGCGGCCGCGCATCCCGGGGGGCACAAAGCTCATGAAATAGGTGCTGTAATTGGGCATCGACGGCCCCATTCCCACGCCCGTCAGTGCAATCCCTGCGATCACCCCCGGCAGCGTGGGCGACAGCCCCACCAATAGCAGCCCTGCCCCCATGAACCCGAACGATCCCGCGAATACCGCCATCGCCGACACATGCCGCCGCAGCCGCCCGTACATCAGCGCCCCCGGGATCGACACCAGCGTCATCAGCGCCATCGACGCGCCAATCAGCGCAGGGTTGGTCAGCCCCATGTCCGACAACAGGAAGGGCAGCCGCGTCGGCATGATGTAGAAGGTCAGCATGAAGATGAACGCCAAGGGCCCCACCAGCGCAAACGCCCGCCATGGGAACTGTCCGGCTGCCGCCATCGCCGCCACCCGCCCCCGCGCGCTGCGCTCCCGGACATAAGGCGCCAGCGCCACCAGCGCCAGAACCGCCACCGGCACCACCACCAGATACGCCGCAAACGCCCCGCGCCAGTGCAACGACGCCAAGGCACCGCCCAACAGCATCACCACCACACCCCCCGCCGACATGGTCGCGCCCTGCATCCCCAGAAACCGCGCCCGTGCCGGCCCCTGCCACAGGTCCGCCCCCCAGGTCAGCGCCAGCGTCATCGTGCCGGCCACGCCAACCCCCAGCACAATCCGCCCCGCCAGCATCATCGGCAATGTCTCGGCCACCAGCCCCGACGCGCCGCCCAAGGCCACCGCCAGCGCTGACCCCACCAGCAACCACTGCCGGTTCACCCGGTCGGCAAGCCAGCCGATAACCCCCGCCGTCAGCATGATCGCCGCCGATGGCAGCGTCAGCAACAACCCCGCCAGTGTGTCGATCCCCGCCACATGCGCGAAATGCGCGCGTAACCCCGGCAAGGCCGGCGCGATGGTCGCATTCGCCATGATCGTCAACGACGCCAGCAACAGCACGGCCACGGTCACAAAAGTGCCGGGTGCGGGGGCATGGGTGGGGTTGGTCACAAGCGACACTCCTTCAATGGCCAGCGGTAACCTAGCCCTGCGCAGACCAGTTCCAAACCTGCCCGAACGCAGGTCTGTCCTGTCCCGAATGCACAGTTATTCTGCCGCTTGGGCCGCCTCTGCCGCTTCGATCTCGGCCGCCTTGGCCTCGACCAGTTCGACGATGTGGTCGACCATCTTGTCGTTGCCCATGGTATGCGCGGTCTTGCCCGCCAGATACACCATGCCCTTGCCCGCCCCGCCCCCGGTAAACCCGATGTCGGTCATCAGCGCCTCGCCCGGCCCGTTCACCACGCAGCCGATGATCGACAGCGACAGCGACGTGGTCACATGCGCCAGCCGTTGTTCCAAGGCCGTCACGGTCTTGATCACGTCAAACCCCTGCCGCGCGCAACTGGGACAGGAAATGATCGTCACCCCCCGATGCCGCAGCCCCAGCGATTTCAGGATTTCAAAGCCGACCTTCACTTCCTCGACCGGGTCCGCCGACAACGATACCCGGATGGTATCGCCGATCCCGAACCACAACAGCGACCCCAGCCCGATGGCCGATTTCACCGTGCCCGAGGTCAGCCCCCCTGCCTCGGTGATCCCCAGATGGATCGGCGCATCGGTGACGCCCGCCAGTTGCTGATAGGCGGCGGCGGCCATGAACACGTCGGACGCCTTGACCGAAATCTTGAACTCGTGAAAATCGTTGTCCTGCAACAGCTTGATATGGTCCATCCCGGATTCCACCATTGCATCCGGGCAAGGCTCACCGTATTTTTCCAGCAGATGCCGCTCCAGCGACCCCGCGTTCACCCCGATGCGGATGGAACAACCATGGTCCTTGGCGGCCTTCACAACCTCGGCCACACGCTTGGCATCGCCGATGTTCCCCGGGTTGATCCGCAGACAGGCCGCCCCCGCCTCTGCCGCCTCGATCGCGCGTTTGTAGTGGAAATGGATGTCGGCCACGATCGGCACCGGGCTTTCGGCCACAATGTGCTTCAGCGCCGCCGTGCTTTCGCGGTCGGGCGTGGATATCCGCACGATATCCGCGCCTGCAACCGCACAGCGCTGCACCTGTTCCAGCGTTGCCGCCACATCTGTCGTCAGGGTGTTGGTCATCGTCTGCACCGAAATCGGCGCATCGCCACCGACCAGTACCTTGCCCACGCGTATCTGACGCGACACGCGCCGGTCGATGTTGCGCCAGGGGCGGATCGGGTTGTGCGTCATGGGCGCAGTCC
Source organism: Rhodobacterales bacterium (assembly GCA_038209775.1). Taxonomy (GTDB): domain Bacteria; phylum Pseudomonadota; class Alphaproteobacteria; order Rhodobacterales; family Rhodobacteraceae; genus JBBQXK01. Next base: position 52,511 of record JBBQXK010000008.1, on the reverse strand, counting down.
TTTGACCGGGATCATCGGCCAAGATGTAGCGTCGGCGCGTGCCCGGCGCAACCGAGGGTCAGTTTTGCGGCACTTCCACACCCGGCACCACAACAGGATCTCCGTTCGATGCATAGCGGGTCAGGTCAGGGTCCTGCGTCAGGTCGGCCAGCGCATAGGTGGTGGTCAGCGCGGCGGGCGACAGATCGACGTTGTTGACGACCTGCGCGCCGGGGGCTGCCGGGCCATAGGTCTGGCCGTTCACAAGGAAATACACCGACCCCGAATTGCCGGCCCGCAGCAGCGGCGCGGTTTCCATCTGCGGCACGACATACCGCTCACCCGCATCAAGGATCTTTTCGAACAGCACAGTCCCGTCGGCGGCCTTGACCCGCACCCATGACGGGCGCACGGCAAACAGCTCCACTCCCGGGCCGGTTGCGGCCAGCACCTGCACACCCGCACCGGGCTCTGCCGCCACAGCCTCGGCCACAGCCGCCGCAATCCCGTCCACCGGCGGCCGGTTCGGCGTGATGGCCGCAATCGGCCCGTCCCGCGCGACCAGCACCGGCACATCCAGGGCCTCGGGGCGTGACAGGCGGTCGGCACCGTCCACCCCGGCAATATCGGCGGCAATCGTGCCCGAAGGCGGCACGTCAGCCGCCACCGCCACATCGGGCGCCGACCGCACATTCGTCGCACTGCCCGGCACATTGCCCAGAGGATCAATGTCGGTCACCACGCGCGGCGCTTGATCGACGGGGGCAAGCTGTACCTGCTGCACCTGTTGCAGCACCGACCAGCCGCCATACCCGATGCCCGCAATCAACGCGACCAGCACCGCAAGCGATCCCACGGCACCCGGTTCGATCCGGCTGAACAGGCTTTCGGCGCGGGGCACGAACGATGCGTTTGGGTCGGCAAGCGGATCGCGGTATTCCGCCGCGCGGTTGCGCACAGCGGTGATGCGTGCGGGCGATGCCGCCTGTGACATGCCATGCGCCAGCGTGAAATTCGCCTCGCGGCAGAACTTCTCATAGGCCCAGTCCGGGTTCATCCCCAGATAGCGCGCATAAGACCGCACATAGCCCGCGATAAAACCCTGCGTCTCGAACGCCGACACATCGGCGTTCTCGATTGCGGCAATGTAGGTGGCCTTGATCTTCAGCTCGCGCTGCACGTCCAGCAAGGATTTGCCAAGCGTCGCGCGTTCGCCGCGCATAAGGTCGCCAAGACGCAGATCGAAATCGTCAAAGCCCTTTGGCTTTGTGACCTCTGGCGTCGAAGGTACGTTCCTTCGCCCGATCATCCTGTCCCCGTATCCCTTGCCCCAAGTGGCCGGCGAGTCGCTTGTTATAAGCCTACGCGATTCCGGTCTATTGACGAAAGGCTAACATATGGCAAGTCGCTTTGCACATGCAGTAACGCCCGTCAGGCGCTGGCTTCGGCGCGATTCAGCGCACATTGCCCCCACAGTGCATCCATCGCCTGCACCAGATGTTCGATCATGGCTGCATCATGCTGTGGTGACGGGGTAAACCGCAGCCGTTCGGTGCCGCGCGGCACCGTGGGATAGTTGATCGGCTGCACATAGATTCCATGCTGTTCCAGCAGCATATCCGACAGCATCTTGCAATGGATGGGGTTGCCGACATGCACCGGCACAATATGTGACCCGTGATCGGTGATCGGCAGACCCAGCCCGCGCAGCCGCATCTTCAGGATCCGCGCCTGCCGCTGATGCTGATCGCGCAATGATTGGTCACCCTTCAGCCACCGCACAGACGCCACCGCACCTGCCGCAACGGAAGGCGGCAGCGACGTGGTAAAGATGAACCCGGGCGCATAGGACCGCAGCGCATCGACCAGTTTCGCACTTGCAGCAACATAGCCGCCGAACACGCCATAAGCCTTGGCCAGCGTGCCGTTCACCATGTCGATCCGGTGCATCTGTCCGTCACGCGCCGCCACCCCTGCCCCGCGCGGCCCGTACATGCCAACCGCATGCACTTCGTCCAGATAGGTCAGCGCGCCGAACTCTTCGGCCAGATCGCAGATTGCCTGCATCGGCGCGAAATCACCGTCCATCGAATAGACCGATTCGAACGCGATCAGCTTCGGCGCCGCCGGATCGTCCGCCTCCAGCAGCCTGCGCAGATGTGCCACATCATTATGACCGAATATTCGCTTACTGCCACCACCCCGCCGTATCCCCTCGATCATCGAGGCGTGGTTCAGCGCATCGGAATAGATGATAAGCCCCGGAAAAACGTCCCGCAGCGTCGACAGCGCCGCATCATTGGCGACATAGGCCGAGGTAAACACCAGCGCCGCCTCTTTCCCGTGCAGATCGGCCAGTTCCGCCTCCAGTGCGCGGTGATGCGCCGTGGTGCCCGAGATATTCCGCGTGCCACCCGACCCCGCCCCGACCGCCCCAAGCGCGTCATGCATCGCGGCCAGCACCGCCGGATGCTGCCCCATCCCCAGATAGTCGTTGCCGCACCACACCGTGATATCGCGCTCGGTCCCGTCGGGGCGTTGCCAGACGGCACGCGGGAAATGACCCTGTCGGCGCAGGATCGGTGTAAACACGCGGTAACGGCCTTCGTCGTGCAGGCGCGTCAGGGCTGCATCAAGGGCCTGGGAATAGTCCATCCACTGGGTCTCCGTCGCGGTGCGGTCGTTCGGTGCAGCACACATATCGGGTCTGCGCTACAGATTTCAGGACGGCAATTTGCCGCCCCCCCCCAAAAAACCTCAGTCCGCCACCACCACCGCGCAATCCGTGGCACCCGCCGCCGCACAGGCGATCACCGCCACCTCTGCCGCCCCCTCGCCCGCGCCCAGACCATATGCGCCCGTTGCCGCCGACACGGCCATCGCGCGCGGCCCGCTTCGCCCGTATTCCTTGCGCAGGGCCTCGGTCGCTGACTGCGACACCTCGAACGGACGCGCCTCCCACCCGTCGGGCCGCAGCACCACCGCCACCGCACAGGGTGTATCGCCCTTGCGTTTGGCGTCACAATCCGCCAGCGCCGCCGCCTCTGCCGCGCCCACCGAATGGTGGTTCACTGCCGCCACCGTCGCCTCGACCAGGATCCCCTCATCGGGCGAAAACGCGATGGCACCGTAATAGGGCTGCCCCGACGCCACCGCGGCCAAAAGTTTCCCCTGATCCTCGGGCAGTTTCGGGTGCGGACGCATCACGATGGCCAGCGCCGTCTTGGCCGGCCACAGCGCCTTGCGCGCCTCCGCTGACGCCAACGGCTCGGCCATCGCCGCCCCCGCCATCCCCAGAACACCCGTCGCCAACACCAGCACCCGCATCGCACCACTCCCGCCGCCTGGTGCCACTATTAGCGCAAGGCGCACGCTCTGGACAGGGGCCGGATCGCTGCTAGGGTCCCGCCAGCGATCAACAGATCAGGAGATGATGATGACCCTTGAACCCGTGCTGGCCCGTATCGACGCCGATCTTCCCGGCGCACTCGACCGGCTGATTGACCTCCTGCGCATCCCCTCGATCTCGACCGACCCCGCCTTCAAGGCCGATTGCGACCGCGCCGCAGACTGGCTGGTGGCCGACCTCACCTCGATCGGCTTTGACGCCTCCAAGCGCCCCACCCCCGGCCATCCGATGGTGGTGGCGCATGCCGGCACCTCTGGCCCGCACCTCTTGTTCTACGGCCACTACGATGTGCAGCCCGTCGATCCCCTGTCGCTGTGGCACCGCGACCCGTTCGATCCGGCCATCGAGGATACACCCAAGGGCCGCGTCCTGCGTGGTCGTGGCACCTCTGACGACAAGGGTCAGCTGATGACCTTTGTCGAGGCGTTCCGCGCATGGAAGGCCGAACACGGCACCCTGCCCTGCCGCATCACCGTGTTTCTGGAGGGGGAAGAGGAATCCGGCTCGCCCTCCCTCATCCCCTTCATGCAGGACAACGCCGCCGAACTGCGCTCTGACATCGCGATGATCTGCGACACGGGTCTGCATGAGGATCACATCCCCGCCATCACCACCATGCTGCGCGGCCTCTTGGGGGAAGAGCTGACGATCACCGGCGCCAACAAGGACCTGCACTCGGGCCAGTACGGCGGCGCCGCGATCAACCCGATCCGGGTGCTGTCGCGGGTGCTGGCCGGTCTGCACGACGCGCAGGGCCGCATTCAGGTGCCGGGCTTCTATGACGACGTGGACGAACTGCCCGAGGCGATCCGCGCCCAGTGGCAGGGCCTGTCGTTCGACCACGCCAAGTACCTTGGCGACGTCGGCCTGTCGGTCCCTGCAGGCGAACACGACCGCACACCGTTGGAGATGCTGTGGTCGCGCCCGACTGCCGAGGTGAACGGCATCTGGGGCGGCTATACCGGCGACGGGTTCAAGACGGTGCTGCCGTCCGAGGCCCATGCCAAGGTCAGCTTCCGTCTGGTGTCCCGCCAGGACCCCGACAAGATCCGCGACGCCTTCCGGTCTTGGGTACAGGCGCAACTGCCCGCCGATTGCACCGTCACCTGGAAGGGCCACGGCAACAGCCCCGCAGGTGTGATGTCGGTCGACAACCCGTCCTTCGACGCCGCCCGCCACGCCCTGACCGACGAATGGGGCCAACCGGCGGTCTATGTCGGCGCCGGCGGGTCGATCCCCATCGCGCGGTATTTCAAGGATTATCTCGGCATGGACGCCATGCTGATCGGCTTTGCGCGCGACGACGACCAGATCCACAGCCCGAATGAGAAATACGACGTGGAAAGCTTCCACAAGGGCATCCGCAGTTGGGCAAGGGTGCTGGACAGGCTGGTGCGGTAAGCGGGGCCAAAGGGGGGAATTCCGGCCCGATTTCCCCCCGTGCTTGCGCCGCAAGGCGAAGCGGCCCATCTGCATCTGAAAACCACGCATGAGTTGAGAGGGTAAGCCCGCAGGATGACCGATCAAGCCACCCCCGAAGATCGCGCCTATGAGGCGGCATTGGCCGAGATCGAACGTGTCCGCAAGGCGGGGGAAACGCGCCTGAGTTTCGACGCCAAGCCGTTCCGCGCCCTGACCCGCATTCCCGAAGAGGTGCGGGGGATCGAGGGGCTGCTGTTGCTCGATCTGGACAACACGCAGGTGGCCGACCTCGCCCCCCTGCAGGGCCTGACCGGGTTGCAGACGCTCTGGCTCGACCAGACCGCCGTGTCCGACCTCGGCCCCCTGCAGGGCCTGACCGGGCTGCAGATGCTCGTGCTCAACCAGACCGCCGTGACCGACCTCGGCCCCCTGCAGGGCCTGACCGGGCTGCAGATGCTCACGCTCAGCCAGACCGCAGTGGCCGACCTCGGCCCCCTGCAGGGCCTGACCGGACTGCAGGTGCTCTCGCTCGACCAGACCGCCGTGGCCGACCTCGGCCCCCTGCAGGGTCTGACCGGGCTGGAGTTTCTTTTGCTCAACCAAACCGCCGTGGCCGATCTGCGTCCCATTGCGGGAATGGTGCGGAAGGAGGAGGCAAAAGATGGCCCGTTTTCGGGCCTGTCCTTCCAAGACACCCCCGCCACCCGGCACGACCCCGAACTTGCCCGGCTGTCCGCAATCGAGAACAACGCCGAGCGCACCAACCAGATCCTCGACTATCTGAACTCCCTTCCCCCTTGGCCCACGCCCTTGCCGTGGCTGGCGCCCAAGGCAGAATCGGACCCCGATCTCCCAGACGAACCACCCCTGACGGTGACGGCCTTGATCGAGGCGCAGGATTTGGCGGGGTGGCGGTTCTCGCCCACGCATGGGGCGATGGAGTTGTTCGTGCGCAACCCACCGACCGAGGCGCGGCAGGACCTGCTGGCGCGCATGGCGGGCGAACGGGCGGCCAAGCTGCTGGCAAGCCTTGGCCCCCGGATCAACGCAGGCGGCCTGCGGCAAGAGGTGCATGAAGAAGCGCTGCGGTTCCAGGGCATCCTTGCCGACACCAGCCGCCCGCTCGCACTGCGGTCGCTGGAACTGTGGGCCAGTCTGGTCGCTCTTGGCGCGCTGTTGGAGTCCAACGACACCGGCGCGCGCGACAGGCGTGACCCACTGGACCTGCTGCCGTCCGAGGCCCGGGCGGCGCTGGACACGTTGCTGGGTGTCGCATCGGGCCTCGTACGGTCCTTCCCCGAGGCGCGGGAGCTGGACGACGAACACGCAACCTTTTCGCGCCGCAAGGTAACGCGCGAGACGATCTTTGCCCTGCTGGAAACCGCGTTGCGGACAGAATTCGTCGAACCGAAAAGCGTGGCGCTGATGCAGCATGTTCAGGGCGTCGCGGAGGGCACGGGCAAACAGGCCGAGAAAAGCGCCACGGTGACGGTCAAGGGCCTGATCAACATGGTTTCGGTTGCAGGCTGGGCGACAGCGGCTGCATTTGGCACGTTGGCCCTTGTCGCCTCCGATGTTGTTCCCGAATTGAGTGATCGCTATGAACTGGGTGAGAAGGCTGGCGATTTTCTCGACGCCGCAGGTGACGCAATTCGGGACTTCCTTGAAGGACTTGCGCCCGACGAACGCGCCCGCCTCAAGGCAGTATTGGACGATGCGCACCTGGCGCGTGACGCCGCAGGCAAGGGGAACCCACTATAGAAAGTGCCGCCACCCCCATGCAAATCCGCCCTCTCCTCCCCGCCGATGAGCCCGTCTGGCGCGACCTCTGGGCGCAGTACCTGGCTTTCTACGCCGTCACCCTGCCCGCCGCCGTCACCGACCGCACCTGGGACCGGGCGATGGACCCTTTGTCGCCGCTGACCGGGCGGGTGGCCGAGGCCGGGGGCCGCGTCATGGGCTTTGCCCTGCACCACTGGCATCTGTCCACCTGGGGGCTGGGGGCGGACGGGTTTCTGGAGGATCTGTTCGTGTCGGATGCCGCCCGGGGCATGGGGCTGGGGCGGGCGTTGATCGACGATCTGCTGGCGCTGGCGCGCGCGCAGGGCTGGTCGCGGTTGTACTGGCATACCGATGAGGGCAACGCGCGGGCGCGGGCTTTGTACGACAGCTATGCCCCCCATGACGGACATATCCGCTATCGGATCATTCTGCAGGAGGGGTGATGGACCGCGACTTCTGGCTGGGCATCTGGGAACGCGGACGCATCCCGTTTCACGGGGCGGTGGCGCATCCGCTGCTGGTCCGGCACTTCGCGGCGCTGGCGCTGCCGCCGGGCGCGCGGGTGTTCGTGCCCTTGTGCGGCAAGACGCGTGATATCGGGTGGTTGCGGGATCAGGGGTGCCAGGTGGTGGCGGCAGAGATCAGCCCGCTGGCGGTGGCGGGCCTGTTCGCGGACCTAGGGCTGACGCCGCTGGTTGAAGTGCAGGGGCCGCTGACCCGGCTGAGCGCGCCGGGGCTGGTGGTGCATCAGGGCGACATCTTCGATCTGACTGCGATGGCACTGGGTGCCGTCGATGCCGTCTATGACCGCGCCGCCCTGATCGCCCTGCCGCCGGCGATGCGGTCACGCTATGCCGCCCACATGACGTCGATCACCGGCAGTGCACCGCAGTTGCTGCTGTCGTTCGAGGATGGCCGCGCGCCCGATGACGGCCCGCCGTTCCCGGTCTACGCGGACGAGATTGCCCGGCTGTACGGCCCGCAGCACAGGGTCACGCTGATCGCAACCGAAGGCCCGCCGGACGATCAGGACAAGGTCTGGCTGCTGCGCTGAGGCTGGCAATTCAACGGGGAAAGTGGCGCGGTGGACGGGGCTCGAACCCGCGACCCCCGGCGTGACAGGCCGGTACTCTAACCAACTGAGCTACCACCGCGCGATCATTCCCCCCCGGGTCACCCCGGGCGTGGGGGGGTATTACGGAAGCGGCGCGGCGGCGTCAAGCGGACTTTGGGCGGAAAGTCCTGACTGGTCAGGCAGGGCTGACCTGCGCATCTGATCCCTCACCGAAGGTCGGGCTGCGGGCCATCGTGCATATCTGCGCATACCCCGGAAAATCCGTGACCCCCGCAAATCCGTGACCCCCGAAAATCCATGACCCCGGTCACTCCGGCAGCCCAGCCATCCGGCACCCTTCGGCATAATGTTCAATCGTCGCCGCATCGCCATAGGAATGCAACGCAACCCAGCGACTGATCCGGAACCCCGGCGTACTGGCGCAGTACAGCGCCCCGGCGCGCTTTGCGTCGTCGATCCGCCCCAATTGCGCCAATGCTGCTGCCAGAATGCGATGCGACGCGGTGCCAAAGACCTCGGACCGTTGCACGGTTCTTGCGGCGGCCTCGTATTGCCGGTCGCAATACAGGATGAACCCCTCGAACCAGTAGTAGAAGAACGGCGTGTGGGGTTCCAGCCGCATCGCGCGGCGAATGGCGTCCAGCGCTAGCCCGGTTTTGCCCAGCACCGCGCTGATGTCGGCAAAGGTGGCCCAGGCGTCCGCATTGCTGGGGTCCAGCGCCAGTGCCTTGGCGAACGCCTGCTCGGTCTCGGGGATCAGATGTTCGTAGGACAGAACCCAGGCCATCACCCATTGGTTTGCGGCATCCTGCGGGTCCAGCCGCACGGCGGTTCGGGCGTGTTCGACGGCCAGCGCGCGGTGCGGCCCCTCGGTTTCCATGTTGTGCACCCAGCACAACAACCGGCTGAAGGCGATCCAGCGATGCGGTTCGGCATAGAGCGGGTCCAGCGCCAGCGCGCTTTCCATTCTGGCGACCGCCGCCAGAAGCACCACAGGTTTGCCCCCGCCATTGGTGATCAATGCCCTGCCCCGCACGCAATGATCATAGGCGTCGATGCTGGTGGTCCGACGCCGGACCGGCACCGCCACCAGCCGCCCCGACAACTCGCTGACAATCCGCGCCGTCACCGCGTCCTGCAAGTCGAAGATGTCCTGCATCTCGCTGTCAAACCGTTCGGCCCACAGATGCCCGCCACCGACAGAGTCGATCAGTTGCACGTTGATCCTGACCCGCGCGCCCGACCGGCGGGCCGAGCCTTCAAGCAGATAGCGCACCCCCAACTCGCGGGCGACCTGGCGTGCGTCCACCGACCGGCCCTTGTAGGCAAAAGTCGAGTTGCGGGCGATCACGAACAGGTCGGCGTTGCGCGACAGGTCGGTGATCAGGTCTTCGGTCAGCCCGTCGACGAAGTGTTCATGCTCGGGGTCAGCGGACATGCTGGTAAAGGGCAGCACGGCGATCGAGGGTTTTTCGGGCAGTGCCAGCGGGGGTGCCTCGGTGGCCACAGCCTTGACGCGGAATACCGGCACGGGTTCGGCGATGTTCTTCAGCGCCTGCGGACCCAGCGCATCAAATCCGGCGGAAACCTTGCCGCGCACCTGATCGTGGACCGAGGCCGAAATGCAGATGCCCCCCGGCTCCGCCAGCGCCTCCAGCCGCGCCGCGATGTTGACGCCGTCGCCATAGAGGTCAGACCCCTCCACAATCACATCGCCCAGATTGATGCCGATGCGCAGCGTGATCTGGCGGTCCGCTGGCTTCCCTTCATTGGCACTGGCAAACCCCGCCTGCACCGCCATTGCACATTCCACGGCATCGACGGCGCTGCCAAACTCGACCAGCACGCCGTCGCCCATCACCTTGACCACCCGGCCCTTGTGCGCGGCCACCCCGGGCGTCAGCACGTCGCGCCAGCGGGTGCGCAGGGCGGCCAGCGTTCCCGCCTCATCCACGCCCATCAGGCGGGAATAGCCCACCACATCGGCGGCCAGTATCGCGGCAAGGCGGCGGTGGGTGCGGGGGTCGGTCATCCAAGTTGGATAAGCCCGGTGCCTTTTCATAGCAAGGCCGCGCTATTTGGGTAGTCTACCAGAATGGAGGCGGGACTGGTCGACCCATGTGGCCCGATGGTTGAGGCGCAGGGCACACCCCCCCGGCATACGCGCTTTGCATGCAGGCGGATCATTGATGCGGGGCCGCGTCGCTCAGGGTCTTGCAAGCCGCGCGGTCAGGACCTCCATGGTCAGTGCAACCGCCCTTTCCGACGTCAGCGCCGTCGGGTTCAGCCCCAGCCGCAGCCACAACCCGTCAATCAGCGCGCTCAGCACCAGGGCGGTCGCTTTGGCCTCACCGTCGGGCATCAGGCCGCGCAGGGCATGCACCAGATTGGATTGCATCCGGGCATGGATCACCCGCTGGATACGGGCAAGGGCCGCGTCGCGCGGCACTTCGGCGCAAAGCGACAGCCAGGCGTGGCAGACCGGCGGCGTGAACAGATCGGGTTCGAAGTTCCCCTCGATCACCGCAACCAGCCTCTCCCGCGGCCCCGTCGCGCGCTTCAGCCGCGCCACCACACGGTCGCGCAGCACCAGATTGGCCTCGCGCATGACCTGGGCGAACATCTCGGCCTTGGACCCAAAGTAATGCAGCACGATGCCCTTCGACGCCCCGGCTTGTGCCGCCACCTTTTCCAGCGTGGTCCCGGCCACGCCCTCTTGTTGCAGAACCTGAAACGCCGCCCGGCGCAGTTCCTGCCTGCGAATATCCGCGATTGATCTGAGCGGCATGCGGGCCCTCCATGGCTGTGGGCTTGGTCGGCCATTCAACTGGCAAAATCAAGTATTGACTATTTGGTATGTATATTGTCCAACGGGTCAATCCCTGAACCATCCGAACAAACTGGAGAGCGCGATGAACCTGTCGATCCCTGCCTCTGCCCTTCTGATCGTGATGGCCACAGCCGCAACCGCCGCTGACCCCGAGACCTGTTCGACGGTGCGCATGGCAGAACCCGGCTGGAACGACCTTGCGCTGACCACAGGAACCGCCTCGGTCATCCTCGACGCGCTTGGCTATCAGACACAGTCAAGCATCCTCGGTATTCCCGTGATCTATCAGTCCCTTGCCTCGAACGACCTTGATCTGTTCCTGGGCTATTGGGACCCGGCCATGCAGACCTACGCCGCCCCCTATGAGGCGGATGGTTCCGTCGAACGCGTGCGGGTGAACCTTGCCGGCGCGAAGTACACCTTCGGCGTGCCGGACTATGTCTATGACGCGGGCGTCCGTGATTTTGCCGATCTGCAAAAATTCGCCGATGATTTCGACCACAAGATGTATGGGATCGAGTCGGGGTCCAACCAGTTGATGTTCGACGCGATCGCGGACAAGGCCTTTGGTCTGGTTGGGTGGGATGTGGTGGAATCGTCTGAAAGCGGGATGCTGGCCGAAGTGGCGCGCAAGGTGGAGCGGAAAGAGTTCATCGTCTTTCAGGCCTGGGCACCCCATCCGATGAATACGCGGTTTCCGATCCGGTATCTGACCGGCGGCGACCGTCAGTACGGTCCCGACCTCGGTGCGGCAACGGTCAGCACGCAGGTCCGCAAGGGGTACATGCAGGAATGCCCGAATGTGGCCGCGCTGCTGAACAACCTGACCTTTGACATCGAGTATGAAAACAAGGGCATGAGCTATCTGATCGATGATGGCATGGATCCCCGTGACGCCGCCCGCAAGATGCTGCAGGAAAATCCGCAGGTGCTGGACGCGTGGCTGAACGGCGTTACCACGATGGACGGCCAACCCGGTCTGGACGTTGTCAAAGCCGCGTTGCAGTGAACGCCATGGCAGGGCAGTTGGACAGACTGCCCGCATTTCCATCCGCTCAAAGGGTCGATCTGCCCGGTGGCGGGTGGCTGTCGGCCCATGTCCAGACTGGTGCCGGGCCTTGTCTCATCTTCCTGCACGGCCTGACCGATTGCGCGCATAGTTTTCAGCTGTTGCTGCCGCATCTGCCGGGCCGCCACATCGTGATGTTCGATTTGCGCGGCCACGGCGCCTCGTTCCGCGCCGATATCACCGCGCTTGATGATCTTGCCGCCGACGTCACGGCGGCGGCGCGCGTGATGCGGCTGCCACCGGCGGTCGTGCTGGGGCATTCGATGGGCGCGCTCGTGGCGGTATTGCTGGCATCCCGGCACCCCCTGCCGATGCTGGGCATGGTCTTGCTTTCCGGCAGCCTGCAACCCGCAAGCCCGACCCTGTCCGACATCGCCCGCCAAGTGGCGGCGCTACCGGACCCGCTGCCGCCCGACGCCCCTTTTCTGGCAGAATGGTACCACACCCGGAACCCCGTACCGCCCGCATTCACGGCAAAACTCAAGGCGGCCTGCACCGGCATGCGCCGTGCCGATTGGCTGCGCTGTCTGGCCTTGCTGGGGGCGGCTGATCTGACCTTGGCTGCAGGTTCAATCTCGGTGCCGGGCCTGATCCTGCATGGCACGGACGACCCGCTGTTTCCGCCGTCCCATCTGGCACAAACGGCGCATTGCCTGCCCCTTGCAACCCGCCTGGTCATCGCGAACACCGGACACAACCCCCATTGGGAAAAGCCCGGCGAAGTGGCGGCGGCTGTCGAGGGCCTGCTGGCCGCCTGCCCCGGCTATGCCCCCCACGGCTAGCGGTCCGGTGCCGGCGTCCATTCGGCATCATCCCCCGACGGCAACCTGAACCGCCCGTGTGCCCAGTCGCCTGCGCGCCACGCCTCACGCGCGGCGTCAATGCGGTCGCGCGATGACGCCACGAAGTTCCACCAGATGAAGCGTGGCCCGTCCATCGTGGCCCCGCCAAGCATCATCAACCGCGCACCCTTGTCGCCTGCCCGCAGCGAAATCCTGTCACCCGGGCGGAACACCAGCATGCGGCCTTCAGGAAACGTCTGCCCGCCCACCGTCACCTCGCCCGCCAGCACATAGACCCCCCGGTCCTCGTGATCGTCCGGCAGCGGAATGGCGGCACCGGGTGCCAGCGTCGCGTCGGCATAGAACAGGTCCAGCGGCAGCGCCAACGGCGCATGCTCACCCCAGGCGGTGCCCATGATCAGGCGCACCGCCTTGCCCTCACCCTCCAGCACCGGCAGCGCGGCGGCGGGGGTATGGACGAATTCGGCAGGGTCATCTTCGTGCGCCAGCGGCAGGGCAAGCCAGGTCTGCAATCCGAACAAGGACATCGGCGCGGCTCTTGATGTACCGTCAGTGCGTTCCGAATGGGTGATCCCCTTCCCCGCCAGCATCCAGTTGACTGCGCCGGGTTCGATCCACTGGTCGGTGCCCAGACTGTCGCGATGATGGATGCGCCCGCGCATCAGGTAAGTCACCGTCCCAAGTCCGATATGCGGATGGGGACGCACGTCGATGCCCTGCCCGGTCAGGAACTCGGCCGGGCCCATCTGGTCGAAAAAGATGAACGGCCCCACCATCTGCCGCGCCACCGACGGCAACGCCCGCCGCACCTCGAACCCGCCCAGATCGCGGGCGCGGGGGACGATGACGGTTTCAATACTGTCCACCGCATCGCCGATGGGGATGTGGGGGTCGAGTGCGGGGTTCCAGCTCATCACGCGTTCCTTTCGGGGGTGCTGCCAATATGGAACGGGGCGCGCGCCACGGAAAGTGCCGCGACAGCAGAGGCCCTGCGCGCCACAGCACAACACCAGCGCCACCATGACGAAAGAGCGGCTCTGGCCCTGTGGGACTGGACGTTCGGCACATAGTACCTGCCCCCGCCCCACCCAACGCCGACAAGTTCCCCTGCGCGATGCCTTTCATGTGCTGCGCAAAGGCGGGCGGCGTCCTGATCCCGCTGATGGTCCTGATCCTTGTCTGCGTCGCGGTCTGCGGTGGCGGCAACGACCCGCCACCAGAGGTGCTTTTGCCCCAATGATACGCCGCCAACCTGCGGGACAGCCAACGGTGGCCAGGCTTTTGTGGTGCCGCGTACCTGTCTGGCATCGGGAAAGCTGATTTTTCGGGCCGTACTGGTGCAAGCCCATCGAAAACGCGCGGTCATGCGCCCGGCCTTTCATGTCCGGTATTGACCTTTCTGCCCTATTGCCTATCTCCTGAATGAACATTCATTCTTGCCGCGCTGCGGCATCAGGCGAGGCGATGGCAACTTCCCTTCCGATCCATACCCCGGCCTTTCTGGACCAACGTATCGCGGGCATCCTCATGTCCGTGCGTCAGGCCTTTGCCGAAAAGGGCTTCGACGGCGCATCCATGCAGGACCTCGCCCGCACGGCGGGGATGAGCGTTGGCAACTTCTATCGCTATTTCCCCTCCAAGGCGGCCATCGTCGAGGCGCTGATTGCCGGTGACCTTGCCGAGATGGAACAGGATTTCGGCACCATCCTGACCGCCCCGCAACCGATGGAGGCATTGCGCGCCAAGATCCGCGCCCGCGTGACGCTTGAGGAATGCGCCGCCGATGGCCAGATCTGGGCCGAGATTACCGCCGCCGCCCTGCGCAAGCCCGAAATCGGTGCTGCCGCCCAGCGGATGGAAATGGCCATCGTGGCGCATCTCACGTCGATCTTTGCCCGCGTGACAAACACTTCGCCCGAGGTGGCACTGGCACGCCACGGCACCCGCGCGCGCCTGATCGTGATGCTGGTCAAGGCCTGCACGATGCAGCCTGCCGAACGCGATGCGCAAGACATGCATCTGACCGAGATGGTCCTGCGTATCATCGACGACACCCTTGACGCCGTGGCCGCCGACGCGCTGCCTGCCATCCCCCTTATCGCCCGAAAGCCCGCATGATGCTCCGTCTGTCCCTCGCCGCACTCCTGTCGCTGATGCCGCTTGCCGCCCTTGCCGAAACGGCAGCGCCTGCCGAACCGGCCGCCGCCAGCCTGCCCGCCATCACCGTATCATCGGTGGGCACCCGCCCGATGCGCGACCGGGTGCTGGCGTCGGGCTTTGTCGGTGCGGTCGAGCGGGTGCAGGTGCAACCCCTGATCGAAGGCCAGCCGATCGAAACACTGACCGCAGATGTCGGCGATATGGTGGCCGAGGGCCAGACGCTCGCCACCCTGTCGGTCACCACGCTTGACCTGCAACGCGCCCAGTTCGAGGCATCCCTTGCCGCCGCCCGCGCCACTGTGGCCCAGGCCGATGCGCAGCTGCTGGAATCGCAGGCCTCGGACGACGAGGCGCAACGCGTCTATCAGCGTACCAAGGCGCTCAAGGAACGCGGCAACGCCACCCAGGCCGCCACCGAACAGGCGCAATCGTCCGCCCTCTCTGCCACCGCCCGCGTCCTTGTGGCCCGCCAGTCGCAGGCGGCGGCGCGGGCGCAGGTGACGCTGGCCGAAGCGCAGCTTGCCAATATCGAACTGCAACGCAACCGCACCGACGTAAAGTCCCCCGTGGCCGGCCAGATCGTCGAACGCAACGCCCAGGTCGGCGGCATCGCCAGTGCCGCAGGTCAGCCGATGTTCATCATCGTGCGTGACAACGAACTGGAACTGAACGCCGAGGTGGCCGAGACGGACCTCATCCGCCTGAAGCCCGGCCAGCGCACCCTGATCCGTGGCGTCGGCATGACGGAACCCCTGACCGGCAAGATCCGGCTGGTGTCACCGCTGATCGACAGCACCACCCGTCTGGGCGGCGTCCGCATCTCCATCGAACCCGGCTCGCCGATGGTTGCAGGCATGTTCGCAGATGCCGAAATCATCGTGGCCGAACGCGACACCGCCGCCATCCCGGTCACCGCCGTGGGTACGTTCGAAGGCAAGCCTGCCGTGATGCGGGTGCGCGACGGACTGGTCGAACGCATCGCCGTCAAGACCGGCATCCGCGACAGCGGCTGGGTCGAGATTACCGAGGGGCTCGCACCGGGCGAGACGGTTGTGACAAAGGCCGGCGCCTTTGTCCGCGACGGCGACCGGATCAACCCGGTTCCTGCCGTGACGAACTGACGGGGCAACGCAGTCATGAACTTTTCCGCCTGGTCCATCCGCAACCCCATCGCCCCCCTTCTGGCCTTCTTCATCCTGATGGTCCTCGGCTGGCAGGCATTCAACGCCCTGCCGATCACCCGTTTCCCCAACATCGACGTGCCCCTTGTGGCCGTGAACGTCGGCCAGTCCGGCGCCGCCCCCGCCGAGATGGAGGCGCAGGTCACCAAGGAAATCGAGGATGCCGTCGCAGGCATCACCGGCGTCAAAAGTGTTACCTCCACCGTCACCGACGGAAGCTCGACCACCGTCATCGAATTCCGCATGGACGTGCCCACCGAAAAGGCCGTGCAGGACACCAAGGATGCCATCGACCAGATCCGCGGCGACCTGCCGGGTGATATCGAGGCCCCGATCGTCACCCGCATCGACGTCGAAGGTCAGGCGATCATGACCTTCGGCGTGTCCGCGCCCGACCTGTCCATCGAGGAGTTGTCGTGGTTCGTCGATGACACCATCACCCGCGCCCTGCAGGGCCGCCCCGGCATCGGCCGCGTCGACCGCTACGGCGGGGCCGACCGCGAGATCCGCATCGAACTCGACCCGATCAAGCTCGACAGCTACGGCATCACCGCACAGGCCGTGTCACAGCAGTTGTCGGCCACCAACGCCAACCTCGGCTCGGGCCGCTCGGAACTCGGTGCGGGCGAACAGGCGATCCGCACCCTTGGCGATGCGGGTACCGTGGCCGACCTTGCCACAATGACCATCGCCACCCCCTCGGGCCGCTTCGTGCGCCTGACCGACCTTGGCGAAATCATTGATACCTATGAGGAACTTCGCTCTTTCTCGCGCCTGAACGGCGAACAGGTGGTCACCTTCTCGGTGTTCCGCGCCAAGGGTGCGTCCGAGGTGTCGGTGGCCGAGGTGGTCAATGCCACGCTCGACAAGATCAAGACCGACCACCCCCAGGTGGCGATCAAGCTGGTCGATGAGACGGTGTTCTACACCTATGGCAATTACGAGGCCGCGCTCCATACCCTCCTGGAGGGTGCCCTTCTGGCCGTCCTCGTGGTGTTCGCCTTCCTGAAGAACTGGCGTGCCACGCTCATCACCGCCGTGGCCCTGCCCCTGTCGGCGGTGCCGACGTTCTGGGTGATGGACCTTCTGGGCTTCTCGCTCAACCTCGTGTCGTTCCTCGCCCTGACCCTTGCCACCGGCATCCTTGTCGATGACGCCATCGTGGAAATCGAGAACATCGCCCGCCACATCCGCATGGGCAAAACCCCCTACCGCGCGGCCATCGAGGCGGCAGATGAAATCGGCCTTGCCGTCATCGCCACCACCTTCACCATCGTCGCGGTGTTCGTGCCGGTGTCGTTCATGCCCGGCATCCCGGGTCAGTATTTCCGACAATTCGGCCTCACCGTCGCCATTGCCGTGCTGTTCTCACTTCTGGTGGCGCGCCTCATCACCCCGATGATGGCCGCCTACCTGATGACCACCAAGGACGCCCAAGGCCACGGCGACCACAAAGATGGCCTCTTCATGCGCGGCTACCTCTGGGTGGTCGCCAAGACCACCGGCGTCGGCCCGCGTCTGCCCAACCCGCTGTGGCTCTTGTACCCGCTGCGCTATCTGCCGGTCATCGGGGCCATGTTCCGCCCCGCCACCTTCCGCTTTCCCGCCCGCTACATCACGCTGGTGGGGGCCATCGGCATCCTGGCGGTGTCGATCCACTTCATGCTCAAGGTGCCGGGATCGTTCATCCCGCCCGAAGACGTCAGCCGCATCCCGATCTCGGTCGAACTGCCGCCGGGCTCCACGCTCGACGAAACCGACCGTACAACGCAGGCCATGGTCGCGGCGATCAGGGATGTGGAAGGCGTGCGCGACATCTTCGTCCTTGGCGGCTCATCCCCCACCGGCGATCAGGACGTGCGCCGCGCCTCGGTCACCGTGCTGTTGAACCGGCTGGACCATGGCCTGTTGCTGAAACTCAGCCAGACCGCCCGCAAGATCCCGGTCATCGGCCCCTTCGTCCCCGAAGTTGAAAACAAGGGCCGCACCATTCCCCAAAATCAGGTCGAGGCCGAAATTTTCCGCCGCCTCGCATCGGTGCCCGACATCCGCGCCTTCAAGCTGAACGACCGGGGTGAGCGTGACATTTCCTTCTCGATCCTCTCGGATGACGAGGCCAGCCTCAATCAGGCCGTGGCGCTTCTGGAAGAGGCGCTGTCAGGCGATCCCCTTCTGGCCAACGTCGCCTCTGAAGGCGCCCTGCCACGCCCCGAAATTCAGATCACCCCCCGCGCCGAAGAGGCCGCACGTCTGGGCATCACCACCGCCGCCATCGCGTCCGTGGTCCGCGTGGCCACCATCGGCGACATCGACGCGGCGCTGGCGAAACTGTCGCTCGACAACCGCCTGATCCCGGTCCGCGTCCGCCTTGATAACGCCTCGCGCGAAGACCTCGCCCGGATCAGCGCCTTGCGTATCACCACCGCAACCGGCGCCACGGTGCCCCTGTCGGCCGTGGCCGATATCGCGATTGCCGAAGGCCCGGCCACGGTGGAACGCCTGAACCGCGAACGCCTCGCGTCCATCGGCGCAAACCTTCCCGTCGGTGTCGCCCTTGGCACCGCCTCGGCCCGCGTCAACGAAGTGGTGTTCGGCGACCCCGCCAACGGCATAGCCCCCCTTGTCACCCTCCCCCCCGGTGTCCGCGTGGCCGAAGCAGGCGACGCCGAGGTGCAGCAGGAACTGATGGCCTCGTTCGGCAATGCGATGATCATGGGCCTGATGCTGGTGCTGACCGTGCTGATTCTCTTGTTCGGCTCGGTCATCCAGCCCTTCACCATCCTCTTCTCGCTGCCCCTCGCCATCGGCGGCGTGGCGGCGGCGCTGATCCTGACCGATAGTGCCCTGTCGATGCCGGTCCTCATCGGCATCCTGATGCTGATGGGCATCGTCACCAAGAACGCCATCCTCCTCATCGACTTCGCGATCGAGATGCGGGTGCGCGGCATGACCCGCCTTCAGGCGGTGATCGAGGCCGGCCACAAACGCGCCCAGCCCATCGTGATGACCTCCATCGCGATGTCCGCAGGTATGCTGCCCTCGGCGCTCGGCGTCGGCGAAGGCGGCTCGTTCCGCGCCCCCATGGCGACGGCGGTGATCGGCGGCATCATCGTGTCCACCGTCCTGTCGCTGATCGTGGTGCCGTCGTTCTTCCTCATCATGGACGACCTCTCGAACCTCCTCGCCCGCATCTTCCGCGGCGTCGTCGGCGCCAAGGAACAGGAACCTGAGGATGTCGACACCCATGCGCTCGCCTCGCGCGTCGGGCAACTGACGGTCGACACCAGCCTGTTGTCGGGCCGCGTCGGTGACCTCGAATCCGCATCCCGCCCGGGCCTGCGCACCGCCACGCCACACGCGGCTGAATAGGGGGGCTGATGGTGGGTGATGACGGGCTCGAACCGCCGACATTCTCGGTGTAAACGAGACGCTCTACCAACTGAGCTAATCACCCTGCCGCCCGCGTCCTAGCCGATCCGGCAGCGGGCGGCAAGAACGCGGCGCTCTTCCCGCTTCACCTTGCACAAATACTCCACGGGGGGTGCGGGGGGTGTGAAACCCCCCGTTGCCCACGGCTGAACAAGCGCGCCGCCGGCCAACCGCGTCTACCGCCGCCCCGCCTTGCGCGTCGACAACAACAGGTTCGTCTCGCTCGACATCACCCCCTCGACCTCGCGGATGCGAAAGATCACCTCGTCCAGTTCCTGCAACGTCTGCGCCCCAAGTTCGGCAATCAGATCCCACCGCCCGTTGGTCGAATGCACAGCCATCACCTGCGGCAACCCGCTCAGCCGCGCCATGATCCGCTCCGCCCCCCGCCCCTCGATCCCGATCAGCATCAGGCCCCGCACCGGCGCCGCCGTCACATCCGCCCGCGTCAGCACGCTAAACCCCGCAATCTCGCCCCGCGCCGCCAGCCGCTCCATCCGCGCCCGCACGGTGGTGCGGCTCAGACCCAGCCGGTTCGCCAGATCCGACAGCGCCGCCCGCCCGTCGCGGCGCAGCTCTCCGATCAGGCGGATGTCCGTATCGTCCATTCCGGTCGTCTCCCTTGCCGTTTCGCGTAATCCATACCCCGTATCGACCGTTTTCACCGCTGGCAACCGCCGCAAGATGCGCAGACCCTGCGCTGAAAGGAGAATGCCATGCCCCAGACCGTCCTTATCGGCGCCCCCATCGATACCGGGCAGAAACGCCCCGGCTGCCTGATGGGCCCGGCGGCCTACCGTGTGGCCGGCCTCGCGCAGGCGATCCGCAGCATGGGCCATACGGTGGATGACTGGGGCGACCTGCCTTTGCCCGACGTGGCGCCCCTGCCCCACCCCAACCCGGCGGTGCATTCGCTGGCCGAAACCCTGGCGTGGACCGACACCCTCGCCGACCGCGTCGATGATGCCCTGTCGGCAGGGGCCCTGCCGATCATCCTTGGTGGCGACCATTCGCTGGCTCTGGGCTCGGTCTCGGGGGCCGCCACCTTTGCCAAACGTCAGGACCGCCCGCTGTTCCTGTTGTGGCTCGACGCCCATTCCGATTTCCACACGCCGATGACCACCACCAGCGGCAACCTGCACGGAACCCCCGTGGCCTACATCGCCGGCCGCGCGGGGTTCGATGCCTTCCCCCCCTTCCCGGCCCCGATCCCCGCCGACCGCATCTGCCTCTACGGCATCCGCAGCGTCGATCCCGCCGAACACGCCGCACTTCTGGACCATGACATCGCGATCAACGACATGCGCGTTCTTGACGAACACGGCATCGTCGCCCCCCTTCGCGCCTTCCTTGAACTGGTCGCCGAACGCCAGGGCATGCTGCACGTCTCGCTCGACGTCGATTTCCTCGACCCCGCCATCGCCCCCGCCGTCGGTACCACCGTGCCCGGTGGCACCACTTTCCGTGAGGCGCATCTGGTGATGGAGCTTCTGCACGAATCGGGTCTGGTCACATCCCTCGACCTTGTCGAACTCAACCCCTTCCTCGACGACCGCGGCATGACCGCCCGCCTGATCGTGGACCTTGTTGGGTCCTTGATGGGCAAAAAGGTCTTCGACCGTCCCACCCGGAGCAAATGATGCTGAACCTCGTCCCCTTCGTGTCCGTCGACAAGATGATGAAACTGGTCCTCCACCTCGGCATCGAACGCATGCTGCGCGACCTTGAGGCTGAGATTGAGGCTGACTTCCGCCGCTGGCCCCTGTTCGACAAGACCCCCCGCATCGCATCCCACTCCGATGTCGGCGTGATCGAACTCATGCCCACCTCCGACGGCGAAACCTACGGCTTCAAATACGTCAATGGCCACCCGTCCAACATGAAGCGCGGCCTCCAGACCGTCACCGCCTTCGGCCTTCTGGCCGATGTCGCCACGGGCTACCCCGTCCTTCTGTCCGAAATGACCATCCTCACCGCCCTGCGCACCGCCGCCACCTCGGCCATGGCCGCGAAATGGCTTGCCCCCAAAGGCGCCACCACCATGGCCCTGATCGGCAACGGCGCGCAGGCCGAGTTTCAGGCGCTCGCCTTCAAGGCGATCTGCGGCCTGACCGAAATGCGCCTTTACGACATCGACCCCGCCGCCACCGAAAAATGCGCGCGCAATCTGGCGGGGTCGGGGTTGAAGATCGTGTCATGCAAGACCGCCGAAGAGGCGATCCTTGGCGCACAAATCATCACCACCGTCACCGCCGACAAGACCAACGCCACCATCCTGACCGACAACATGC
This sequence comes from Rhodobacterales bacterium, assembly GCA_038209775.1. Classification (GTDB taxonomy): domain Bacteria; phylum Pseudomonadota; class Alphaproteobacteria; order Rhodobacterales; family Rhodobacteraceae; genus JBBQXK01. The sequence goes on along the minus strand of JBBQXK010000008.1, from coordinate 31,081 downwards.
TTGGGTCGGGCGTCCACATCAACGGCGTCGGCGGCGATTGCCCCGGCAAGACCGAGTTGCACCGTGACATTCTGCTGCGCTCGCAGATCTTCGTCGAATACCCCGCCCAGACCCGCATCGAGGGCGAGATTCAGCAACTGCCCCCCGACCACCCCGTCACCGAGTTGTGGCAGGTCATCTGCGGTCAGGTCGCAGGCCGCACCTCCCCGGCACAAGTAACCCTCTTCGACAGCGTCGGTTTCGCCATCGAAGATTTCGCGGCACTCCGTTATGTGCTGGCCCGCGCCCGCGAGACCGGCTTGTTCGAAAACCTCGACATGATCGCCGACCCTGACGATCCGCGCGACCTCTTCGGCATGATCCTGCGCGCCAGCTAGACCCGCATCGGCGTATGCACGGGGTGTGCATCGGTTGTGCATGCGTTGTGCATGCCCCTAATGCAGCAGAAACTCGCCCTTCACATGCCGCCACTCACCCGGCCCGATCAGCTTGCGATGGGCGAACTGCACAGAATGCAGCGGCCCCTCGATGCTGCTCTGCCAGAACTCGATGAACTTGAACAACTCGGGATAATCGGGTGCCAGATCGTACTTCTGCCAGACGAAGGTATTGAGAACATTGCGATAATCGGGCATCCGATAGTAAATCTGCGCCGTCGTCAGCCCGTACCCCTTCAGCATCAGCTCCGTCTCGTTGCGTGTGGTCGCTGCAGTCATCCCATTCTCCATCCTGCCCCCCAATAAAAATGATGCGCCATCGTCACAAAACGTCAATAAAAACAATATGTTGTCACTCACCCGTCACGGCTGCCAACGACGCTTCGCCACCGCCTTGCGGCCCCTGTCCGCCATGGTGTAAGGTCTTGCCAACCCCTCCAACAGCAGGCCCCCCGCCGCATGAGCGACACCCCGGACGACATTGAAAAGCCTGAAGAAAAGCCGATAAACCCGCATCTCGGCCCGCAGGTTTCCATCGCGGATGAGATGAAAACGGCCTACCTCGACTACGCGATGAGCGTGATCGTCAGCCGCGCCATCCCCGACCTGCGCGACGGATTAAAGCCTGTGCATCGGCGCATTCTTTACGCAATGCAGGATTCCGGCAACACCCACGACAAGGCCTACCGCAAATCCGCCCGCCCCGTCGGCGACACCATGGGCAAGTACCACCCCCACGGCGATTCTGCGATCTACGACGCTCTGGTGCGTATGGCGCAACCATTCTCGATGTCGCTCAAGCTACTGGACGGACAGGGAAATTTCGGCTCGATGGACGGCGACAACGCCGCTGCCATGCGCTATACCGAGGTCCGTATGGACAAGCCTGCGGCCTTTCTTCTGGCCGATATCGACAAGGACACCGTCGATTTTCAGGACAATTATGACGGAAAAGACCGTGAACCCACCGTCCTTCCCGCCCGCTTTCCGAACATGCTGGTCAATGGCGCGGGCGGTATCGCCGTCGGCATGGCCACCAACATCCCGCCCCACAATCTGGGCGAGGTCATCGACGGCACGCTGGCCCTGATCGACAACCCCGACCTGTCGATGGAGGCGCTGATGGAGATCATCCCCGCCCCCGATTTCCCCACAGGTGCCACCATCCTTGGTAGGTCCGGCGCAAGAAAGGCCTATCTGGAGGGTCGCGGCTCGGTCATCATCCGCGCCAAGACCCATATCGAGGAACTCCGCAAAGACCGCTATGCCATCATCATCGACGAGGTTCCCTATCAGGTGAACAAGTCGCGGATGATCGAAATCATCGCCGAAGCGGTCCGCGAGAAAAAGATCGAAGGCATCTCCCACGTCCAGGACGAATCCGACCGCATCGGTGTGCGCGTGGTGATCGAACTGAAACGCGACGCAACAGCGGACGTCGTCCTGAACCAGCTTTACCGCTTCAGCCCGATGCAGGTCAGCTTTGGCTGCAACATGCTGGCCCTGAACGGCGGCCGCCCTGAACAACTGACCTTGCGCGATTTTCTTACGTATTTCATCACCTTCCGCGAGGAAGTTGTGGCACGCCGCACCGCCTTTGAACTTCGTCGGGCCCGCGAACGCAGCCATATCCTCTGCGGTCTGGCGGTTGCCGTGTCGAACGTTGACGAGGTTGTCCGCACCATCCGCGCCTCTGCCGATGCGTCAGAGGCCCGCGAACACCTGATGACCCGCCGCTGGCCCGCGCAGGACATTGCGGGCTACATCAAACTGATCGACGACCCCACCCACACGATCAACGAGGACGGCACCTATAACCTGTCCGAGATCCAGGCCCGCGCCATTCTGGACCTGCGCCTGCAACGCCTGACCGCACTTGGCGTCAAGGAAGTCACCGACGAACTGGCTGAACTTGCAGGGAAAATCCGCGACTTCCTCGAAATCCTCGGCTCGCGCGACCGGATCATGGCGATCATTTCGGATGAGTTGCGCGAGGTGCGCGCGCTGTTCGCCGTCCCCCGCCGGACCGAGATTGTCGACTGGTCGGGCGACATGGAAGACGAAGACCTGATCGAGCGCGAGGATATGGTCGTGACCATCACCTCGGGCGGCTACATCAAGCGCACCCCCCTTGCCGAGTTCCGTGCGCAGAACCGGGGCGGCAAAGGTCTGGCCAGTATGCAGACCAAGGAAGACGATGTTGTAACGACCCTTTTTGTTGCAAATACGCATACTTGGCTCTTGTTCTTCACAACCGATGGCATGGTCTACAAACTCAAGACCTGGCGCCTGCCGCTTGCGGGGCGCACGGCGCGGGGCAAGGCCATCGTGAACATCCTGCCGATCGAGGGCGGCGTGTCCATCGCCGCCCTGATGCCAGTGGACGTGCCCGAAGAGGAATGGGCGACCCTGCAGATCGTCTTTGCCACCAGCGACGGCGATGTGCGCCAGAACGACCTGTCGGATTTCACCAACGTGAAACGCAACGGCAAGATCGCGATGAACCTGCCCGAAGGCGTGTTTCTGGTGAATGCCGCAATCGCCGACGAGAATGACGATGTCATGCTAGTCACCGCACTTGGCCGCGCAATCCGGTTTTCCACCAATGAAATCAGGGTGTTCAAGTCGCGCGGTTCAACCGGGGTGCGTGGCATCCGGCTGGCAACCGACGACCGCGTGGTGTCGATGGCGATCATCCGGCATTTCGAGGCCGATCCATCCGAACGCGCCGCCTACCTCAAGCAGCGCCGCCTGGTGGCCGGAATCACCGAGGATGAAACGGACGAAGACGACGACGATGTACCTGCTGGCCAGTTGTCCCCAGAACGCTATGCCGCGATGTCTGCGGCCGAGGATCTGATCCTGACTGTGACCAAAGGCGGATCGGGCAAGCTGTCGTCCAGCCACGATTATCCGGTGCGCGGGCGCGGCGGGATGGGCGTCAAGGCAATCTCGCCCGGGCCTAGGGGCGGTCGTATCGTGGCCTCGTTCCCGGTCACGCTGTCCGACCAGATCATGCTGGCTACCTCGACCGGCCAGTCGATTCGCGTGCCGGTCGATCAGGTGTCGTTCCGGTCGCGCGCGGCCGGTGGGGTGCGGGTGTTCAACGTGGCGGCGGAGGAGGAGGTTGTGTCGGTGGCTCGGGTGGCGGAGCAGGGAGACGATCCCGCGTGACACCGGTTGAGGTGCGGCTGGCCGATCTGGCATTGCGCGCCGATACAATGACTTATGGCGCATTGGCCCGGGAGCTGGGGGTAAGCATGGCCGAATTGACCGCAGGTCTTGAACGGCTGATGGAAGTCGATGCCGCTGCAGGGCTCCCCTTTCGCGCGGTTGTGTGCCGTGCCCGACTTGGGTTCGGGTTGCCTGCCGAGGGGTTCTTTGCAAAGGCACAATCGCTGGGCGTGGCGATCCCCGACCGCGCGGCCTTTGTTCAAGCGCAGCGTCTTGAAGTGCACCGGCGGCAGGGATAGACCGCGCAAATGGATCCCCTTCACATCATCGGCGGCGGCATGGCGGGTTCCGAGGCGGCCTGGCAAGCGGCGGAAATGGGCGTGCCGGTGGTGATCCACGAGATGCGCCCGGGCGTCGGAACCTTTGCCCACCGGACCGGAAATTTTGCTGAAATGGTTTGTTCGAACTCGTTCCGCTCGGATGATGACGAGCGCAATGCGGTAGGCCTTTTGCATTGGGAGATGCGGGCGGCGGGCGGCCTCATCATGGAAATGGCCGCAAAACACCGGCTGCCTGCAGGCGGCGCCTTGGCCGTGGACCGCGACCCCTTCGCCGAAAGCGTGACTGGGCGCCTGCGCGAGCATCCGCTGATTTCGACGTCTTTTGAGGAGGTTACGGACCTTCCCTCGACCGGAAAATGGATCGTCGCCACCGGGCCTTTGACCTCTGGTGCCTTGGCTGACAGCATCCGTGCTGCAACCGGTGCCGAGGCATTGGCATTCTTTGACGCCATCGCCCCCATCGTGCATTCTGACAGCATCGACATGGGGCTGGCCTGGATGCAGTCGCGCTATGACAAAGGCGAGACCCCTGAAGAACAGACTGCCTACATCAACTGTCCGATGGACCGGGTCCAGTACAACGCCTTCATCGATGCGATCCTTGCAGCCGACAAGACCACGTTTCACGCAGGCGAGACGGCGGGATATTTTGACGGCTGCCTGCCCATCGAGGTGATGGCCGAGCGCGGACGCGAGACGTTGCGCTTTGGCCCGATGAAACCTGTTGGCCTGACCAACCCGCACCGTCCAGAAAAACCCTATGCGGTCGTCCAGTTGCGCAGGGACAATGCGCTTGGCACCCTGTTCAACATCGTGGGCTTCCAGACCAAGATGAAGCACGGCGCGCAAGTGGATGTTTTCAGGATGATTCCGGGGTTGGAGGAGGCGTCGTTCGCGCGCCTAGGGGGCATCCACCGGAACACCTTCATCAACTCGCCCACGCTTCTGGACGCGCAGATGCGGCTGAAGCTGCGCCCTAACATCCGCTTTGCCGGGCAGATCACGGGCGTCGAGGGCTATGTCGAAAGTGCCGCGATGGGGCTTTTGGCGGGGCGGATGGCGGCGGCAGAGATGCTGGGGCGCACCTTGCCGCCCCCACCGCCGGACACGGCGACGGGTGCCTTGCTGCATCACATAACGGGCGGCGCGGATGCCAAGACTTTCCAGCCGATGAACGTGAACTTCGGCCTCTTCCCCCCCATCGATGCCAAAGCTGGGCGCAAGGGGCGCAAGGACCGCTACAAAGCCTATACCGACCGCGCCAAGGCATCCTTTGCGGCATGGCTGACGTAACCCGCTTTGCCCCATCCCCCACAGGGCCGTTGCATCTGGGCCATGCCTTTGCCGCACTGGCCGCCGCCGCGCGGGGCACGCGGTTTCTGCTGCGGATCGAGGATATCGACGTGGCGCGGTGCCGTCCCGATTGGGAGCGGGCGATCTTCTATGATCTTCAATGGCTTGGCCTGCGGTGGGAGGAACCCGTTCTGCGCCAGTCGGAACGCCTGGCGCAGTATCGGGCGGCCGTGGACCGGCTTCTGGCGATGGGAATGGCTTATGCCTGCACCTGCACCCGCGCCGATATCCGGGCTGCCATCAGCGCGCCGCAAGAGGGGCCAGAGGGGCCGGTCTATCCGGGCACTTGCCGGGGTAAGGGGCACGCGGTTGCGGGCGCGGCGATCCGGCTGGATATGGCGGCGGCGATGGCGCGTCTGGGTGGAGTGTCGTTTCACGAGACGGGGCCGCTCCATGCCGGACAGCACAGGTATGGTGATGATCTGGTGCGATCGGTCGGTGATATCGTGCTGGCGCGTCGGGATATCGGGACCTCCTATCATGTTGCCGTCGTGGTCGATGATGCGGAACAAGGTGTTACACTGGTGACGCGAGGGGCTGATCTTTTCACGGCCACCGCGATCCATCTGGTTCTTCAGAGGTTGCTTGAGCTTCCGACGCCAAGTTACCACCATCATGAACTTATCCGGGACAATGACGGCAACCGCTTGGCCAAACGCGACGATGCGCGGGCGCTGTCCCTGTACCGGGCAGACGGAGCCAGCCCTGCCGATATCCGGCGGATGGTGGGGCTATAGCGGGTCGAGGATCTGCACCTCTGCGCCGTCGCGCAGCGCCGTGTAGAAACAGCTTTGCCGGTTGGTGTGGCAGGCCGGCCCCGTCTGGTCGACCAGAACCAGCAGGCAATCGCGGTCACAGTCGATCCGCATTTCAACCAGCGCCTGCACATGCCCCGAGGTTTCGCCCTTGACCCAGAACGCCGCCCGCGACCGCGACCAATAGGTAACCCGCCCGCTTTCCAGCGTCTGGGCGACGGCCCCTGCATTCATCCAGGCGAACATCAGCACTTCGCGGGTCAGATGGTCTTGCGCCACGACCGGGATCAGGCCAAGGGCATCATATTTCAGCGAGGCAGGATCGAAGGGCATGGGCGGGGTCCTTTGCAAGGTGCTGCAATCGGTCTATCTTTCCCTTTGCACAGGGGGAAGTGATGAGCGACAGCGATCTGATCAAGCTCTATTCCGGCCGGATTCTGGAACTGGCCGCCGATGTTCCCCATACCGGGCGCCTGCCTGCACCCCAAGGGATGTCACGGCGACGCTCGCCGTTGTGCGGATCGGTCGTGACCGTGGATGTCATGCTGGACGCAGGCCGGGTTTCAGGATTTGCGCAGGACGTCAAAGCCTGCGCTCTTGGGCAAGCGGCGGCGTCGGTGATGGGGCAGGCGCTGATCGGGCGGACCCGGGCCGAGATCGAGGCCGGGCGCGATGCTCTGCGCGCGATGCTCAAGGATGCAGGCCCGGTGCCGCCTGCCCCGTGGGACGGGTTCGAGGTGCTGCTGCCGGCGCGCGACTACCGGAACCGGCATGCGTCGATCCTTCTGGCGATGGAGGCGGCGGCCGAGGCTGTGGCTCTGGCCGAAGGGGCCGCAACGGCGGCTCAGGGATAAAAAAACCGCCGCCTTCCGGGGAAGGCGGCGGCAAGTCGCGCATCTGGTAGGGCCGTGTGGCGCGAGGCAAGGCGCGCAGGGCTGCACCGGGACAAGTGCAGCGGGCCCGAGGTACGCAGATCGCAGGCAGTATCGTCAGAAAAGCCCCGGCATCGACAGCCCGAGGAAAACCATCGCAAAGAGCGAGACCACGCCGGCGACATCCTGCAGCATGGTGGTAGAAGACCGTTCGACTGCCGCCTTGACTTCGTTCAGCATCTGGCAACTCCTTTGCTTTTGTTGCCATCTTGTTCTCATATCTTGCGGATGATGTAAAGAACATTAATAGAACATTTGCGGACAAAGGATGATCTTCGCACCTCAGCCCACCGAAATCAACCTGATCGCCCGATCCTGATCCAGCAGCCACAACAACACCCGCGCTGCCCGCCCACGCGCCGATTCCAGCGCCGGATCATCAACCAAAAGCTTTCGCGCATCGCTTTGCGCCACTGCCATCAGCGCCGTCTGCCGCTCAAGATCCGCCACCCGGAACCGCGGCAGCCCGGATTGCGCCGTGCCGATCAGATCGCCTGCACCGCGCATTGCCAAATCCTCTTCGGCAATGCGGAACCCATCCTCGGTATCGCGCAGGGTCTTGAGCCTGCGGGCCGAGCTTTCACCAAGCGGTGCCTGATACATCAAAAGACAGGTCGACGCGGCTGCCCCCCGCCCAACCCGCCCGCGCAACTGGTGCAACTGCGCCAGACCAAAGGTTTCGGCCCCCTCGACCACCATGATCGACGCATTGGGCACGTTCACCCCCACCTCGATCACCGTTGTGGCCACCAGCACTTTGGTGTCACCCGAAACAAACCGCGCCATCGCGGCGTCCTTGTCGGCGGCGGGCATCTGGCCGTGGACAAGGCCCACCACCCCGTCACCGAACGCCGCCCGCAGTGCGGCAAAGCGCGCTTCCGCCGAGGTCAGGTCCATCACCTCGGAATCCTCGACCAAGGGGCAGACCCAATAGGCCTGCCGCCCTTCGGCCACCGCGCGGGCCAGATGCGCCACCACCTCATCCATCCGCTCGGCGGCGATCAGCGCGGTTTTCACCGGCAGCCGGCCCGCCGGCTTTTCATCCAGCACCGACACATCCATGTCGCCGTAACTGGCCAGCGCCAGACTGCGCGGGATGGGCGTGGCGGTCATCACCAGCACATCGGTCGCCGTCCCCTTTGCCCCCAACTCCATCCGCTGTGCCACGCCAAAGCGGTGCTGTTCGTCGACCACCACAAGGCGCAGGTCGTCAAACACCACATCGCGTTGGAACACGGCATGAGTGCCCACCAGAATGTGGATCAGCCCCGCCGCCAGATCGGCAAGCTTGCCCTCACGCTCGGCCCCCTTGTCGCGGCCGGTAAGGATGGCAAGGCGCAGGCCCGCTGCCTCGGCCAGCGGCATCAGCCCCTCAAGGTGCTGGCGCGCAAGGATTTCGGTCGGGGCCATCAGCACGCCCTGCCCCCCCGCCTCTGCCGCGACCACCAGTGCCAACAGCGCCACCAGTGTCTTGCCTGACCCGACATCGCCCTGCAGCAGCCGGTTCATCCGCAGAGGGGCCGCCATGTCGGCGGCAATCTCGGCCACGGCACGGGTCTGGGCGGCGGTGGGGGCATAGGGCAGGTTTCCCAGAACCCGCGCCTGCAGCATGCCGGTGCCCCTGGTTGCCACACCCTTGCCCCGGCGCATCGCGGCGCGGGCCAGCGACAGGGTCAACTGATGGGCGAACAGCTCGTCATAGGCCAGACGCTGTCGTGCCGGGGCATCGGGGGCAAGGTCGGCGGCAGTGGCGGGCGCATGGGCTTTGGTAACGGCTTGCCGCCATGAGGGCCAGCCTTCGCGCTGCATCAGACCAGGGTCGATCCACTCGGCCAGATCGGAGGCACGGGTCAGCGCGCCGGCACAGGCCTTGGCCACCTGTTTTTGGGTAAGGCCGCCCGACAGGGGATAGACAGCCTCATAGGCCGGCAGGTCAGCAGCCTCCTCCAGGCGCAGCACATGGTCGGGATGCACCATCTGGGCCATGCCGTCGAACAGTTCGACCTTGCCCGAGATCAGCCTGCGCTGGCCGGTGGGCAGCAGCGCCTGCAGAAACTCGGCACGCGCGTGGAAATAGACCAGTTGAAACTCAAGCACCTCATCGCGCACGAAAATCCGGTATGGCCGCCCGCGGGTCTTGGGCGGGTTATGCGCGCCGACGGTGACCTCGACCGTCACGGTGGCGGGCGGTGTCACCTCGCGCAGCGAATTGCGGCGGGTGCGGTCGATGCCGGAATGTGGCAAGAGGAACAGAAGGTCCTTGGGCCGCTCAACCCCCAGACCCTGCAGCGCCTCGGCAATCCGCGCGCCGACGCCGGGCAGCGTTTCAAGGCCTGCGAACAGGGGGAACAGGATTTCCGGGCGGCTCATGCGTCGCCGACAAGGGCAAGCCAGGCGGCTTCGTCCAGCACCGTGATACCCAGGCGCGCGGCCTCTTTCGCCTTGGACCCCGCCCCCGGCCCGGCCACCAGATAATCGGTCTTGGCACTGACCGACCCGGCCACCTTGGCCCCCAGTGTCTCGGCCCGCGCCTTGGCCTCGGCCCGGCTCATCCGTTCAAGTGTGCCGGTGAACACCACGGTCTTGCCCGCAACAGGGCTGTCGGCGCGGGCACGGGGGGCGACGGGGGTGATCGTCAGATGGGTGGCAAGCGCGTCGATGGCCGCGCGTTCGGCCGGGTTGGCAAAGGCGGTCACCAGACTGGCCGCCAGAACATCACCCACGCCGTCAACCGACGTCAGATCCTGCCATTCAGGCCCCTCGCCAACCTGCGCCGCCGTCAGCGCAGCCTCGGTCGCGTCCCATGTGCCATAGTGGCGGGCGATCACACCTGCGGCAACCTCGCCCACATGGCGAAGGCCAAGCGCAAAGATGAAGCGGTCCAGCGGCACGGACCGGCGCGCGTCGATCGCCGCAAAGAGGTTGGCCGTTGACTGATCACCAAATCCATTGCGGTTTTTCAGCTTTCGCAATGGGTTGTCAGCGTCTCTTGCGGCAATGGTGAAGATATCGGCGGGTGCCTTGACCGCAAGATCCTCATCGCGAAAGAACATCTCGATCTGCTTGGCCCCCAACCCCTCGATATCGAAGGCCCCGCGTGACACGAAATGCTTCAGCCGCTCAACCGCCTGTGCCGGGCAGACAAGGCCGCCGGTGCAGCGGCGTACGGCATCGCCCGGATCACGCACCGCAGGGCTGCCGCATTCGGGACAGGTGTCGGGGAACACATAGGGCACGGCGTCCGCAGGCCGACGCGCCAGGTCAACATCGGCCACCTTGGGGATCACGTCGCCCGCCCGGTAAACCTGCACCCAGTCGCCCACCCGGATATCGCGCCCCTCGCGGATGGGCTGGCCCTTGGCGCCATGCCCGGCGATGTAATCCTCATTGTGCAAGGTCGCGTTCTGCACGACGACCCCGCCGACCGTAACCGGCGACAGGCGCGCAACGGGGGACAGTGCCCCGGTTCGCCCGACCTGGATGTCGATAGCCTCAAGCCGGGTCCAGGCCAGTTCGGCAGGAAACTTGTGCGCGATGGCCCAACGAGGGGTGTTCGAGCGGAACCCGAGCCGCGCCTGCAGGGCAAGATCGTCAACCTTGTAGACGACGCCGTCGATATCATAGCCAAGCGTCGCCCGCTGTCCCTTGATCAGCGCGTGCTGCGCCAGCAACGCCTCGGGGCCGGTGACGCGGTGGGTCAGGGGATTGGTCGGAAACCCCAAGGTGGCCAGATGCGCGATGGCCCCGGTCTGGGTGTCCGACAGCGGTTCCGACAGCGCCCCCCAGGTGTAGGCAAAAAACCGCAGCGGTCGCGCGGCGGTGATGGTGGGGTCAAGCTGGCGCAGGCTGCCTACGGCGGCGTTGCGGGGGTTGGCAAAGGTCTTGTCGCCCTTTGCCACCTGCCGGGCGTTCAGCGCAGCAAAGTCGGCATGCGACATGTAAACCTCACCCCGCACCTCAAGGATCGTGGGTGCGCCGGTCAGCTGCGTCGGGATATCGGCAATGGTGCGGGCGTTTTCGGTGACATTCTCGCCCGTCTCGCCATCGCCCCTTGTGGCTGCCTGCACCAGGACACCGCCCTCATAGCGCAACGACAGAGACAGGCCGTCGATCTTTGGTTCAGCGGTGTACGCGATGGCATCCTGATGGCCCAGAAACCGGCGGATGCGGTCATCGAAATCGGTCACATCACCGGGATCAAAGGCATTTTCCAGCGACAGCATCGGCACCGCATGGGTGACCTTAGTGAATCCCTCGGCCACAGGTGCGCCGACCATCCCGGTCGGGCTTTGCATCGTCATTGCCCGCTCGATGGCCGGAAATGCTGCCTCAAGCGCTGCCAGCCGCCGTTTCATCAGGTCGTATTCGGCATCCGTCAGGTCCGGCGCATCGTCACGGTGATAGGCCCGGTTGGCATCCAGCACGCGCGGCACCAGGATAGCCCATTCGGCCATCGCCTGCCCCTCGGTCATCTCGTCGATGGCTGTCCCGCCCGTCATCCGCACCCTCCCCGCCCATGCCCAATGCATAGGGGCAGGGCGGGGTCAGGACAAGTCAGGCGCCGATGGCAAGACGCGGCATCGCAGTGGCCGGACCCGGATCGCGCAGCACATAGCCGCGACCCCAGACCGTTTCGATGTGGTTCTGCCCGCCGGTCGCCTCGGCCAGCTTTTTCCGCAACTTGCAGATGAACACGTCGATGATCTTGAGTTCCGGCTCATCCATCCCGCCGTACAGGTGATTAAGGAACATCTCCTTGGTAAGCGTGGTGCCCTTGCGCAAGGACAGCAGTTCCAGCATCTGATATTCCTTGCCGGTCAGATGCACCGTCTTGCCTTCAACCTCCACGGTCTTGGCATCAAGGTTGATCGCCACCTTGCCCGTACGGATCACCGATTGCGCGTGGCCCTTGGACCGTCGGATGATCGCGTGGATGCGCGCGACCAGCTCCTCACGATGGAAGGGCTTGGTCATATAGTCATCGGCACCAAAGCCGAAGCCCTTGATCTTGCTGTCAGTATCGTCAGATCCGGACAGGATCAGGATCGGCGTGTCGATCCGTGCCATGCGCAACTGTCGCAGCACATCGTGGCCAGACATGTCCGGCAGATTCAGATCCAACAGGATCAGATCGTAGTCATACAGCTTGGCCAGGTCGATCCCGTCCTCGCCAAGGTCGGTGCAATAGACGTTCAGGTTCGCGTGGGTCAGCATCAATTCGATACTGCGCGAGGTGGTGGGGTCATCTTCAACCAGCAGCAACCGCATCTTCAAAACTCCGCATCAGCGCCATCATTGTTAACGACATTGGAGGCCAATGGTTAATCGAGCGTTACTCTGCCAGAGCCTGAGTGAAAAACAACCTAAAGTTGTCGATACTTCTGGATCGTGGTGACCTTGAGGGCCGCCTCGCCATGCGTCTCGATCGCGCGGCGCCACAGATCGAACTCTTCGGGCGACAACGCATAGCGTTCCAGCGCCTCGGATTCGGTGATCAGACCATAGACCACGGCCCGCACCACGACTGCCTTGCGGCTGGCCACCCAACGACGGGTGTCGCCCGGAGGCAGATCGGCGCGCGACAGCACGCTGCCGTCCGGCAGGGTGATCTGACGCGGACCGTCAACACGTTTGAGATACATCACGGAACCCTCATCTCTTGACGGCCACTCTAGGCGGATCACGCTTAAGCAAGGGTGAAACGCGTGGGTTGCGAGTGTGTTGCATTTTCCTATATTGCAGCGGGTCTGAAAGGTGGCCCCGCACATGCTTGACCAACCCCTGAATTCGCTGGGCCTGCCCAAGGCCCCTGCCGATACCCGCGTCGTGGTGGCGATGTCGGGCGGCGTTGATTCGTCGGTGGTGGCGGCGGTGCTGGCGGCTGAGGGGTATGATGTGGTGGGGGTGACCCTGCAGCTTTATGACCACGGCGCGGCCCTTGCGAAAAAGGGGGCTTGCTGTGCCGGGCGCGATATCCATGACGCGCGCCGGGTGGCCGAGACGATGGGCTTTCCGCATTATGTGCTGGATTACGAGAACATCTTTCGCGACGCGGTGATCGACGAGTTTGCCGATGCCTATCTTGCGGGGGCCACGCCGGTGCCCTGTATCCGCTGCAACGAGCGGGTGAAGTTCAAGGACCTGATGGCAACCGCGCGCGATCTGGATGCCGATTGCATGGCGACCGGGCATTACATCCAGCGCAAAATGGGGCTTGCGGGGGCGGAACTGCACCAAGCGGCGGATGCGGCGCGGGATCAAAGCTATTTCCTGTTCTCGACCACCCCGGCACAACTGGATTACCTGCGCTTCCCGTTGGGGCATCTGCAGTCGAAGGCCGAAACGCGGGCGTTGGCCGCGCGGTTCGGGCTGCCGGTGGCGGACAAGCCGGACAGTCAGGACATCTGTTTCGTTCCCGACGGCAATTATGCGGCAGTGATCGAAAAGCTGCGGCCGGGGGCGGCGGACCCGGGTGAGATTGTGGATATGGCGGGGACCGTTCTGGGCACGCACCGGGGGGTGATCCACTATACCATCGGACAGCGTAAGGGGCTGGGGATCGGGGGGCTGGAGGATCCGTTGTATGTCGTGCGGCTGGACCCCGCGACGCGGCGGGTGATCGTAGGGCCGAAGGCGGCGCTGTCGACCCGTGTGGTGCCGCTGCGCGAAATCAACTGGCTGGGCGACGCGCCCCTGACCTCGCGCACCGAATGGCCTGTGATGGCACGCGTCCGGTCCACCCGCCTCCCGCGTGAGGCGGTGATCCGGCCCTTGTCGGACACCGAGGCCGAGGTGGAGCTTCTGTCCCCGGAAGAGGGGGTCAGCCCCGGTCAGGCCTGCGTGTTCTATGCACCCGAGGGGTCACGGGTACTGGGCGGCGGCTGGATCTGGCGGGGGCGGTAGGGCGGGGTTCACCCCGCCGGTCGCGGTGGTTGGCGGGGTAAACCCTGCGCTACGCGCCGAGGACTGACAGCACCGACCGCGCGGCCCGCACCCCCGGTGCCTCGCCCCCCTGCCCCAATCGTAGCATCGTCACCGCCATCGCTTCGCGCTGTGCCTCTTGCGCCTGCCGGTCGGTCAAAAGCCGTGCAAGGGCGGGGGCGATGCGGGCGGCTCGGCAGTCGCGGCCGATGAACTCGGGCACGACGCGCGTTTCGCTGACAAGGTTCACCAGCGTCACCGTATCCACCTGCGCCATGCGCCGCATCAACCACAGGGTGATCGGGTGCATGTCATAGGCAATCACCATCGGGCAGGCATTCGCAGCCAGTTCCAGCGATACTGTGCCCGACGCTGCAATCGCGACATCCGCCGCGCCAAAAGCCGCACGCTTGCGGTCCGCCTGTTCGATCACCTCGGGGCGAACCGGCCAGTCGCGCACCAGATCGCGGACAAGGGGGCCAAGCGCCGGCACCGTCGGCAAGGCCACGCGCAGGCCGGGAAAGCGGGGCTTCAACAAGGCAAGGGTCGTGCCGATGACGGGAGCCAGACGGATAACCTCGCCCTTGCGCGATCCGGGCAGGGCCAGGATCAGCGGGCTGGACCCGCGCAACACGTCTGATTCGCGCGGTGTGGCCAGCAGTTCGGCGACCACAGGGTGGCCCACGAAATCGCAGGTCATGCCGGCGGCGGTTATAAGGGGCGGCTCGAACGGCAACAGCGCCAGAACGTGGTCGATCACCCGCGCCATTTTCGCCGCGCGCCCGGGCCGCCACGCCCAGACGGAAGGTGCCACATAGTGGATCGTCCGCAGATCGGGCCGCGCCGCCTTGACCAGTGCTGCCACGCGCAGACAAAAATCGGGGCTGTCGATGGTGACAAGGGCGTCGGGGTTCATGGCAATCACCGCCGCCGCCACCTCGGCAATGCGGCGTTTCAGGTGCCGGTATTTCGGCAGCACCTCGGCAATGCCCATCACCGACAACTCTTGCATGGGAAATCGGCTGTGCAGTCCCTGCCGCTCCATCTCGGGCCCGCCGATGCCGTCATAGGCGATCCCGGGGGCGAGGCTAGCCAGCCCGGCCATCAGCGCGCCCCCCAGCCGGTCACCCGAAGGCTCGCCTGCCACGAGGAACAGCTTCATGGTGCGCGCGACCACAGGAACAGGCCCGCCGCGTCACAGGCGGCGATGGTGGCGGCGCGGTCCAGAAGAATGGTGCCCCCTGCCTGAAACGCAATGCCACCAAGGCCCGCACCCGCCACTGCGGCCACGGTGGCTGGGCCGATGGTGGGCAGGTCGATGCGGCGGTCCTGCCCGGGTTTCGGGGCCTTGTACAACAGACCCCTTCCCATGGCCGAACCGGGGCGCAGCGCGGGGGCAATGCGCGCCACATCGGCCAGCATCGCATCGGTGCCCGGCAGTGCCTCGACCGCAAGGCAAAGGCCCTGCTGCACCACAGCCCCCTGCCCCACATCGACGCGGCCAAGGGCATCGACGATCAGCGCGGCACGGGCGGCGTCAGCCTCATCCCGGGCCGACAGGGTGCCGGTCAGCAGGCCCGCGGCCGGCATGAGGTCCGGGGCAAGGTCACCCGGGCCTGCAACGGCAAGGTCATTTCCTTCAAACAACGCGATCACGGCGCGCAGCGCGTCGTCGTCGCCTGCCCGCATTGCTGTCAGAAGTGCTGGCAGGACGGTTGCGGTGGCCGGATCGACCAGGCCGGCCTCGATGCTGGCGGGGCGGGTGACGGCCCCTGCGAAGACCACCCGATCGACCCCCGCATCATGCAGCGCGGCAAGGAATGGCATCAGACGTTCAAGACGAAAGGTCAGGTCGGGGGTCAGGCCATCGGGGGGGAACCCCTCGATTGCGGCCACGAACGGGGGGGTGGCGGCGGCGCTGAACAGCGTGGCGGGCAAGGTGCCACGGCCGGCAATCAGCGCGGTGCGGCCGGTCATTTGGGGGTGAGAAAGCTGCGGTCGGAAGCCGACAGGATAAAGTCGGTCAACTCGCGCACATGAAGGCTGTCGGTTTCATCGGCCAGCCTGCGCGCGCGGTCAAGGAACGTGCCATCCCCCTGCGCCAACATCTGATAGGCCGCCCGCAGCGCGGTGATCTCGGCCCGCTCGACCCCCCGGCGTTTCAGGCCGACAAGGTTCAACCCGTCCAACTCTCCCCTCGGGGCCTGCACCAGACCAAAGGGGATGACGTCGTTCGTCACCATGGTGACCGCCCCGATGATCGCCCCGCGCCCGATGCGCACGAATTGGTGGACGCCCGACAGGCCGCCCACGATCACGTCATCCCCCAAATGGCAATGCCCGGCAATCGCCACATGATTGACAAGGATCACCCGGTTGCCGATCTGGGCATCGTGGCCCACATGCGCGCCGGTCATGATCAGGCAGTCATCGCCCACCCGCGTCACGCCGCCGCCGCCCTCGGTGCCGGTGTTCAGCGTCGCCCCTTCGCGGATGCGGCAGCGGGCACCGACGGACAGCCGGGTGCGCTGGCCCGCATATTTCAGATCCTGCGGTACCTCGCCCACGGTCGCAAAGGGAAAGATCGTGCTGCCCTCGCCGATGTCGGTCCAGCCGGTGACAACGGCGTGGGATTTGACCGTGACACCGGGTGCCAGCGTCACCTCGGGGCCGATCACCACGAAGGGGCCGATGGCAACCCCTGCACCGATGCTTGCCGCCGGATCGACCAGGGCCGTGGGGTGGATACGGGCCGTGGGGTGGGTCATGCCTTGGGCACTTCGAACATCGCAGTATAGATCGCCTCACAGGCAAGCTCGGCCCCGACCATGGCGCGGCCCTCGAATTTCCACACCCGGCCTCCACCGCGCAACGCCTTGACATGCAGTTCCAGCACGTCGCCGGGAATCACCTTGCGGCGGAACTTGGCCCCCTCGACGCCCATGAAGAACACCTTGGCGTTGCGGTCCACCAGATCCATCGACAACCCGACCAGCACACCCGCCGTCTGCGCCATCGCCTCGATGATCATGACCCCGGGCAGGATCGGCATCCCCGGGAAATGGCCCTGGAACTGCGGCTCGTTGTAGGTGACGTTCTTGATGCCGACGCAGGACTGGTTAACCACCACATCGCGCACCCGGTCGATCAGCAGAAACGGATAGCGGTGTGGAATGATCCGCTGGATCAGGTCAAGGTCGGCAGTGGTGGAAGCAGTGCCTAGGGCGGGGGTCGCCGGATGGTCTGCAGGCATCGCGGTGTCCTTCTTGACGGTCCTGATTTCTGAGTAGCAAGTCACACCGCACGCGGCAAGTCGGCGACAGCCCGCACCGGCCGGGTTTGTCAGGGTTGCGGCGGCTCGGCAGACAATGTGCCAGTGCCGATCTCTTCATCCATTCGCCGGACGGCAAGGGCGGTAATGTCGATCCGCTCCAGGCTGCGGACGACCTGCCGTCGTTCCAGCACCACCACGGCACCCTGTTCGCGCAGGATCTGTTCCAGGACCGGTGCTGCGGCGGCAAAGAACTGCTGACGGTCTTCGTCGCGCACGCGCGTGATCGACCGCGACTTGGAATCCTGCGCCTTTCGGATGCCTTCCACCTTGGTGTTGAACGCCTCGGCCAGGGCGCGGAACTCGGCAGGTGGCAGGTTGGCACGCCGTTCGGTCAGGCTGCGCTCTTCCGCTTCCAGCGCGGCTTCGATCGCGCGGTTTTCGGATACAAGCGTCGCCGATGCCGCTTCAAGTCGGGTCTTGGCAGCGCGCCCAAACGCCGATTGCTCAAACATCGCGTCCTGGTTCACCACGAGCACCGGCGGCGGTACCGGCGCGCGGGGTGCCTCTTGCGGGATCACCTCCTGTGCCATGCCCCCCGTTGGCAGCAACAGCGCCGCCGCCAGGACCAGCGCCACGCGCATCAGAATGAGGTCGAGATCGTCAGATCAAAGGTCTGCTCGTTGTCATAGTCCTGCTTTTCCAGCGCCTTGGACAGGTTGAACCGCAACGGGCCGATCGGCGTCGTCCAGAAGATCGACACCCCGATGGCCGACCGCAGCTGAAAGCTGTCATCGACAAGTGCATCGCCATTCGGCTGCGCGCCGGTTCCATTGCGGTCATCCAGGCCCCAGACCGAGCCCACGTCCAGGAACACGCCGCCCCGGATGCCGTACTCTTCCGGCAGACCCACCGGAAACTCGGCCTCGAACCGGGCGGCGACAAAGGCATTGCCGCCAAGCCCATCCTGGTTCGGCGACGATAGATCACGCGGGCCGATGCCATTGCCTTCGAAACCCCGGATCTTGCCGTTTCCAAAGAACCGCTCGGTCAGCCGCGACGGGCTGTCGCCGCTGGTGGCAAGGACGCCCCCCTCGAACACGGCGCGCAGCGTCACATCGTCGTTCAGGATACGCTGTTCGACCTGTGCCAGGGCCGTCGTAGAGACATAGGTCGTGTCACCGCCCAGCCCCGCAAAATCCTGCGAGAACCGGAACAGCACGCCACCCTTGGGGTTCAACCCCGTGCGACGCGTGTCATAGCTGAGCGTATAGCCAAGCGATGAGGTGACCAGAGCGCCCAGTGCCCCCTCGCGCTGCAGAATGGCCGAGCTGCCGACGGGCACGTTCCTGATCTCGTCCTGGGATATCCGATAGCGCAGGTCAAGACGTGTGTTCTGGCCCACGGGAAACCCAAGCGACGGGCGAAAGCCCAGGTTGCGGGTGCTGTAGGCCGAATTCTGGTTGTCAGTCTCGCGGTAGTACAGTTCCAACCCGAACCGCAGATCGCGCCCAAGGAAGGCCGGTTCGGCAAAGTTGAAGCTGGCGTCAGCGTTGTCGGTGCCCGACTGCACACTCAGGCCCACTGTCTGGCCACGCCCGAGAAAGTTCGTCTCTTCGAAGTTGACCGATATGCCCGGCCCGGAATCCGCGCCATAGGTCAGGCCAAAGCCCAATGTGCCGGTTGGTTGCTCGGCCACGTCCACGTTGACCACCACCTGATCGGGCGCCGACCCCGGTTCAGCCTCGACATCAGCCGTGGTGAAAAAGCCAAGCGCGCGGATGCGTTCGGCGGCCTGGCGGATTTCGCGCGGGTTGAAGGGGTCACCCTCGACGCTGCGGAACTGGCGGCGCACCACGTCGTCACGGGTGGTGGTGTTGCCCTCGATGTCGATGCGTTCGACAAAGATCCGCTCGCCCCGGACGATGGCAAACTCGATGTCCAGCGTCAGATTGCGGTCGTTCCGCGTGGTCCGCGGCTCAACCCGGATGAAGTTCAGCCCCTTGCGTTGCGCAAGGCCCTCCAGCCGGGTGATGTTGGTGTCGATGATCGACGGCGAATAGGTGACCCCCGGGCGCAACTTGACCAGCGCCCCGAATTCGGCTGCATCAATGCCCTCAACCTCGGACACGGTCGACACATCACCGATCCGGTAGCTTTGACCCTCCCGCACCGTAAAGGTGATGAAGAACGCATCGCGTTCGCGGGTGATTTCGGAACCGGCATCCAGAACCTGAAAGTCGATGAAGCCGCGCGATTGGTAGAAGTCGCGCAAAAGCTGCTTGTCGAATTCCACGCGGTCGGCCGAAAAGGTGTCGCGCCCGATCAGTTGGCGAAACAGGCCGGCCTGCTTGGTCTGCAGCACCTGACGCAGGCGGCGGTCGGAATAGGCGCGGTTGCCGACAAACGCCAGACGCTCGACCTCGACGACGGCACCTTCGCGCACTTCGAACACCAGATCGACGCGGTTACCATCGCGGCGGATGATGCGGGGTTCGACCGTGGCGGCATAGCGGCCCGCCTCTTCGTAGGCGTCGGTGATGGCCGCCGCGTCCGCCTCGGCCTGCGAGGGCGAATAGGCGCGCCGGGCCTGTGAGCGGACGATGGCCGCCAGGGCCTCGTCCTTCAGCCGCTTGTTGCCCTGAAAGTCGATCACGTTGATCGTGGGCAGCTCCTGCACCCGGATCAACAGCGTTCCACCCTGTGGCACAAGTTCGACAGTTTCAAAGAGATTGGCGTCGACCAGACGCTGGTAGGCATCATTCAGCCCCCCCGCCGTAACCGGCTGTCCGCGCCCGATTCCCGCGAATGCGAGGATGGTCGAAGGATCAACGCGCTCGTTGCCCTCGATGACAACGTTCGAAAAGGAAAAGGTCTGGGCGCGGGCCTGTGTCAAGGTTCCAATGCAAAGCGTTGCAAGGGCAAGGAAAACCGTCAAAAGCGCCCGGCGGAGGGGTGACAGGCCCAACATCTTGCGCGTCATGGTGGTTCCTGCCGCAACATCCATCGTCTAGCCTCGCCTGCAAACTACGTCTCAGGTCTGACTAACGGGTATGGCGGGGCTTGTCAAAAGCGGCGACGAGGGGTTTCGGCAATCGCTGCAAGGGCCTGCAAGATGGCTGTTGATAAGTTGGTACCGGCGGTTCAGCGCGGTGTCATCGCGTCGATGGCGAAGGCACAGGTGAACATCGAGATCAGGATGATGCAGACCGAAAACAGGTGACCCCAGTTCAGGTTCACCAACAGCCGCAAGCCGCGATATCCTTGAACCATGGTCTGCATCTGACGCCACTCCTCACCCACGAATGGCGGCTTTCTAATCCGCGATTGTGGCAAGTCTGCGGCGGCACTGATGACAGATTGCGCTCAGGGACAGAACAGATCGTTGCCAAGCGCGAAAACCATCAGCCCCAGCACCAGCGTGATCCCCGCCGTCATCAGGATCCGCAGGGCGCGGTCGCTGGGCGGGCGGCCCGTCACGGCCTCAAAGGCGTGGAACACCAGATGGCCGCCGTCCAGCACCGGGACCGGGAACAGATTCAGAAGGCCCACGGCAGTGGACAGCATCGCGATGAACAGGATAAAGCTTTCCACCCCCTGCGACGCCGCATCACCCGAGGTTTCGGCAATGCCAATGGGGCCCTGCAGGTTGCACGACGAAATTGCGCCCGACACCATGTGCCACAACCCCGACAGCGAGGTGGTGGCGATGCGCCAGGTTTCCTGACCCGCGAGGCTGACCGATTCGAACACCCCCGGCGTGCGGGTTTCGGGCACGAACACGAGGCCCCCCGACAGCCCGATCAGCCACCGCGTTTCAAACCCGCCTTCGGGTTTCGGCAGGTCCATCCGGCGGGGCACAAGGGCGATGTCCACCGTTTCCCCGGCGCGCCAGACGTTCAGCAAAAGCGGCTTGCCGTCAGACGCGCCGACGATGGTGCGCAATTCGTCAAAGCTTGTCACCGGTGTGCCGTCGATGGACAGCACCACGTCGCCCGCCGCCACCCCCACATCCTGCGCCGCCGATTGCGGTTGCACCCGGTCGGCCAACGGGGGGAAGGGATAGGGGCCGTCGAAGGTCACCACCTGCCCCGCCCGGTCCACCGTGTAGGCCACTGCAGGCGTCGGCGGCAGGGCACGTGCGACTTCTACAAACTTCTCCATGTCGGGGGTGTCGATGCCGTTGACGGCGGTGATGCGATCACCCGGAAGAAGGGATTCGTTGGCATAGGGGGTCGGTTTCAGGCTGCCCACCACCGGGGTATCGCCGCTGATACCGTTGATAAGGAAGTAGCCCGCAAAGATCACGATCGAGAAGATGAAGTTGAACACCGGTCCCGCCGCCACCGTGGCCGACCGCGCCCACAGGGGTGCGCCGTGCATCGTGCGCCGCCGCTCTTCGGGTGATAGGCGCGACATCATTGCGCCGTCCTTGCCCGAGGCCGCATCGGCGTCACCGCGGAACTTGACATAGCCACCAAGGGGCAGCGCCGCCAGTTGCCAGCGGGTGCCGCGCTTGTCGGTCCGGCGGAACAGTACCGGCCCGAACCCCAGTGAGAATACATCGGCATGGATGCCCGACCAGCGGCCCACGATGTAGTGCCCGTATTCGTGGACTGCCACGATGACCGACAGGGCCACCACAAAGACCACGATGGTGAAGGCAAGGTTGCCGAAGCTGGGGATAAGGCCGATCAGATCCAAGGGTTACCTGCTTTGCTGCCGTGTGACGACCGCTTCGCTGGCGGTCTTTCGTGCGAGATGGTCCATCGCCTGTACCTCCTCAAGGGTCGAGGCGGCTTTTCCAAGGCTATTTCCGCGCGAAAGGTGGTCGAGTGTGGCCTCGACCACATCGGCCATCTCCGGAAACCGCAGTCCGCCTGCGATGAAATGGTCCAGCGCCACCTCTTTGGCCGCGTTGAAAGCGCAGCCCGCAAGGCCGCGCGTGTCCATCACGGCACGGGCCAGCCGCAACGCGGGAAACCGTTCAGGATCAGGTGCTTCAAAGCTGAGGCTGCCAATCTGCGCGAGGTTAAGCCGCGCCACGGGGATGGGCTTGCGGTCGGGCCAGTGCAGGGCATAACCGATGGCGTGGCGCATGTCGGGAGCGCCCATATGCGCCATCACTCCGCCGTCGACAAACCCCACCATTGCGTGAACGATGCTTTGCGGATGGACCAGCACCTCGATCTGCGCGGGGGCAAAGCCAAAGTATTCGCGGGTCTCGATCAGTTCCAGCGCCTTGTTGAACATCGATGCGCTGTCGATCGAAATCCGCTGCCCCATCGACCAGTTCGGATGCGCCACCGCCTCGCGCACTGTGGCCGCCGCCAGACGCGCCCGGTCCCAGGTGCGGAACGGCCCACCCGACGCGGTGATGATCACCCGCTCGACCGCGGCGATATCCTCACCGGCAAGGGCCTGGAAAACGGCGGAATGTTCACTGTCCACCGGCAGGATACGCGCCCCATAGGTGGCAGCCGTGGCCAGCAGAAGCGGCCCTGCCGTGACCAGGCTCTCCTTGTTCGCAAGCGCCAGCGTACCGCCGTTGCGCAGTGCGTTCAGCCCCGGCACGAGGCCGGCGGCACCCACGATGCCGCTCATCACCCAGTCGGCGGGCCGGTCGGCGGCCTCGGCAATCGCCTGCGGACCAGCAGCGGCCTCGGTGGCTGATCCGGCCAGTGCTGCCCGAAGGTCGGGCAGCAGCGCGTCCTCTGCCGTCACCGCGACCTCAGCGCGCAAGGCGCGGGCCATTTCGGCCAGCCGCGTGATGTTCCGCGCGCCGGTCAGCGCCACAGTACGATAGGCGTCCGGCCCGCCGCCCCGCATCAGAAGGTCAAACGTGTTCTCGCCGATGGACCCTGTGGCCCCGAAGACCGATACGCTGCGCATGGGTCAGGGCTCCGCTACCGTGGCAAAGGGTGCGGGTTCCGGCAAGGGCAGGTTCAGGAACAGCCCCAGCGCCATCACCGACACCGCCGCGCCGGTCAGCGCATCGAACCGGTCCAGAAGCCCGCCATGCCCGGGGATCAGGCGCGACGAATCCTTGACCCCGGCGCGGCGTTTCAGCCAGCTTTCAGCGATGTCGCCCATCTGGCCCGCCAGCGCCACCAGCGGCGACAGAACGACCAGCCACCACGACGCATGCCCCGCCACCACAAAGCCCACCGCCACGGCAATGCCGCCGACCCAGCCTGCAACCGTGCCCGACCATGTTTTCTTGGGGCTGAGGCTGGGCCAGAATTTCGGACCGCCAACGGTACGCCCCACAAAGTACCCCATCACGTCCGACACCACGACCACCAGTATCAGCCACAGCACCGCCTCGGTGCCGCCCGCCTCGCGCAGCGTGACAAGGCCATAGCCCGCCACCATCACCGCCGCCGCCCATCCCGCCGCCAGCCTGCGGTCGCGCCGGGGTGTCAGGGCCACGGCAAGGGCCGGTGCCATCAGGAACGCCGCTGCCAGTTCGGCGCGGCTGGTGAAGGCCAGCAGCAGCGCAGCCCCGGCGATCAGACCCAGGGCCACGGCGTTCTCGCGGTGCGCGGGGGCAGTGATCCGCGCAACCTCCCACACCATCCCCGCCGTCAGCACGATCACCAGTGCGGCAAAGGTCGGCCCGCCCAGCCAGAGTTCAACCGCGCCCACTCCGATCATCACCGCCGCCGACAAAAGCCGGGTGCGCAGGTCGTGCCAGCGGGCGGGCACACTCACCGCGCCACCCCGCCAAAGCGCCGGTCGCGGGCGGCAAAGCGGTCAAGGATGGCGGCAAGCTCGGCTTGGGTGAAGTCGGGCCAGAGGGTTTCGGTGAATTCGTATTCGGCATAGGCCGACTGCCAGGGCAGGAAGTTTGAGGTGCGCGTCTCACCGCTGGTGCGGATCACCAGATCGGGGTCGGGCAGGCCCGCCGTATCCAGCCAGCCCGACAGGGCGGCGTCGGTCAGATCGGCAGGGTCCAGCCGCCCGTCGGCGGCCTCACGCGCCACGGCCCGCACGGCGCGCAATATCTCGTCACGGCCGCCGTAGTTGATCGCGACCGTCAGGTTCAGCCGCGTCAGGCCCGCCGTCCGCGCCTCGATCCCCGCCATCAGGCGTTGCAGCTTGGGGTCAAGCCTTGTGCGGTCGCCGATGAAGCGCATCCGCACACCCTCGGCCGCCAGCCGGTCAGCCTCGCGCTGGATATAGCGGGCAAAGATCGACATGAGGCCCAGCACCTCTTCGGTGGACCGCTTCCAGTTCTCGGTCGAAAACGCATAGATCGTCAGCCACTTGATCCCAAGATCGGGGGCGCAGCGGACGATCTGCTGTACCCGCTCGGCCCCGCGGCGGTGGCCGACCAGACGCGGCCAGCCGCGTTGCGTGGCCCAGCGACCGTTGCCATCCATGATGATGGCGACGTGGTCGGCATGGCGAAGGGGTTGGTCTTTGGCAGCCAAGGGCAGGCCTTTCCCGTGCAGTGGCGTGGCCGGTCAGACCTGCATGATTTCCTGCTGTTTGGATTCCAGCGCCCGGTCGACGGCAAGGATGGCCTTGTCGGTCAGTTCCTGCACCTCGTCGGCGTACATCTTCTGGTCATCCTCGGCCATGCCGGCGGTCTTGGCCTTTTTGATCTGGTCCATCCCGTCGCGCCGCACGTTGCGGATCGCGACCTTGGCGTTTTCGGCGTAGGTGCCGGCCACCTTGGACAACTGGCGGCGACGCTCTTCGTTCAGTTCGGGGATCGGCAGGCGGATCAGCGGGCCGTCGGTGATCGGGTTGATGCCGATGCCGCTTTCGCGGATGGCCTTTTCGACCTTGGCAACCATGCCCTTGTCCCAGACGTTGATGACCACCATCCGGGGTTCGGGCACGTTCACGGTGCCCAACTGGTTGATCGGCGTCATCTGGCCATAGGCGTCAACCTGAATGGGCTCAAGGATCGAGGCACTGGCGCGACCGGTGCGCAAGCTGCCGAATTCGACGCGCAAACTGGTCATCGCGCC
Organism: Rhodobacterales bacterium; assembly: GCA_038209775.1. Taxonomy (GTDB): domain Bacteria; phylum Pseudomonadota; class Alphaproteobacteria; order Rhodobacterales; family Rhodobacteraceae; genus JBBQXK01. Next base: position 5,915 of record JBBQXK010000008.1, on the reverse strand, counting down.
GTCCATCCGCCGCTCGATGGCGTCAAGGTCGATGTCGAGATCGTCTGGCATGGCTTCCTCCTCGCTTCGCGGGTGGTTCTAGCAGTGGTGGGGCGTGATGGGTAGGGGGGCGGTGTCAGGTCGGCGGGGTCAGGCGTGGATCAAGCGCAAAGGGTTCCTGAACCGCCGTGCCATAGGCCCCCGCCGCGCGGTCCGGGTCGAAGATGACGTTCCAGCTGTGGCGCGACACGACCGAGGGGATCAGAACGAAAAGGGCCGAAGCCATCAGGGCGGCACCAAAGGCCTGCTGGCCCAGCGTCGGACGCCCCGCCACCAGCCAGTTGGGGTTCGGAATTTCGTCTGGCACGACGATGCGGACAGTGCCGGGGTCGGTGACGGTTGCGCAGGTCAGGACGTGCGGGGTGGTATCCAGGACGTCGAACCCTTTGTGGACGGCCACTTCCAGAATTGCGGTCGCGGGGTCAAGCGACGCATAGACGGCCCGCAAACCTTTGGGACCCCATCGCCCGCCGACCAGACGGCTACCCTCTCCGCTATCCCACGTCGCCGCGTGAATACCGAGGTCAAGCCGCCAGAACCGGAGCACACCGCTGCCAAGCGGCGGTGGAAGGCTGTTCACGTGTAGACGCCATACTCGATCCGGGTCAGCAACTCCTCAACCGCCACGACCCCCACGGGTGTCGACAAAAGGTCGATCGGGCGGCGGCGGTCCAGCGCCATCGCAGGCGTCTGCAACCAGTTTTCGGCGGCAGTCTGCGAACCCAGAACATCGGTCGCCCGGGCCAGAATCTCAGCGAATTTCCACAGCCGGCCGCTGACCTCGGGGCCAAGGGGGGTGCCGGGGGGCTGTTTCTTCCAGCGGTGAAAGGTCCGCTCACTGATGCCGATGGCGGGGCCGATAGTGTCCATCGCGTCCAGCACGGCCAGCTTTGCGTCGATGCCGAGCAGCGCACGCGCGGGCAGCCCCCGCGCGATCTGGTCATGCACGGCAAGGGTCGAGATATCGTCGGGATCGCCGTCAAAGGCCACACCCAGCACAGCAAAGGCGCGCCCGGTGATCGTCAAGGCTGTGGCCGCGCCCCGGACCGGTGTGGGTTGTCCGGAGCTGCCCGCAATCGGCAGTGCCGTCTCGTCAAAAACATGGGCGACCACGACGGATTTCCTGACGGAACCCGCCGACGCGACGGCTGCGGCGGGCCTTGAGGCGGCGGGTTGGGGCACGTTTCGCATGGCTCAGTCCCTGATGACACACGTCACCAATAAAGATGTCACCTGACAGCGATCATGTCAACCGCGCGCCGCTTTCGTATCCTTGCCTCCCACCCGGGTATAGGTGCCCTGCCCCGCCAGAATCCCCCGGAATCCGCCCGGTTCGTCCAGCGAGAACACGATGATCGGCAGGTTGTTGTCGCGGGCCAGCGCAATGGCACTGGCGTCCATCACGCCAAGGTTCTTCTGAAGCACCTCATCATAGCTCACGTTGTCATAGCGTTTGGCATCGGCGTGCTTCTTGGGGTCCTTGTCATAGACTCCGTCCACCTTGGTGCCCTTGAAGATCACCTGACAGGCCATCTCGTTGGCGCGCAGGGTGGCGGCAGTGTCGGTGGTAAAGTACGGGTTCCCGGTGCCCGCGGCAAAGATGCAGACGCGCTTTTTCTCAAGGTGGCGCACGGCGCGGCGGCGGATATAGGGCTCGCACACCTGATCCATCGGGATGGCGCTGATCACCCGCGTGAACACGCCCAGCGATTCGAGCATTGCCTGCATCGCCAGCGCGTTCATCACGGTGGCAAGCATGCCCATATAGTCCGCCGTCGTCCGCTCCATCCCCTGCGCCGAGCCTTGCAGGCCGCGAAAGATGTTGCCGCCGCCGATCACCATGCAGATCTCGACGCCCATGTCGTGAACCGACTTCACCTCTTGCGCGATGCGGGCCACGGTGGGGGGGTGCAGTCCATATCCCTGATCGCCCATCAGCGCCTCGCCCGAGATTTTCAGCATCACGCGGGCATAAGTCGTGGCAGGATCGGGGGGGGTGTCTGACATGAGGGCGATCCCGTCTTTTGTGTTCCAGTTTGACTGCTGCGCAAAATATGGGAAAACGCGGGCGGGTACAACCGGGGTTCGGGGCAGATGCTGGCGGGGATTTCACGGACGCGTCCGGTGCTGATCGCGGGGCCTACGGCGTCGGGCAAGTCGGCGCTGGCTGCGGACCTTGCCGCCCGTGACGGGCGGGTGATCGTGAATGCGGATGCGCTGCAGGTGCATGGTGACTGGCGCATCCTGACGGCGCGTCCCTCGGCCAGCGAAGAGGCTGCGTTGCCCCATGCGCTGTACGGTCATGTGGCGCGGGGGGCGGACTATTCGGTCGGGCACTGGCTGCGCGAGGTGGCGCCGCTCCTGGACCGCCCGGTGGTGATCGTCGGCGGGACCGGGCTTTATCTGTCGGCGCTGACGCAGGGGCTGGCCCCGATACCCCCCATTCCACCCGAGGTGCGGGCCGAAGCGGATGCGCTGCTTGCGGGCGGCGGCATCGGGGTGTTGCTGGCCGGGGTCGATCCAGCGACGGCGGCGGGCATCGACCGGGCCAACCGCATGCGGGTGCAGCGCGCCTGGGAGGTGCTGCGCGCCACGGGTCGGGGGCTGGCCGAATGGCAGCGCGACGCAACGGTGCCGCTGTTGCCAGAGTCCGGGGCCGAGGCGCTGCTGGTGATGCCCGACCGTGACACCCTTGCCCGGCGGATTGACCGGCGTTTCGATGCGATGCTGGCGGCGGGCGCGCTGGATGAGGTGCGCGCCGCCCTGCCCCATTGGCAACCGGGTGCGCCATGGTCGAGGGCCATCGGTGCACCGGAACTGGTGGCGCATCTGCGGGGCGAGATGTCCTTGCCGCAGGCGACCGAGGCCGCCAAGGCCGCCACGCGTCAGTATGCCAAGCGTCAGCGCACCTGGTTCCGTGGGAGGATGGGGGGCTGGCAAACGGTCATTTCCGGCTGACACCCGCCGATCCATGGGCAAAGTGCCGCGCGAAGTTCACGGCGCCGTCATCTTTTCGCTTGGGTCTGCCGCCAAGGGCTGGTTATCTGTCAACTTGCGACTCTTCCTCAAGGTGCAATGCCCATGCAGGATCTTACGGCCCCGACCCCCATGCGGCTGGTCGCCATTCCGCGCCTTGCCGCAGGCGGCCGCTGGCGTGTCGAGGCGATGCGATCGATCTCGGAGCCGCTTTTGTTGTGGTTCACCAAGGGCCAGGGCCGTGTGACCGTGTCCGGGGCGACACGCGGCTATACGGCGAACAACGCGATCTTCGTGCCACCCGGCGTCATGCACGGGTTCGAGGTTGGCGCACAGGTGTTCGGTACCGCCGTTTTCTTTGGCCGGGGCACGTCGGTGACCCTGCCGAAGGAACCCCAGCACCTGCGCATCCGTGAAACCCATGCGCAGCAGGAAATCAACGTGACGCTCGACACCATCGGGCGAGAGGTCGCATCGAACAGTCCGGGGGCGGACCGGGCGGTGCGGCATTACATGGGCCTGTTGGGGGTCTGGCTGGAGCGCCAGATCGAACGCGCGGCGGGTGACATCGCACCCCCCGATGCGGCGCGGCGGCTGGTTGCGCGCTATGCGGCGCTGTTGGAGCGGGATTTCCGGTCGGGGATGGGGGTGGGCGATTTCGCGCAGGCTTTGGGGGTCACCCCCACGCACCTGACGCGCTGCTGCCGGCAGGCGTCGGGCAAGCCGGCCTCGGCGCTTTTGCACGACCGCCTGATCTTTGAGGCGCGGCGGCTTCTGGCGGAAACCGACCTGCCGGTCTGGCAGATCGCGGGCAGTCTGGGGTTCACCTCGGCCGCCTATTTTACCCGCGCCTTCCACAACCGTACCGGCAAATCCCCCTCGGCGTTTCGCCGCGCACCGTGAGCGCGATCACGCGCCAGTCACTTATGTCGCTTTCAAACATTGGATTCCGTCTTTATGTCGCAAATCGACCTTCAATGGGCGAAAGCGGCGATTGACGCCACGGAAAAAACCATGCGCAATGCACATGCGTCCCGGGCTGCGGGTCATCGCCACGTGCGGCGTTGCCAAGGCCCCGAGGAACGCCGCAAAGAACAATCCGTCGGCACGCCAGCCGTTCGCGCCGGGCCCCGACACGACAGGGAGACGACGATGACCGACCAGACCCCGATTCACGGGCCGATCCACCCCGCCGCCGCGATGTTTGCCCGCGAACACCGCGCGGGCCTGATGGACCGTCGCGAGTTTCTGACCCGCACCACCGCTCTGGGTGTGTCCGCCGCCGCCGCTTATGGGATGCTTGGCCTTGCCGCACCTGTCCGCGCGCAAGAGGCCAAGGTCGGCGGCATTGTCCGCTGCGCCATGGAAGTGAAGGGCGCCAAGGACCCGCGTCTGGCCGACTGGCCGCAGATCGCCAACATCTATCGCGGCTGGCTGGAGTATCTGATCCAGTACAACGCCGACGGCAGTTTTGAAGGCCGGCTGCTGGAAAGCTGGGAAGCGAACGGCGACGCCACCGAATACACGCTGAAGGTCCGCCCTGGCGTGACCTGGAACAACGGCGATGCGTTCACCGCCGATGATGTGGTGCGCAACTTTGCCCGCTGGACCGATGGCGCTGCCGAAGGCAACGCGATGGCGTCGCGCTTCCCCGGTCTGTCCGAGATGGTTGCCGTGACCAATGCCGATGGCACTGCCGCCACCAACGAAGACGGCACGCCGAAGATGGTCAGCAAGCTGCGCGACGGGGCTGTCGTCAAGGTTGATGACATGACGGTCAAGCTGATGCTATCGGCCTCGGACGTGGCGGTTGTCCCGAACGTGTCCGACTATCCGGCCGCCGTCGTCCATTCCAGCCTGACCGACGGTCAGGATCCGTCGACCAACCCGATCGGCACCGGCCCCTATTTCCCCAAAGAAGTGGCAGTGGGCGAGCGTGCAATCCTGGTACGCGCCGAAGGCCACACATGGTGGGGCGGCACGGCACCCCTGGACGAGATCCATTACATCGACTTTGGCACCGACCCGTCCGCCATGCTGGCCCTGGCCGGTTCGGACGAGATCGACACCAACTACGAATCGGTCGGCGACTTCATCGAACAGATGGACGCGCTTGGCTGGACCAAACTGGAGGCGGTGACCGCATCGACCATCGTCGTGCGGATGAACTCGGCGTCGTCGGACCTCTACAAGGACAAGGCGCTGCGTCAGGCGATCCAGCTTGCGGTCGATCCGGCGGTGGTGCTGGAACTTGGGTACAACAACCTTGGCACCACGGCGGAAAACCACCACGCCTGCCCGGTTCACCCGGAATATGCCAAACTGCCCGCGCAGGTCATCAACGCTGCGGGTCTGGCCCCGGCACTGGCGGCAGCGGGCATGACCGACACCGAGTTCGAAGTGATCTCGCTGGATGACGGCTGGGAACAGGCGACGACGGCTGCGGTTCAGGCCCAGTTGAAAGACGCCGGTATGAAAATCAAGCATACCGTCATGCCGGGATCGACGTTCTGGAACGACTGGCAGAAGTATCCGTTCTCGTCCACCACCTGGAACCACCGCCCGCTGGCGGTGCAGAACATGTCCTTCGCCTATGTCTCGACCGGGTCGTGGAATGAAACCGGCATGGCCATCCCCGAGTTCGATGCGGCGATGACCAAGGCGCTGTCGCTGGCCGATGCCGACGCGCGTCGTGAGGTGATGGTCACGCTGGAGACGATCCTGCAAAGCGAAGGCTACATCATCAACCCGTTCTGGCGGTCGCTGTTCCGCCATGCCCGCGAAGGCGTGAACGTCGAGATGCACCCCTCGTTCGAACACCACCACTACACGGGGTCGGGGGCGTGACACGCTGACCCCGCGGGTGGCTGGGGCGACCCCTTGCCTCCGGCGGCCCCGCT
>JBBQXK010000007.1:0-123681 GCA_038209775.1 Rhodobacterales bacterium | reverse complement strand
ATCGAGAACATGTTTGGCAAACTGAAGGACTGGCGCCGCATCCACACCCGATACGACCGCTGCGCCCACACCTTCATGTCAGCCATCGCAATTGCAGCAATCGTCATCTTCTGGATATGATCAATGAGTCCTGAGCCTAGTCCGATTTGCGATTGCGATGAATCGGGCGATTCCGAAGGGGCTGTGGTTGTTATTGATCCTGTTCAGGGGGATCACTTCATGCCCGCACCGCATCCGCTCGACAATATTAAACGTTTTCAATTTTGTAGCGATGATGGCCTGTCGGGTTGGGAGGCAGCGCGCCGCCTGATGATTTCGCCCGGGACCGGTGTGCGATTGGCCAAACGGGTTCGCTCGGGTGCGCGATCACGCCCGCGAAGTGTGGACGCCCGGTGGGGTGGGGCAAGCTCGGCCCGTTCAGGGCCTGTTTGCTTGACGTGGTGGCGCAGGATCCCGACGACCGAAGCGGTTGGTATCAGTTTTGTCGAGGACTATGCTGAGAAGCTTCGGTTCAATGTCCCGCGAAAAGGTGGGTCCCGGATGGATTTCCAGGCCGCCGCCCGCAGCGGCACATGGACCGTCGTCTATGCCCCGTACGACAACATATCCTGCGTGGCAGCGGTCGGGACTGGATGGATTGGCCAAACCCACCTATTGGCAGTTGCTCGATTGGTCGGCCTTACCGACTGAGCCGTTGCTGCCCTACCCATGCTTGATGTCAGGCGGCAGAAAAGCCGCGCCTCTGGGCGAGAGCAGCGGCGCGGGACTGCTTGCGGGTGTCGTGGTTCTGAAGGTGGCGCTTTGTGGGGTGTGGGTGTGGACCGCGGCATGGACAGGCGCGAACTTCTGCGGCGTTCACAAGTAACCTGCCGCCCTGGCATTGCAACTTGACACTCGCCGCGTTCATGCGGTGTTGTTGGGGATGCGATGGTTCATCGACAAGTACATATTTGGCCACGTGCAGGTGACCTAGGCCATGGGTTGGCAGGTACCATCGCGTCCGGGCACAGCAGAACTTTTTCTAGCACCTCTGCAGTACGTCATAACCGGACTTGATTTCGCGCTGGCGGCGCTGGACAGCGCGGCAGGCTATCCACTTTTGCGACGTCGATTCGCCAAGGCTATCGGGCATCCAGCCGACTTCCGCGATCCGCAGACGATGAACGAGAAGACCAACTGGCGGAAGCTTTACGACCGCGCCCCCGTTTATCCAGTCATTAGCGACAAGGTCCGGCTGCTCGACTATCTGACGCTGCGCTTTGGCGCGGAGCGGGCGAATGCGCTGGTTCCTGATCGGGTACTGGTGACGGAACGTCCTAGCGCTGCTCTGCTGGAAGCAGGCGGTACTGGCGTCGCGATCAAGGCCAATCACGGGTCGGGGTGGGTCCGGATCGTCCACGACTACGAGACACCCGATTGGCGCGGGATCGCTGCAGAGGCGCGAATGTGGCTTCGGCGTCGGCACGGTGTGCGGAGACACGAGTGGGCTTACCAGCCCATACGCCCGCAAATCTTGGTCGACCGTCTGGTACTGAATGCGCAGGGCGCTCCTGCCGATGATGTCAAGATCGCCGTCATGGACGGAACAGCCGTCTACATCTTTTTCGAATCCGATCGTTTTCGGGATCATCGGCTCAGCTACTACCATCCCGACTGGACGCCTATGAACCTGGTCATGGGGCGATACGAGGCGGGAACCCACCGCCCGCCACCTTACGATCTGGCCGGAATGATTGCGATGGCCGAGGAGTTGGGCAAGGACTTCGACTACATCCGAGTGGATTTCCTAGCCGGTTCACATGAATGGCGTCTGAACGAACTCACCCTTTATCGGTCGAGCGGTCTCGCGGCTTTCGATCCGCAGGAGCTTGATCTTCATTACGGCCGGATGTGGAAGCACCGGACCTACGAGGGTATCTGGGGTCGAAACCCGCCATGATACCGATGACACTTCAACCGCTGCTATGACAGTAGAAAGCTATCTGCTGGCACGCTCGCTCTATCTGGTGAAAAACACGGCTGTTCCGCACGAATGATAACGCCACGGCCGACACCGATGACTATCGTCGCGATATGGATCCATCTTGTGAATTCAGCGTGATAGGCTCCAGACGCAGTGATCTTAAAAGCCCGGAAAAGACGGTTGCGGCGCGGGCGATGGCTGCGAGAAGGGCTTTCGGGCATCTGTCGTGGTCCGTTGCAACCCTGCGCCACTCCTTCAGTCGCCCGAACACGATCTCAATCCCGTTGCGGCGTTTGTAGCGGCATTTGTCGTACCTGACGGGCTTTGCTCGCAGATTCCGGCCGGGCATGCGCGGCGTCATGCCTTTTTTGCAAACCTTCACGGAACCAGTTGGCATCACAATCCCGGTCGGCCAGAAGCCATTGCCGAGCTGGAAGGCTGCTCAGCAATACCGCCGCGCCAGTGTAATCGCTGACCTCGTCTGGCCTCATGAAGCAGTTGATCTGGCGACCATCCTTATCAGTAACGACATGCAATTTGGTGCCCATGCAGCTCTTGGCTCGACCAATCAGACGAACGCGCCCCCTTTTTCAACTCAGGGCTTGCGGTCACTGGGTGTGCTTTGAGACAGGTCGCATCGATCTTCCCTGTTTTTGGAGCGGCGGCTGCGGAAACAAACCCTTCCATCAATCGCGCAAAAACGCCCTTGTCGCCCCACCGGTTCCAGCGGTCGTAGCGGGTTCTGGCTGCACCATACTCTCTCGGGGCATCATACCAAGGCAAATCATTGCGTTTGAATGAAGTAATTCCGCGCAGGATACGCCTGTCGTCCAAGTGCGGCTTGCCATGGCTCTTCGGAAAGAACGACCGAACTCGCGCCATTTGGTCATTGTTCGGCCAATGGAGATTGCTCATATCGCCTGCAATTTTTGGGCGTTTGAATCATTCAACCATAACGACCTCAAGCAGGTCCATGGGTTGGGACTTAACAATCGCGCTACATAGCCCCCATGGTCTGTCTACTCCCATTTCAGGGGCAATTTCTCAGGTTTGATGGCAACGCACTACGGCCGGCTTTGTCGAATTCCACATCTCGTTGTTGACGGCAACACGACAGTTGGCTTCAAAGTCCAATAAGTTCCCTTGGTCCCAGCGTCAGCCGGACCATCACTGAACCTTCAGAAATGCGTATTTGGAACGGCCCACCTTGATGCGCGGTCTTGACGCCATCAACTTCTACCAATGCAATTCCGTGCCCCTTGGCCTCTGAATTGTCGATCTGAATCACAATCTTTCCTCGAGAATTTTGTAACGTGACAGACAAAATCGGCCAATCCGGCGGTATAGAGGGATTTAGCTGCAGCATATCGCCTTGGCGCGACAGACCCATTATCCCCTCAATACCAGCCCGATACATCCAAGCCGCCGAACCGGTGTACCAAGACCACCCGGCGCGCCCTTCGTGTTGCGGCGAGGAATAGACGTCGGCCGCAATCACATAGGGTTCGCCCTTATAGCGCGCGGTGTCTTGCTTGTTCATCGTATGATTGATGGGGTTGAGCAATGCGAACAGCTCGGCTGCTTTCTCTCCCTGACCAAGGCGCGCAAAGGCCAGCACCGCCCACATCGCCGCATGGCTGTATTGCCCGCCATTTTCCCGCAATCCCGGCGGGTAGCCCTTGATATAGCCGGGGTCGAGCGCTGTGCGGTCGAAGGGTGGCGTGAACAAGAGCGCAAGCTTGGCATCTTTGCGGACCAGATGTTGGTCAACGGATGCCATCGCCTGCGCCGCACGGTCCGGTTGCGCCGCACCTGACAGAACCGACCAGGACTGCGCGATGCTGTCGATCCGGCATTCATCCGACGCGGCGGACCCCAAGGCTGTGCCGTCATCGAACGTGCCGCGCCGGTACCATGCGCCGTCCCAGGCCTGCGCCTCGATGGCTGTGCGAACACGGTCGGCATGCGCGCGCCAGGTCTGCGCACGCGCGGGGTCTCGTGGCATAGCCAGTGGCATCAGCATGTCGATGGTGGTGATCAGCAGCCACCCCAGCCAGACGCTGGTGCCCGATCCCGCCTCGCCTACCCGGTTCATCCCGTCGTTCCAATCGCCGGTCCCGATCAGCGGCATGCCGTTCTCGCCGGTCAGGGCGATACACTGGTCGATCCCGCGGGCGCAGTGTTCAAAAAGGCTGGCCGTCTGATCCGACACCCTTGGCTGAAAGAATTCGTCATGCGCGCCGGGGGGCAGTTGCGGGCCTTCCAGAAACGGCACCTGTTCGTCCAGAATGCCACTGTCGCCGGTGATGGCGACATAGCGCGCGACGCTGTAGCCAAGCCAGACCCGGTCATCCGAAATCCGGGTGCGTACGCCCTGACCCGAATGCGGCAGCCACCAGTGCTGCACGTCGCCTTCGGGAAACTGGCGGGCGGCGGCGCGCAGCAGGTGTTCGCGCGTCATCTCGGGCCGGCTGAAGGTCAGCGCCATGCCGTCCTGCAACTGGTCGCGGAACCCGTAGGCACCACTGGCCTGATAGAACCCTGCCCGGGCCCAGATCCGGCACGCGAGCGTCTGATACAAAAGCCAACCGTTCAGCAAGATATCCATGGCGCGGTCGGGGGTTTTGACTTGCACCGCACCCAGCAGGTCGTTCCAATGTGTGGCCACCTCGCCCAGCACCGCGTCCAGATCGGCGCTGCGATAGCGGGTGATCAGGTCGCGCGCGTCCTCGATTCGCGCCGCCTGCCCCATGAGCAGGCGCAACTCCACCCGTTGCCCCGGGGCCAGCGTGACCAGCCGTTGCTGTGCGGCACAGGGGTCGATCCCGGCGCCCGCACAGCCTGACAGGGCCTGACCACGCAGGCCTTTGGGGTCGGCCATGCTGCCGCCCTGCCCCAACACTTCGGCCCGGTCACAGGTGAACCCGTTGACCTGCCGCCCGATATCGGCAAAGGCCACGCGGCCCTGAAATGCCGTCGCATAGGGGTTGCGTGCCATCAGGGCACCCGTCTGCGGGTCGACCTCGGTCGTCACCGTGGCAGCGGTGGCGCTGCGCGAGGTGCCAAGCACCCATTCGGCATAAGTTGTGACTGACAGGCGGCGCGTGGTGCCCGACTGGTTATGCAGGGTCAGCCGCGTGATCCGCACGGAATCGTGCAGCGGCACGGTCTGCACCATGCTGGACGCGATGCCGTGGGCGGTATGCTCAAAGCAGGTGTAGCCAAACCCGTGCCGTGCGACATACGTGCCCTTGCCGCGCATGGGCAAGGCTGTCGGTGTCCACAGCGCCCCGGTTTCCAGATCGCGCAGATACACCGCCTCGCCCGGTGCATCCGTCACGGGGTCGTTTGACCAAGGGGTCAGCTGGTTTTCGCGGCTGTTTTCAGCCCAGACCATGCCGCTGCCCTCGGCCGAGGCGGTAAAGCCGAAGCCTTGGTTGGCAACCACGTTGATCCATGGCGCGGGGGTGGTGTGCCCGTCGCGCAGAATGGTCACGTATTCCCGGCCGTTGTCGGCAAACCCGCCGATGCCGTTGGGAAATTCCAGATCCATGGTGCTGGCGACGGGCACCGGGTCTGGTCTGACGTCGTCCCGTGGCAGTTCCACTGGGCGAGTGGTGTCGGCAACGGTCGGCAAAGCATCAATCTGTTGGCCAATACTGCCCCGGCTTGCCACCAGCACCACACGCGCGACCGACATCAGCAGCGCGCGCGCCTCGGGCGTGATCAGATCGGCGCGCAGGGCGTGGATCGCCCCTTGCGCCGGGGCGGAGCCCACCGCGCGCGGACGGGCCTGTGCGGTGCGCACCGCCGCCTCGATCCCGATCTGCAGGTCTTGCACATAGGACGACGAACGTTCGTTCACAATCACCAGATCGACCGCCAGTTGCCGGGCGCGCCAGTATTCCTGAGCCGCCAGAATCTCGCCCACCCTTTCGATATCGCCCGCGTCGTCGATCAGCATCAGAACGATGGGCAGATCGCCCGAGATCGCAAACGGCCAAAGCCCCGACTGCGGCCCCGCGCCCGCGATGATCCGCCCCGACGGCGCGCGCAATCGCGGATCGGCGCGCAGGATGAACCCGGCGAGTGTCTGGAAATCGGCGGCTTCCGCGTTGGAAATCCCCAGATGGCGCAACTGCACCTGCGCTTGCGTCCAGGCCAGCGTGCTGGCCCGGTCAAAGCCCGAAGGGTCGCGGTGGCGGTCAACCAGTTCCAGCAGGGCGGCAGCGGAATCCGCGACCATCGTCCAGAACGTCACCCGCGCCTTGCCGCCCGCTGGCACACTGATCCGGCGACGCAGCGCAAATATCGGGTCCAGCACGGTGCCTGTCGTGCCCGATAACGGTGCCACGGCCATCGCGGGTTGCGCCAAAGTCTGCCCCCGCCCGATAAACCGCGCGCGGTCGGTTTCGTGTTGCAGCGGGGCCGTCTCGACGCCCTCAACCACGGCAATATGGGCCGCCCATATCTCGGGTTCGCCGGGCGTGCGGCGGCGGCGGGTGGCCATCAGGACGCCGAGTTCCGGCAGGTAATCGGTGACGACGAACATCTTTGAAAACGCCGGATGCGCCAGATCAGCCGCCTGCGGGGCCAGCACCAGTTCGACGTAAGAGGTCAGGTCAATCTCTCGCGCCCGCCGTCCGGTGTTGGTCAGCGTGATGCGGCGTGCCTCGGCATCATCCTCGGCGGACACCACAACCTCGGTGGTGGTTGTCAGGGTGCGGATGCGGCTGACAAACGTGGCCTGATGTTCGCTGAACACCGCGCTGTGGGCGTCGGGCGCGGCCCCCGTCGGCTGCACGCCGGATGACCAACCTTCGCCGGTCTGCACGTCGCGCAAGTAGATAAACGACCCCAACGCATCCAGCGACGGATCGGCGCGCCACCGCGTTACCGCCATATCGCGCCAGCGGCTGTATCCGGCCCCGGTCGGCGTCAGCATCACGCCGTAGCGGCCATTCGACAGCAGGTGCCCTGTTGGCGCTGCACTGGCAGGTTCGTCAAACCGGCGGACCTTGGGCGTATCGGTCGGCTGTACGGCGCTCACCGTCACATCCCCGGCCCTTGGTCTGGCGGTGGCCACGTCGCGGGGCACGCGTTCCTGCAACAGCAGATCGACGGCCTGCACCATCGGCACCGCATGGAACCGCGCGCGCAAGGCCCCTGATTGCACCGTGTTGGCAATGGCGGTGATCGTCATGCCCTGATGATGCGCCATGAAACTGCGCACGATCACATGGGATTGCCCCTCCGGCACCCGGTCGGCGGTGAAATCCACGGCCTCATAAAACCCATAAAGCCCCTCGGCCCCGATCTCGGCCAGCCGTTCATAGTTCGAAACCGCCCCGGCAGGATCGATCATGGCCGCCAGTCCGGTCGCATAGGGTGCGATCACCCGGTTCTGCGCCAGACCGCGTTTCAACCCCAGACCGGGCACGCCAAAGTTGGAGTACTGATAGGTCATCTCCAGATCGCGGGCGTTGTAGGACGATTCCGAGATGCCCCACGGTATGCCCATCGCCCGGCCATAGGCCTGCTGCCGCGCCACGATCAGGCGCGTGGTCTGGGCCAGCATCGACCCATCCGGCGCGCGCATCACCAGCGACGGCATCAGATATTCAAACATCGACCCCGACCACGAGATCAACGCGGCCTCGGCCCCGAGCGGCGTTACCTGACGGCCAAGCCGGAACCAGTGGCGGGTGGGCGCATCCTTTTTCGCGATGGCGAAAAGGCTGGCCAGCCGCGCCTCGGAGGCGAGCAGGTCATAGCAGTTGGCATCCAGCGCGTTGGTCGTGACGGAAAAACCAATGGACAGCAGTTCCTTTTCCGGGTCCATCAAGAAGGCGAAATCCATCTCCATCGCGAACCGGTCCGCCAGCGCCGCCACAGCCAACAGCCGGTCGCGGCGGTCGGGCATGGGCTGCGGCGCGTCAAGGCGTTGGACGATGGCCTGCGTCCAATGCGCAAGCTCTGAACCCGGCTCGGCCAGCGCCACGTTCGCACGATGGGTGTCCTTTGCTGCGACCGTCACGGCGGCCGTGTCCGCGTTGGCAAGGGCTGCGTCCAGACGGTCAAACGCACTGATGCAATCGGCATCGGGCCGGTCCAGCGCCGTGAACGCCAGACGAGCAAGCGCTGCGGTGTCGCGCAACCCTTCGATCAGCGCAGCATCGGTCTGTCCCACAACCGCCCAGTCCCGGCAGGACTGCGCCACCGCCAGAAGGTGCCCGGCCAGATTGCCGCTGTCGACCGAAGACACATAGGCCGGGTCCAGCACGGCAAGCCTGCCGGTGTCGTACCAGTTGTAAAAGTGCCCGCGAAACCGCGGCATGCGACCCATGGTGTCCAACGTCTGTTCCAGCCGGTGCAGGGCCTCGGTCTCTGCGATCCAGCCCATGTCGCGGGCCGCAACGGTGGACAAAAGATAAAGGCCGATGTTGGTGGGTGACGTGCGGCGGGCAACCACGGGAAATGGCGTTTCCTGATAGTTGTCGGGCGGCAGAAAGTTGTCGGCTTCGGTCACGAACATCTCGAAAAAGCGCCAGGTGCGGCGGGCGATGCGGCGCAGCGTCTGCGTATCGGCAGCGGTAGGGGCGGCGATGGCCAGCGCCTGTTCGGGGCGGCTGATGCGCTGCGCAACCAACGGCGCCAGCACCCACAGGGCGGCAAACGGCACGACCAACGGCCAGACCGCCGGGTTCAGCCAGACGGCCACGCCGCTGGCCGCAAGGCCCAACGCCACACCCGGTCCCATCGCCCGATAATGCCCGACAACACCGGGCTGTCGCCCCGCCGCCGCCTGTGCCGCCGTGACCCATTCCAGCAGATGTTGCCGCGTCCGCAACCGAACCAGCGTGCGCAGGATCGCATCGCCCATCAGCCACGCCTGATCAGCCAGAAACACCACGCCCAGCCCGCATTGTGCCAAGGCCACCACTGCATCCGCCCCAAGTGCTGCGAAATGCGCGCGCAGGCTGATGTCGCGGCGCCGCGGCAGAACCGCATGCGGCAGGCCCAACAGGCGCGGCAGAAACATCATCACCAGCACCGCCAGCGTCCATGCCGCCGCTGTCGGTGCTGGCAGCAGCCATCCCGCCAGCAGGGCCGCAAGGCACGACGGGGCCACCAGCGACCGCAAGAGGTTGTCCACCATCTTCCATCGCCCGACCGGCGGCAGTCCGCCCCGGTCGTGCCGCAGCGGCCCGGCCAGCCACGGCAGCAACTGCCAGTCGCCGCGCACCCAGCGGTGCTGGCGTTTGGCCGCCACATCGAAACGGGCGGGAAAATCCTCGATCACCTCGACATCCGAGGCTAACGCGGCCCGCACAAACGTCCCTTCGAACAGATCATGGCTCAGCATCGTATTGTCCGGCACCCGACCCGCCATCGCCGACATGAACGCATCGACATCGTAGATGCCCTTGCCGGTAAACGACCCCTCACAAAACAGGTCCTGATAGACATCCGAGATCGCCGCCGCATAGGGCTCGATCCCGCCGGGGCTGGAATGGATGCGCTGGTAAAGCGAGCCTTCGGTGCCAACCGGCAGGGCTGGGGTCACACGGGGCTGCAGGATGCCGTACCCCTCGACCACCCGCTGCTGCGCGTCATCGAACCGGGCGCGGTTCATCGGATGCGCCATCTTGCCGATCAGCGATCGGACGGTATCACGCGGCAGGCGGGTGTCGGCATCCAGGGTAATGACATAGCAGACATCAGGGGGAACCGATGCCTGTCCGGTGACAAAGCTTGTATCGGTCGCCCCCCGCAACAGCCGGTTCAACTCGTGCAGCTTGCCGCGCTTGCGCTCCCACCCCATCCAGTGGCCCTCGGCGGGGTTCCACAGACGGTGGCGGTGCAGGAACAGAAACCGGTCACCGTCCGGCATCGGATAGCGGGCGTTCAGCGCCGCGATGGCTTGGGTTGCAACTGCGAGCAGATCGGCGTCCTCCGCGGTTGTTTCCGTCAGCGCGTCCGGCCCATCGGACAGCAACGCATAGTGTACGGCCCCGCCGATGCTGGCGAGGTGATGCACCTCAAGCTGTTCGATCTGCGCCAGAAGATCGACCGTATCCGCCAGCAGCACCGGCACCGCCACCAATGTGCGCAAAGTATCCGGCACCCCGCCCGACAGGCGCATGCCGGGCAGGGGACGCGGGGCGACGTTGCGGGTGACGATGTGATTGACAAGGGCCGACGCAGTCGCGGTCGCGGGCAAAAGGGCCAGCAGGGCCATCGGCAGAATGACCCAACCGTGTATCCCGGCCACGCCCAGCGCCGCGGCCACGACCAACGCCGCAAACACCGCGATTGCCCCCAGATAGTTGCGCAATGCCTGCACTGCGGCAATCCGGCGGGCCTGCCCTTGCCACGTTGGCCTGTAACCGATGGCTGCCTCTAACGCCGGTCGCCCGCGCCCGATCAGCACATGCCCGGGATCGCGCGACCGGTCGGTGTCGCCCAGCGCCACCAGCGCCAGCGCCGCGTCGGTGACTGACAACTCATCCCGCCTTTGGCGACGATCCGCCCCACGGGCCAGATCCTCGATGGCGTTGCGATAGCTGTTGCGCGTGGCGAAATCCATCGCGGCAAAGTCCGACACCGCGCGCAGGCGGGCGTCGATCAGGCTCACACCTTCGAAAAACTCGGCCCAGTCCAGCTCTGAAATGATGCGCAGGCTGGTCACGGTGTTGCGCATCGTGACGTTCGAGGCGCCCTGACGTTGCAGGGCACGGGCCACCACATCGTCAATCACCGTGCCCTGCTGGCGCAGCTTTCGGTCAAGCCAGGCATACAGCGGCGTCTCCACAGGATCGGCGCCGCGCAGCCGCCGGGCCACCTGGGCTGCAAAGATCTCGGGCAGGGGGTCCGCGTCATATCGGGCCACGGCGATGTGCAGGGGCACCGCAGTGGTCTCGGTGCCCGCCACGCGGTCGACCAGCGCATCTGCGGCCGCACGCTCATCCTGCGCGTCGATGATCTGCACCGACAGGCGGCGCATGTTCTCGATCAGCACAATGCGCAGAGTGATGGCAATGGCCCACAACTCGCCAATCATCAGCGGTGTTACCCGTTGATACGCCTGCACAAACCGGCGCAGCACAGGGCCTGATACCAGGCTGTCCGTATGCGCGACATAGCCCCAGGCGATGCCGAACACGCGAGGATAGCCGGCAAGATGCCCCTCGGCCAGTTTCGGCAACTGACGGTAATAGCCGGGCGGCAGATCCTCGGTCACCTGCCGCAGTTGCAACTCGACCAGGTGGAAGTTGTCCAACAGCCATTCCGCCGCCGGTGACACCGCAAGACCCCGACGTGCTACGTCCGCGCTGGCACGATAGGCGCGCAGCAATTCCTCAACGTTGTCACGCAATCTGCCCGACAGGCTTGGGACGCGGACCGGCGTTGCCGAAACCGTCTGTGCTGCCGCCAGTGTCTCGGCGTGATGCTCAAGCCGTTCGGGGCCGAAAAGGTCCGACCTGATCGGCGTCGCGTCATCCCAGCCGGTGTAGGGCCCCGTGCCTGTCAAGCCGTCGCTCGCGTGTCCATTTCGTCATGGTCCGCCGGATCAACTGACTTCACGGCGGATGCGCTCTGGCCCCTGTCGTCGCGGACAGTCGGCACTTCGTCATTCGCGACAACTGCGCCTGCGTTCTGCAACCGCCGCGCCATCTCATGCCACTTTTTCTCGATATTGATCCATTCCATCGACTGCTCCTGACTGTAAGGGGAAACTGAGCCGCTGCATCACAACGGTTCAACGCTGGTCGGGGCAGAAGGTTCCGGGGGGCGCTGCCCGGGAATCGCCGGGCGCCCGGAGGCCAAGGGAACGAAAACCGGGCCCGGGGGTTGCATTGATGGTTTCATATACTGGAGGCGACCATGGACGACGACGATATCCGCGATTTCTGGAAGCGGCTTGAAAGCATCAACGCAGGGCTTCTGGGCAGTGTTGGCGGCGCGGCAAGGATGGTGCCGATGTCGCACCAGTTGCGCGATGGCGACAGCGCACTGTGGTTCATCACGGCGCATGACACTGATCTGGCGCGCGCGGTGACAAACGGTGATGGGCATGCCGAGTATGTCGTGGCGGATGGCGGCAAGGGGCTTTACGCCGTCGTGACGGGCACACTTGCGCAGAACGACGACAAGGCGCTGTTGGATGAACTGTGGTCGACCGTCGCCGATAGCTGGTTCGACGGTGGCAAGGACGACCCGGACGTTTGCATTCTGGGACTGGTGCCCGACAGCGCCGAGGTCTGGCTGACGCCAACCTCTGGCCTGACGTTTGCGTTTGGCATTCTGCGCGCCCAATTGACAGGGCAGCAGCCGGATATGGGCAGCCACGGCAAACTTTCGGCCAGCGTCCTGGCCAGCGGTCGCAGGGCCGCCTGACCGGGGTTCAGACCGCCTGAACGAACAAGGGGCGGCCCGATGGGCCGCCCCTTTTTCTTGCCCAGATCAGTGCAGGTCAGCGATGATAGGCCAGACCGCCGAAGACGCGGCCCTCATCCCGGTGACGCCCGCCCTTGACGGCACAGACATAGGCGGTCGCCGCGGCCACCAGCGCCGTGGCTGTCAACAGGAACGCGGTCAGGATGGCCGAGATGCGCGCGGTTTCGGCCGCATTGCGCGCGGCAGCCTCGGCCTCGGTCGCCACCAGTGCGGCCTCGGCACGGGCGGATTGGGCGGCGGTCACCGCTTGTTCAACCCGGGCGTCCACCTCGGCAGGCGTCATGCCTGTGCGCGCCGCAGTCAGTTGCACAAGATACGCACGGTCGCTGTCCGAAATCTCGCCGGTGGTAACGATGTTGGCCAGAATCGACGCGGCATCAGTGGTGGCCCCTTGTGCATCCGCGCCGGGTTGCACCGTGGCCGGCCGCAGAAGGCTGCCGGTGACAAAGGCCATCGGATCCTGCGACATCGCGTCCGGCATCATCGACGCGGCTGCGGTCATCGCCCCGCCCACCGCACTGCCAGCGGCAGCGCCAACGATCTCGGCACCTTTGCCCGCAATGCTGCCTGCGGTGGATACGGCACCTGACACCACCGAACCTAGTACCATCGCGCTGATCACCGTGCCGACAGCCCAGACGATCAGCCCGTTGACACCGTCACGCACGGTGATCTCTTCACGGGCAGCGGCGTCGATCCGGCGGCGCATCCGCCCGGCGACATAGCCGCCGATCGCATAGGCCGCGATCACGCTCAGAACCACCCACAACGTGGAGATGGCCAGTGCCACAAACCCCGAACCTTCGCCCACCTCTGCCGAGACGGCGGTCAACCCCAGCGCGGCACCAAACCCGGTGAACAGCAGACCCAGTGCAACAGCGATGATCGCGCCACCCGCAATTGCCGCCCAGTCCACATATGACCCATGCGCCGCCTCGGTCGTGCTTGCGGTGCCTGCGCCTGCCATAACACCATCACTCATTCGATCACGATTTTCCATGGCCTGCTCACCGCAACCCGACAAAGGACAGAACCGCGAGAACCACGACCACCAGCCCGACCAGATAGATTATACTGTTCATTTAACGTCCCTCATGCGCCAATCCGGTTGTCGGAGGCTTGCAGAGGAACGCGCGAACGTGACGGCGGTTCCGGGTTGGCGACAGATTGACGCCTGCGCTGCACCCGCCCGGAGACTGCAGCGCACAGCCAAGGGGGTCCGCCGGGCACCACGGAAGCTGCCTGCGATCAGAGGAGTGGTTGCACGCCTGCCCCATTTTCCGGGCGCCGCAAACCACGGCCACCGCATAGCCTGCCATTCCTGCAGATCACCTCCGCTGAAAGACCGGCACCATAGGACCCGCCCCGGATCAGCGTTGTGATCTGCAACAACCGCTTTCGTCAGGTCTGCAAGCGATGCAGGCTCCCCCGCGCCGCGCTGCTGGTCTTGTGGCCGGAACCCGTTCCAGCACCTGTTCGCTTTGGCGGTCCGGTCCGGCTCTGGATAGGCCACAATCACGTCCTGCGCTTGCGCCAGTGTGTTCACCTGCGTGCCGGTCGCGAAATCCTCGGCACTTTGGGTGCAGCCATGCAGCATTACGACGAACGGGCAGGGTGTTAGGGGCATCGGCGCGGGCAGGACCACCACGCATAGGCGTGCCCCCATCCCGTCAATCCACTTACTTGGCCCTTGCGAACATCATTCCGGACAGGCGGCGCCTGTTTCAATCCACGCCCTGGACAACGCGCCAAAGACCTCTTGCGAGCCAGGTGCGGGGGTGCGCCCCTTGCCCGGATGCCAGGCCCAGCCGACAAGGCCATCGGTGGCGTTATGCTCGGCAATGTCGGCCAGCGTCCGGTCGCCGTTGCGGGCCGGATCCTTCAGTTGCGCGCAGATTTCGGCCACGCTCCGGCCGACCCACCCCATGCTGACCGGCGGCAGGTTCCATGGCGAATGACCGGGAATGCTGCCCGCGTTGCCCACAAAATCGACATTCTCGGCCCCATGACAGGACGAACAATGCAGGCCCGGCGGGCCAAAACCGGCTTCATCCCAGCGCACAACGGGTGGGTTGTGCGGGCGCATGTCGTCACCCTGTGATGGCAGATCACCGACCGGATGGCAGTTCATACAGCGCGGATGGGTGATGACTTTGGCCATTTCGTCGAACAAGGCCTGCGACCGTTCGGTTTCGTTCTGGATGCCAGCAAACACATCAGGCCCGCGCAGGTCTTGCGCCGCAACGGGTGCGGTCATCATCAATCCCACCAGCATCAGGAATGTCGTGCGCATCTCAGGCCTCCAGTGCTTTGAGGATGTCTGCAGGTCGCATCGGTATCGACCGCAGACGCGCGCCCGTCGCGGCAAAGATCGCGTTGCCGATGGCGGGTGCAGCACCGATAACCCCCGGCTCGCCAAGCCCGACAGGCATGTAATCGTTGGTTACAAAATCGATGTCCAGCGCAGGCACCTGATGCATCCGCAGTGGCGTGTAGGTATCAAAGTTCTGATCGCGCGGCAGCCCGTTCTCGATCTTGGTGCCCTCGTAGATGGCCATCGACAGTCCCCACAGGATCGCGCCTTCGGCCTGCGAAAGGGCACCGTCCGGATGCACCAGCGTGCCCGCGTCAATCGTTGCCCAGATGTGATCCACCGTCACTTCGCCGCTTTCGCAGTTGACGGTGACCTGGGCCACCGTCGCGATCCAGGTCGGCATGGCGCGTTCCTGCCCCGCAGTGACCGCGATCCCCATGCCGGTTCCCTTGGGCAGGCCGCCCCGCTTGTCCCAGCCGGATTTTTCGACAACCCGGTCAAGCACGGCGCGCAACCTGGCGGCACCCCCCACCGAATGTGGTGCCTCGCCCGCATTGCGCCCTGCGGCGTCCAGAAGCGCACGGCGGAACGCCGCCGGATCCTGTCCCAGCGTGTGGGCCACTTCGTCCACATGCGTCTCGACCGCCCAAAGCGTGTAGCCCGCCGAGACCGAGCGCAGATTGCCCGGCAACAACGTCGCATGTACCATTTCGTTCTTGATTGTGCGCACCCGCATTGCCTCGGCCGCATACCAATGGTCGGCACCGCTGATCGAAAAGGCGTCGACCTTGCCGCGGCCGTCCACGGCATCCGTCAAAAGCTCGGGCGCAATCGCGGCGGTGGACCAGCCCGCTGCACAGGCGTGATCGTAAGCACGCATCGCACCCGCCGCATCGGTCACCGACCTGACCCGATGCACCGTCGCGGAACGGGGCGCGTCGAACTGCACATCGTCCGACCGTGACATGACCATCTTTACAGGTCTGCCGACCGCCTTGGCCGTCAATGCCGCCGGCACCACAAAATCGCAGAACAGACGGCGGCCAAAGCCACCACCAAGATACGAGGTCTCGAAAACCAGTTTCGACGGGTCGATTTCCAAAGCCTTGGCCACCAGTGGCAGCGTCAGCGATTGCCATTGGTTTCCGGCATGCACGTGCCAGGTGTCGCCGTCCTGCCAGACCAGTGCATTTCCCGGTTCCAGTTGCATGTGAAGAACGGTGTTGGTCCGGTAGATGCCTTCATGCACGGTCTCTGCGGCCCCAAGCACGGCGTCGGGTGCGCCCTCCAGCATGAACAGCGACCCGGCAGTGTCATCCTTGACCAGCCGTTCGCCTTCGGCCAGCAGGTCGGCCTCACTTGTTTCGCGCCCGGCTCCACCCTCCCAGGTGACATCAAGTGCGTCAGCGGCTTTGGATGCGGCGGTCCAGCTTTCCGCCACGACGACCAGCCACCCCTGGCAGATTTCTGTCGGATCGACGATCTCAACCGTCTGGAGATAGCCGGGGATTTTCTTCGCGGCACTGTCGTCCCAGCGGGCGACAGTGCTTCCGAAACGGACGGGCGGCATGACCGGGCGGGCATAAACCATGCCTTCGATGCTGCGGTCGATCCCATAGATCGCAGACCCATCGACCTTTTCCGGCACATCACGCGCAACGGTGTCGCGGTTCAGAAGCCGCCGCTCGGTGACAGGTTTCAATTCTATCGCTGCCAGCTCGTCCTTGGTGAATTGACGGTCCACCGCGCCCCGGGTCACCAACTCGCCATAGGTGATCGACTGCGCGCCATGGATGACCTTGCTTTCGCGCGCCGTGCAGCCATTCGCAGGCACACCCATTTCGCGTGCTCCGGCCTCGATCATGGCGATGCGCCCGGCAGCGCCGGCATGGCTGAAGGCCACAAAGTTGTGGTTCATCGACCACGAGCCCCCGGTCACCATGTATCCCCATTTCGGGTCGGTATCGACATGAACGAACGTCACGTCATCCCAGTTCGCCTCAAGTTCCTCGGCCACGATCCGCGCCAGGGCCGTCCCCACATGCTGGCCCATTTCGGCCATGTGGATATGAACGGTGATGCTGCCGTCGCCCGCGATGGCATACCAGACCGTCGGCTGATAGCCGTCGCCCGGTGCCTGACCTGCCGGAACGAGCGCGGATGATGGCCCGGAAAGAACGCCTGTTGTCACGCCGGCACCGGCCAAAGCCAGGAACCAACGACGCGACATCGGATAATCTGAAGGCCGGTTCATCAGTTGGCTCTCTCAGACATGGCGACGGCGGCGATCTTGATCGCCTTGCGAATGCGGACATAGGCCATGCACCGGCACAGATTGCCGGCCATGCCTGCGCTGATTTCTGCATCAGTCGGATCGGCGCTTTCGGACAACAGCGCTGCGGCTTGCATGATCTGGCCCGACTGGCAGTAGCCGCATTGCGGCGCCTGCGCCTCGATCCATGCGGCCTGCACCGGATGCAGCGCGCCCTCGGCAAATCCGGCCGAGGCCGCAAGTCCCTCGATCGTCGTGACAACAGCACCCGCGATCGTGGAAACCGGCGTGACACATGATCGCCGCGCCTGTCCATCAACATGCACGGTACAGGCACCGCACTGCGCAATGCCGCAGCCAAACTTGGTTCCCGTCAAGCCAAGTTCGTCACGCAGGACCCACAGCAGCGGCGTATCGTCAGGAACATCAACCTCGACAACCTGGTCGTTAAGCCTGAAGTTGATCATGTCCTGTTTCCTTGCTTTGGTATTGGCTCCAGCCCCGTCACGACCATCGCTGTGTGGAGACATACCATCGCAACCAAAGCTGCGAGTTTTACCGTGCCAACACGGCGGCAATGCAAATTGGCGCTAGGTTCTAACCAACAGCAATACGTGTCACGGATGGTCGGGTTGGGCGGGACGGTGAGTGAAGGCATCTGAGTTACAATGCCTGTCCATGCGGTCGGTTCCCTTCGCAGCAGTAGGGCGCAATAGTATCGCTTGGGCGCTGATGACGTGATCGCCCACCGACGCATCTCTGTGCCAAGGTGAGCCAGCGAGGATCCAAAAAAAGGGGAGCGGACCAGTCAACAGAGCCCCTCGAGCATCAATCAGGCCGAAGGTCAGATGTGCCGAATAAAGACCTTCAAGCCGACTATCCACGGACGCGAGGATCGGGAATTGCTCAGAGACCAGACGGCACCGCTCTGCCACCCAGTTTGGGGCAACGCCCATTGACGGGCTGCGCGACACCTTAGCAATTCGGATGCACAACCTTTGGCCACGCTACTCCCGGACACGACCGAGATCTATCGGCTGGCCATGTGGCGTCGCTTTGGCCGCGCGGTCCCAGGCCGCGATACGCGACATCCGTTCGGCCCCGGTCGTCACGCCCTTGGCCTCGACGAGGCGTTCAAGGGCGGCAAGCCAGCTTTCGTAATACGGACGATCAGGGTGGGCCTTCAGTTCCGAACCCAGGGTTTCGGCCCATTCGGTCCAGGCAAACACACCCTCCTCGTGCAGCTTTACCGCGATGGCGAAGGCCTGCGCCTCCCACGGTTCGGCAAAAACGGGGCCGTCGTTGTCCTTGGGCAGAAGGGGCGAGTCAGAGAGCATCAAGATAAGGCTCCCACAGGTCGGCATGGATCGTATCCCCCGTCGCTTTGCCCCAAAGGGCGGCGGCGGGGAAGCGCACGGTGTAGAGGTGGCGCGGGTCTTCGCCTTTGCCGTCGGCGTTCGAGTCGGGGAACACATGCGCGCCATGCCACTGCACGATCTCTCCCGCATGGCCGCGCAGATAGCGGGGAAGCCGCGTATGGTGCGTGGGGTTGGAAAGCCGCGCGCGCACCCGGTCACCGGGCCTGAAGACGGGCGGCTGTCCGGGTGTGCGGACATAGGTGCCGGGGGCCATGACGCCGGGCCACACCCCTTCGGGCGGCGTCGGTGTCACTGGCCTGCCCCGGCCTTCGGCCCGGCCGGACGCGATCTCGGCGGGCGTGGCAAGTCCGTGCCGCGCAAGCAGGATCTCCAGACCGTTCAGCCAATGCTCGTAGTACCCAGAGACGATGTAGTGGCCGGGGTGCATGGTCTCGCAGGCTGCGCGATCTTCGTCGAGGGTCCAGCCGCCGACATCGCCGGTGGCCATCATCAGCGCGAACATGCGCGCCTCCCATGGCGCGTGGAACACCGGCTCGTCCGCTTTGGCATGGACCGGGCCATAGCCCATCGTGCCCCCGCAATCATGCGCGCCATTCATGCCGGCGTCTCCAGATAAGGCTCCCACAGGTCGATCATCACGGCATCCCGCGTGGCCTTGCCCCACAGTTCGCGCGCGGTAAAGCGCACGGTATAAAGCCAGTGCGGATCTTCGCCCTGACCATGGGCATTGGCGTCAGGAAACACATGTGCGCCGTGCACCGCCACGACCTCACCGCGCTTGGCGCGGGCGTAGCGGGGAAGGCGGGTGTGGCCGTCAGGGTTGAGGGTCCGCGTGCGCACGGCGTCACCCGGCGCAAAGGCCTGCGGCCGGTCGGTGGCCCGGTGCGAGGGGCCACCCGAGACGACGATGTCAGGGATCATCCCTGCCGTCGCCACCCGGGCCACGGACAGGGGCGGTACAGACATGCGGCCCGTCTCTTCTTCGGTCGCGGTGACCAGCCCCCGCTCGATCAGTTGCAGCACCAGCGCATCGTGCCGCATCTCGTAATAGCTCGACCGCCAGTATTGCCGCGCGGGCAGGCGCTCTCGCGCGTGGCGGGCCGCGTCGATGGTCCATTGCCCGGTCATCCCCATGGCGAGGACAAGGGCGAACGCCCTCGGCTCCCACGGCGCGTGCCAAACGGGCTCTTCTGGTTCGGCCCGGACGGGGCCAAAGCCGGTGAAGCCCCCCATGTCATGTGGACCGTTCATGCGCGCGACACGGCAAGCCCGGTGCCGATCATCGCATCCCGTGTCACGAGGTTGGCAAGGTCCGCCTCATTGACGTCTTCGGTTCCGGCGGGCCGCAGCGGGATCACGAGATAACGGATTTCGGCGGTGGAATCCCAGACGCGCACCTCGGTTTCGTCGGGCAGGGTCACGCCGAACTCGGCCAGCACGGCGCGCGGCTCGATCACCGCACGGGAACGGTAGGGCATCGACTTGTACCAGACCGGCGGCAGCCCCAGCACCGGCCACGGGTAGCAGGAGCAAAGGGTGCAGACGACCATGTTGTGCACTGTGCCGCTGTTGAACAGCGCCACCATGTGCTCACCCTGGCGGCCCTGATAGCCGAGCGACGCAATGGCCGCCGTGGCATCGCGCGCCAGCCAGTCGGCATAGCCCGGGTCTGCCCACGCCTTCGCTACGACGCGCGCACCGTTCCTCGGACCGATCTTCGTCTCATAGGTCTCGATCAGCACCTCAAGGGCAGCGGAGTCCACATAGCCCTTCTCAACCAGAAGCGACTCCAGCGCCTTGACCCGCAGCGCCAGCGGCGACAGGTCAGACCCGTCGTGGTCATGGTCGTCGTCGTGGTGCCCGTCGTGTGCCATGTGCGCCGCCCTCGCTTTCGGGTCGAGCATAGGGTAATCCCCCCATTTTTAACGGGGTGCATCCGTAGAACTTACGTGGCCATTTTCAGTTTCATGGCGGGTGTTATACCGCCGATGCCCATGTTCGGGCGGTCGTTGTTGTAAGTCCAGAGCCATTGTGTGGCGTGATCTTGGGCCTCCTCGATGCTTTCGATGATGTATTGGTCCAGCCATTCGTGTCGGACAGTGCGGTTGTAGCGCTCGATGTAGGCGTTTTGCTGGGGCTGACCGGGTTGGATATGCTGGATGGTAACCCCATGTTTATCGCCCCATTTCATCAGCTTTTCACTGATGTATTCGGGGCCATTGTCGACCCGAATGGTCCCGGGTTTTCCTCGCCATTCGATGATCCGATCAAGGCTTCGGATCACACGCTCGGCTGGCAAGGAAAAGTCGACCTCGATGCCGAGGCCCTCACGGTTGAAATCATCCAAGACGTTCAATAGCCGAAAGGCACGACCATCACCCAGCCGATCTGCCATGAAATCCATCGACCAGGTGACATTCGGTGCTTCTGGCACCGCCAGCGCATCGGGTTTGTCCCGCTTCAGCCGCTTTCGCGGCTTGATCCGAAGGTTCAGTTCCAACTCGCAGTAGATCCGATAAACCCTTTTGTGGTTCCATGCCCTCGCCATTGCCTTGAACCAATGGCGGCACTGGCTCGACCCTTCACGTTGCGCAAATGCAGAAAACACAGGCCGAACCCCCAGGTTTTGCGGGCGTCGGTTAACCCGGTCAGCAGATCGGCGATCTCTTCGTTCTCAGCACGCAGTTTCGGGCCATAGCGATAACAGGTCTCGCTGACGCCAAAGGCCCGGCAAGCGAGGGCGATGCTCGCCCCACGTCGCGCCACAGCATTCTGGGCCATCTCCCGGCGGTGAGACGGCCCAGCTACTTTTTTCCAAGGGCTTCCTTGAGCAAGTCCGCCTGCATGCTCAAATCGGCATACATCCGCTTCAGCCGACGGTTCTCATCTTCCATCGCCTTCATCTGGCTCACCATGGACGCATCCATCCCGCCATATTTCGCCCTCCACTTATAGAACGACGCATTGCTCATGCCATGTTCACGGCAAAGCGCCGCCACCGGCACACCGCCTTCGGCTTGGCGCAGGATCGCAAGGATCTGGGATTCGCTGTATCTTGTCATCTTCATCTGAATCTCCTCATGCATCTTGCCGAGAAAATTCTACTTCCGCAGCCCCTTACTTTCGGGGGGGATTACCCCCATTCCGAACCCCCATATCTGGCAGGTTCAGGGAATCATAAATCGCAAAACTTGGGAATCCTGAATCTGCGAAAGGGCGACACGCTCTAGTCGTCTTCGCTGTGCTGTTGATCGCGTTAGGAATGGCCCGGAATCATCCGTAGCCGGTGCCGCTCGAAGGTCTGCCGTTCAATTGCGTTGGCCGCGTGGCGCAGCGGGTCGGGCTCAACATACTGGCGCAGTTTTGGAACAAGCGCAGCGGCGCTGGCCACATCCGGCAGGTCACCACGGCGACAAGGGCCAGAAGCGAGGCCCTCATGATCATGTCTGTTGGCACCAACATGAGTTTCAAGGAGGTCCGGCGGTATTGTGCAGCCAGTATCGACGTGGTGCAGTTCGGCCGGGTGGGCGGGCGTCGGGGGATCTCGCAGGTGGTTCTGCGGGGAGAGGCTGGCATGGCGGGCAATACCAATAACGCTATTGCTCTTGTAACTGACCGTTGCCGAGCCTTTGCTGCCGTCTGACATCCAATTTCATCGCACGGAAGGGTGCTGTCAAACGAACGCGAGCCCGCCTCAATTCTCCCTATCTGTGGCGCATATCCAGGCTGCGAGGGCGGCAGCGCTAACGCCCGTCGCCCACAACCACGAATGGTGCCCAAAATGATGGGTGCGCAAAGTTCGGGTCGGCGCGCAGATCGTCCATAGCAGCGGACAGCGCGCGGGCCTGGCCACCCGCCGGATCGGCGGTGAACCTTGCCAAAGTTTGCTGCGTCAGCCTTTCCGCTGCCGTATCGCCCACCTGCCAGTGACTGACCAGCATACCGCGTGCCCCTGCGTACAGGAAGGCCGACGCGAGCCCGGTCAACCCCTCGGCCCCCGGCGTACCGTCACCGGCGGCGGTGTTGCAGGCCGACAAGATGACCCAATCCGCATCCAACCGCAGTTGCGCCGCCTCGGATGCCGTCAGCAGCCCGTCATCCTCAGGGCTTGAGGCAGCGGGGGGCGTAAACGCAAGTGCAGGCTCCGCCAACCCGTCGATGTCGCCCGCCACCATCCCGTGGGTGGCAAAGGCGATGACGCCCAGGCCTGAAAGCTGCGCCGACCGAACCGCCGCTTCGGTCGCCTGCGGCCCGAGCCAAAGCGACGTTTCCGGCGCTCCCATCTGCCGCGCCAATCCAAGCAGTTCGCGCCGCGTGCCCGGCAATGGCGGCAGGGCCCGCAGCGCAGAACCGCGTGCAAGAGGGCCGTCGAACAACGCCGTCACCTGCATTGAAGCTGTCGTTTCAGCCCCCGCAAAATCCGGCGCACCAAAGCCCGCGAAACCTGGACGTAACGGCGAGGCGGGCCGGTCGCGCAGACTGGCCAGCGCCTGCACCGACGGCAGTGTTGCAAACGCATAATGCCCCGCCAGCCAGTCGGTCGCGACCAGCGCGTCAGGGTCGGCATCTGCGCCCTGCGGCACGCCCGCCACAAGAACCGCCAACGGCAACGACGACAACGCCCCATCTGCCACCACCAGCACCCGCCCCCCTTCGGCCAGCACCGGCCGCACAGGTTCAATCAGCGCGGCGTACAATGCATGGGCCTTTGCTCTGTCGAATGACGGACCTTCGGGCGCAGAAGGTTCCGCCAGCGACACCGCCGAACGCACGGCACCAGACGGGTCCAGATCCGCCCGCAGGTCGCGCACGGCCTGTTCCAACGCCTCGGCTGTCATCTCGGCGCGGTGCCAGGCGGTGCCGGTCTGCGACACAGCAAACACCCATGTCTGCGCCTGATCGCTGACCAGCAGCACCAGCGCCTCATCCGGCGCCAGACGCGCCTGCACCTGCGCCAATGACAGCACAGCTGGTGTCACCAGCGCCGCGTAGCCGGGAAACTGCCGCGCCACCCCGGCGTCTGCCTCGGCAATCGCATTCTCAAGCGACTGCAGCCGATTACGCTCGGCACCGGCATCGCCTTTGGCCACGGCGGCAAGCCACAAACGGTCCGCCTCTTGCCACTGGTTCACCAGATCCTGCTTCTGCCGCACCAGCGCCGCCAGGTCGCCATCCGCCGCTGCAGTACGGGCCACCATCCGCAGCGTGGCGCGCGAGGCGGCGGTCATCGTCGCCCATTGCGCGGCCTGAAACGCCTCATCCGCCAGCGTCTTGTCGTCCATCGCCCAGGCAGCGGCCACCAGTGGCAGCACCAGCCGCCGCAGATCCTGTGCCCCGGCCGCCGCAACCGTGGCATCTGCCCCGGCCAGCCGCAGGCGTTCGGTGATCGGATCCAGCGCCATGCGGGTCAGCTTGAGCGCCGTCGGGGCATCACCTTCAGCCAGTGCAACGGATCCCGCGACGATGTCCGCATAGATTATCTCGGGGCTCCCGGCCGGCAACAGTGCTGCCAATGCCGCCTGCGCCGCCAATGCCCGGTCAATCGCGGGTTGCCCCAACGCCGCCTCCGCCGACGCCAGCCGCAGGTTGGCGCGCGCGGCCCGCAGCCGGTCATTGCCCGCCAAAGCCACCGCAACCGCCTTTCTTAGCGCCAGCCGCGCTGTTTCAGCATCGCCGGCCAGCAGGATAGCCTCACCCGTCAGCGCGAATGAGGCCGACAGCGCCGCGCTGTCGGGTGGCAACGTTGCGATGCGCAGATCAAGCGCCGCCCGGTACGCGTCATACGCACCCTGATTGTCACCTTGCGCCGCCAGCGCGCCGCCAAGGCCATCGTACAGGTTGGCCCGCACCAGTGGCGCTGCCGCTCCGACTTCTGCGACCGCGATAAGGTCACGGAACAGTGGCTCGGCCTCACGCGCGCGGCCCTGCTGCAACAGGATCGAGGCCAGATTGCCCGCGATGTTCAGCCGGTCCTGCAAGGTCCAGCCGGGCTCATCCAAAGCAACGGTCGAGGCACGAGCGAAGGCCTCGCGATAGGCGACCTCGGCAAGTGCGGGCTGCCCGGCCAGCGATTTGATCCGCCCCACAGCATTGTAAACTCGTGCAGAATCGGTGGGCGGCAGTTCAGGCATCAGGGGTTCCAGTTGCACCATCAGGGCATCGGCACCCACATGATCGCCCGTGCGTGCGGTCATTACCGCAAGCGCCGCGAAGTCGCCGATCAGATGGCTGCGATCGGCGTCCGGGTCGTTCAGCGTCAGGTTTACGGCGGTTTCCAGCGCCCCGCGGGCCTCATCAAGTCGACCCAGGTCGTCAAAAATCGTCGCCAAGAGCTGTTGCGACGAGGCCAGCGCATTCGCCACCCCGCCGTTCTGTTGCCGCAGCACCAGCGCCTCTTGCGCCAGTCGCAGCGCCTGATCCAGCAGCCCCAGTTCTGCGCTGATCCCGGCGATGTTGTGCAGCGCAGATGCGCGCGTCAACCGCTCGCCCGGCAGTTCGCGATCAATCAGGGCAAGGCCCTTGCGGTGCATCTCCAGGGCACCGGCCAGATCACCGCTGCGCTGCCGCTGGTTCGCCTCAACAGACATCTCCCACAACGCGGTATAGGATGCCTCTTCAGCCGCCGACATCGCATCTTGGGCCTGCAACTGACAGGTAGCAGACCAGACCGCCAGAATGATGACCGCCGTCCAGCGCATGGCTCTGCCTCCAGGCTTGATCGGGTGTCGTCAAAGCTCCTGTTCGAGTTTTGCCCAGTTGTGCAGATTGGGCAACCGGGGCTTGCCCGTGGCATTCGTATTTCTTGTTTCGAACGCGAACCTGTCATTTCTCTCTATGCGTCAGTCTGGCCACAAGCAGACCACGCCATTCGGTGAGAGCACCAGCACGGTTGGCCTTGCAGTTTGGTCGCGAAGAAAGAGTTCGCGCTTGGTTGAAGTGGTTGCAGACCGCCGCGCGGACCGCGGCGAACCTCAGCAAACTTCGCGTCTTCCCCAATCGCAGTATAGCCCGTTTGCGTCGTCGGAACGGCACTTGAAGAAAGGGTCTCTGGGCGAAAAGCGGACCGTTTGCTTCGATTGGATCTCAAGGATAGCGAAGCCCGCGTCGGACACACCGTTGACCATCAGGTCATCGAGCGCATAGCCTTCGTTCCCCCTCAAAGCTGTACCGGCTGGATCCGGGCAGTAGGGAGGCCGCACGTCGTTACCGGCCCAAAGCCGCCGATCAGCCAGTTTCGCGCGTAGCTCCAAAGCGGCTGTTCTGGCATTCCGGTACGATTGACTATGCCCGTTGCGTCGAGGATCGGCGAGCGGCCTTCCCTTTGCAGCAGATGATCACGCCGCCACACTTCATTGTGATTACTGAGAAGTAACGCCTTTACGCCATGTCGCGAACTGCATCGTGCAATCAAAAACCGGTGGGAGAACGCAATGCCACAACAGTTTGCCGCGAACGCGCTGACGACAGCCACCGCTACCTATTTTACCCAGACAAACCTCACTGGACCGACAAGCTTTGGGATCGGCACACTGATCGACAACGATCTGCTGCGCGATGGTGATTCCGGTGAGGCGGTCAATCTGGGATTTGGCCAACGTCCCGGTGGCGGCTCGCTTCAGGGTTTTGGTGTCGGCAGCCAAGAGATCCGCGCGACTATCACGTTTTCTGACGGTACGACCCTGAACAGTGTGAATGGCCTTTTGACCAACTTCATCATTCCGGGCGGTGGCGGTCGGGCCGGACATTATCTCTTCGATACCGCCGCCCTTGCCGCAGTTGGCAAGACAATCGCTGACGTGGCCCGCGTCAACAGTTTCACCGGCATGGATCACAACCTGAACTGGACCGACTTCGGCTTTTCCGGCACGCCGGTCACGCCCGTGCCGACGGCGCCTCCCCCGACGCCGGTCGTTCTGAACGTGATCACTGGCACTGCGGGCGCCGATGTGCTGGTGGGCACCGCCGGGGCCGACCTGATCCGGGGCGGAGACGGGAACGACCGGCTGACCGGTGGCACCGGTGCGGATACATTCGTATTCGGGGCCGATGCGCGCGATGGCAACCGCGACCGCGACGTGATCACCGATTTCGGCGCGGGGGACAGCATCGTGCTGGAGGCCGGAGCGCAGCTTGACTTCATCGAGAGACGTGGATCCGATCTGTATATTCAACTTCAGGGCGGCGACAGCGTCACACTGTTGAACGCGGGTCCTACCGTCCCGCAGTTTGTGAGTGGCATTTTCCAAGGTCCGCAAGCACCCACGCCACCTGCGCCCACGCTGAATGTGGTCACGGGCACGGCGGGCGCCGACCGGCTCACGGGCACCACACGCGATGACCTTATCCGGGGCGGTGATGGCAATGACCGGCTGACGGGCCGCGCGGTTGACGATACCTTTGTCTTTGGGACCGATGCGCGCGACGGCAACCGGGATAACGATACCATCACCGATTTCAATGCGGCAGAAGATACGATCCTGCTGGCAGCCGGTGCAACGATCCGGCTTATCGAAGAGCGCAATGGCAACCTGTTCATCCAGTTGGATGGCGACCGCGACAGCATCACTGTTCTGAACGTCGGTCTTGAGGCTCAGTCTGCGATCCAGTTCACGGACGGCATCCTTATCGCCTGATCCACCCAGGCTATCCGGGCCGCCTTGACTTGGCGGCCCGGACTCTGCGGTTGGCATCGCAGATGGCCTGACAAACGCAGACTGTGGATGGGGACTGTCAGATGGCAGATCAGATGCAACATGCCGAAACATCGTCTTTTTTTGAAGCCCGTGGGCAGAGAGACCTCAGATGACATCCAGATCGCACAATCCTTTTCATTCGGTCTTTGCAGCACTGTTTGCGCTGGCACTGCTCTGGTCTGACGACGCACGCGCCCAAACAAGTGGCGCGCTGCCAGACTATGTGATCAAGGAATTTGGTCAGCCGCCTCAGGTGCCCGCAGGTCAGATCTCGGACGGGCTGCGGACTGCGATGGAATCGGTCTTTGAAGACAGCTTGACCCAATCGTCGTGGGGAGACGCGCAGACCGCCGCTTTGGCCAAGATCGTGGGGTCGGACGACCCTCGCATCGCATGGCTGATCAGCGACATGATGCGCTTTGTCTCAAATCGCAGGTTGAACGAAATTCTTGCAGAGGCGGCGGCCGACCTGATCGGGATTGATCCGCCTGCCCAGAACCAGTGGGATGTCATCACCAACCATCTGATCGCGTGGGACATACCGGCCCCTCCGAAATACCTGCGTTTCAAGCGTGCCATCTTTACAAGTGCTGTTCCGGGCTGGGATCGGATCTTTGTCAAAGGCGACATTGACTGGCGGTTGGTCTCTTGGGGCGGCGTTCTGATCGACGATCGGGCCTTTGGGCGGACAGACGAGCCGTGCAATTGCATTCCGGCGGCAGACAATCCCAAGGTGAGCAGCGCCAAAGACGCCACCTGGCTTGACGATGATGATATCGTGTTCGGGATTGAAGTGAACGGCGACGCCCGCGCCTATCCCCGGCGCATCATGGAAGTGCGCGAGATGGTCAACGACACCCTCGGTGGTCGCGACCTTGGCATTCCCTATTGCACACTGTGCGGTGCCGCACAGGCCTATTTCACGGATGGTCTGCCCGCAGGGATCAAGCGCCCGATCCTGCGCACCTCGGGACTGTTGTTCCGGTCGAACAAGGTCATGTATGATGTGAGAACCTATTCCGTGTTCGACACCTTTCTGGGCAAGGCTGTGACCGGGCCATTGGCCAAACGGAACCTGCAACTGGAACAGGCAACTGTGATCACCACCGACTGGGGCACGTGGCGGCGCACCTACCCCGATACGACTGTTCTGATCGAAGACCTCGCACTTGGGCGGGATTTCGATTTTCGCAACGGCCGCGATGCGGATGGCCCGATCTTTCCGGTGGGGGATGTCGACCCGCGATTGCCCGTCCATGAGGACATCATCGGCGCCATTGCAGCCTCTGGCACGCCGGTGGCGTTTCAGCGCAGCGCCGCCATGATCGCCTTGACCCGGGGTGAGCAGATCACGTTCGAGAACATCCGGCTCGTTCTATCGGCAGGCGGCATTCGCGCGGTCGATGCGGATGGGTCCGATCTGGGCAGTCATCAGGCCTTCTGGTTTGCATGGTCGCAGTTTCATCCCGGCACGGCCCTTTGGTCAGGGTGAAACGTTAGCCGAGCACGGCATCAAAACGTCCGATCCTGGGCGAATACCTTTGGCCAGAGGAAACCGAGAAGGTCCGGTTCCCGCGCTTGACGTCGTTTCATGTGCATCGACGTGATCGGCCCTTGATCGACGTTCACGGCCAGGCAGTGGCTGCCGACATGCCCCGTCTGGGCGGACATGGAAGCAGACCATGCCCCACCCATCTGCGACGCGCGCATTATCCCGGCCAACCCTGTCATCACCAACAGCGGCATCCTGTGCGAAAAGGGTTGTAACAATGCGACGCTGCGGCCATGCAGGCGTTCGTGATCATTTCGATGAAACAGGCATCCCTATCTCTGGCCGCCCTCGGTTGGTCGGCGTATTTTGGCGACCAAGTTGGGCCTGACGAGACCCATCTTGCCCCAACGCGCATATCCACGGTCCATCGGTCCAGACTGACCGGCGAATCCGAATTTGGACCGGTGCGGCTGGGCCTTCCCGTCCATTCCAGAACCACGGATTTTGCTGTGGGCGATTGGGCTCTCATCGATCGTGAAACCAGCATGCTGGTCCGGCGGCTGGATCGAAAGACCCTGCTGCAGCGACGGACGGAAGGGGGCCGGGCACTGCAATTGATCGCGGCGAACGTCGACACGCTTTTCATCGTCACGTCCTGCAATGACGACTTCAACCCCGCGCGGCTGGAGCGTTATCTGGCACTCGCGAATGAGTCCGGGACAAACCCGGTGATCGTTCTGACGAAGATCGACCAGGCTGTGGACAGCAGGGCATATGGTCAGGAGGCTGCGGCGCTGCAACGCGGTCTGGATGTCGTGATGCTGAACGCGACTGCGCCCGACGCGGTGCCGCTGCTTGCGCCATGGTGCGGCACCGGGCAGACCGTTGCCCTTGTCGGATCGTCGGGGGTGGGAAAGTCGACTTTGCTGAATACGCTTTCGGCCAAAACGGCCGATGAGATGCAACTGACCGGCAGCATCCGCGAGGGCGACGCCAAGGGGCGGCACACGACCACATCCCGCTCGCTGCATGCGATACTGGGCGGCGGCTGGGTGATCGACACGCCGGGAATGCGCACGCTGCATGTCGGCGAAGTGGCGGTGGGGCTGGATATCCTGTTTGCCGAGATTGTTGAACTTGCGCCCAAGTGTCGGTTCAGAGATTGCACGCATGACCATGAACCGGGCTGCGCAGTTCAGATGGCGATTGTGTCTGGAAACCTTGATCCGGCGCGACTTGACCGGTGGCGCAAACTTCTGGTGGAAAACCGGGTTAACTCCCCAGTCCAGTCCGGGCCACGTGGAAACAAGATCTCGAAGGCCCACGGGAAGCGCGGCTGAGTTGGTTCTGAGAACAGGTCCGGCCGTTGGCGGTCATTGCCATCGGTGGTGCCGATCATATGATGATTGCCCAGCAGGTCGGGAAACATCGCCGGAAAGTCATTACAGACGTCGACAAACCCCGCAGTATCCCCCCCCTGCCACAGCCTCACCCGGCCCCGACGAACCGGGCAGGCTTGCCGAGGGTCTGCAACCCCAGCTTTTCCACCCCGAACCCCCTGGCGTCGTTGAACTGTGCCGCCGTGCTGAACACCATGCCCAGCGTCACCGTCGTCGCACCGTCGGCTTCCTCGAACATGGCCTAGGCATCGGCGTGCCTTGGCCCGTTTTCAGCCCACCGCAGCGTATAGACGAGGCGATCTTCCGCGCGAATCTCGGCATGCTTTTGGTGGTTCGGAAAGACCGTGCCGTCCGGTGCTATCGTGTCGAACACCCACTCGCCGCCCGTTTGCAGGTCGATCCGGTCAGTCCGGCATGTAAACCCATCCGGCCTCAACATTGCGGCAGCGTCTCGGGGTTCACCCAAGCCCCCCAGACCACCCGACGCAGAGCCTTGATCACCCGGCGCAGCACCATGGTCCGTTCGGCCACCTCTCCCACATCGGCCATCCCGGCACCAAAGCCCTGCTGATAGGCATGCACCATATCCTCGGTCAAAGACGACAGTTGCACCGTCACCACCGCGCGAATGCTTGCCCCATCGGCAGTGAAACCGGCGGTGATCAATGCCGCGGAATGGTCCGAACCCTCGCAGCACACCACCTCATGGTTCACGCAGCGAACCTTGGGTTGCAGATGTATCCAGCCCGCTCCGACCCGGATATCCGCTTGTCCCGCCACCTTGCACAGCGAAACCTCGCGCCCGCCAACCCTTGTGTCGGCCTCCAGAAATTCTACCGTCACACCCGGCGCAAGGGGCGACCATACCGCCCGCGCGGCAGGGGCCGTCCACGCCTGCCACAAGGTTGCGACGCGTGCTGTCACCTGCCGCTCGAAGGTCAGTGTCGCGAACCTGTCGGCACCATTTGCCTAGAGCGACGGCCCGCCGCCCAGATGTGGCGCTAGAAAGGCCCAGCAGGCGGCCCGTGCGTCATCCTCGGACAGCAGCGAAGGCTCGACGCAGCGCTGTACGCCAAAGCCGTCGATCAGGCAGATGAAGGCGGCGGCGATGGTTTCGGCGTCGATGGTTCGGCCGTTCGATGTGGCCGCTTCGCGCAGGGCGGCGGCGATGCTGGCGCGGTAGTCGCCGTAGAGTTTGCGGTGTTCGTCGCGCAGGGTGGGGTTGTTCGCGATCTCGCCCCACAGGGTCAGCCAGATGTTCAGAACGTCGCGGCTGAAGAGGTCGGGCGAGACCAGCGCCTCGATCGTGGCCTCAAGTCGCGTCAGGCCGGGGCGGGGGGCGTCGATCACCGCGATCCATTCGCGGTACATGCGCCCGTAGACCGCCACCAGAAGCCCATCCATCGAGCCGAAGTGATGTGCGATCAGGCCGCGTGACACGCCCGCCTCGGCCACCACCTGATCGACGGTAAAGGCGCGGATGCCGCCGCGTGCCATGCAGGTGCGGGCGGCATCCTCGATATGCGCCCGCCGGTCGGCGGGGGCGAGGCGCTGATTGCGCGGGGTGGTTGCGGTCACGTCGCGTCACCCGGACGGGGTGATGCGCAGCGGTGCCGCCCGTCGCCCCCTCCCCCCCTGAGGGGGAGGGTTGGGGTGGGGGGGGTGGG
The DNA here is from genome assembly GCA_038209775.1 of Rhodobacterales bacterium. Taxonomy (GTDB): domain Bacteria; phylum Pseudomonadota; class Alphaproteobacteria; order Rhodobacterales; family Rhodobacteraceae; genus JBBQXK01. The sequence continues at coordinate 92,040 of JBBQXK010000007.1, read as the reverse complement.
ACCGGCGTTTACCGTGCAGCATCTTTGAGCCGTCACCCCTCAGACCTTGCCGAACCCGACGGGATCGGGGTGGCCATCGGCCAGGATCACCGGCTTCAGGTTGGCGTCGTGCAGCGCCAGATAGGGCTCGAAGCACAGAAAGATGAAACCGCCCGACTGCTCCATCAGGTCCTCCATCCGGTTGAACATGGCGCGGCGCTTGTCGGGGTCGGCTTCGGTCAGCGAGGATTGATAGAGCGCCTCGTATTCCGGGCTGTCGAAGAATGACCAGTTGTAGACGCCGATCTGATCGGGGCGGAACCACACAAGGTTTTCGGTGGGGTCGATGCCGCCTGCAAAGTTCATCAGCACCAGTTCGATGGACTTGTAGCCATCACCCGCCGTCTTGTCGCCCAGTGCCCAATAGGCGGCATCGTCGGTGGGCTGGATTTCGACGGTGATCCCGGCCTCGGCCAGGTTTGCCTGGATGATCTGGGCAATCGTCTGGGTGGTGCCGTCAGTGGTGCCATAGAGGTTGAGCGTCAGCCCCTCGGCACCCGCCTCGGCCAACAGCGCGCGGGCGCGTTCCACATCGCGGGTGGCCATCAGGTTGGCGGGCCGGGCATAGCCCGAGGTGGGCGGCACCACACCCGTGCCGCGTGCCACCAGCCCGTCATAGGCCCCGTCCAGCACCGCCTGCCCGTCATAGGCCAGCTGGATCGCCTGCCGCACGCGGATGTCCTTGAGGGGTTCGGCATTCATGTTGATGGTCAGCCAGGCATAACGTGTGCCCGGTGCCTCGATCAGGGCGGCCCCAGCGGGCATCGCGGTTTTCAACGCGGTGGCTGCACTGACCGCGACACGGGTAAAGTCGAAGGCGTCGGCCTCATAGGCCAGTTGCGCCGCCTGATCGTCAGTGACGATGTAGAATTCGACGCGGGCGAAGGCGGGTTTTTCGCCGGTCCAGTCGGGGTTGGCCTTGAGGGTGACCTTCTGGTTCTGCTCCCATGTGTCGAAAAGGTAGGGGCCGCATTCGGCGGGGATCGTTGTGGTGTAACTGCCGCCTGCCGCCGTCACCGCTGCCTTGCACACGATGTGGCCGCCGTAATACGGAAGCGCCACCACGTCAAAGGCCGCATAGGGTTCGGTCAGGTGGATGATGCCCGAACGGGCGTCGATGATTTCGACTTCTTTCAGTTTTTCAAACTGATAGGCCCATGCGCTGTCGGACCCCGCGATGCGTTCGTAGGAAAACTTGACGTCGTCGGTGGTGACGGAGCCGAAGCCGTTGGTCCACATCAGCCCCTCGCGCAGGGTAAACGCATAGCGGGTGGGGTCCAGCCATTCCACCTTTTCCGCCGCCCAGGGGCGCAGCTTGTTGCCGTCGCGCATATCGCCCAGACGGACGAGGGTGACGTTGGTGCAGCGGGGGATGATGTCGTCCAACTCACCAATGATGCCGAACGGGTCCAGCACCTGAAAATCGGCCCCCATGCGCAGGCGCAGGGTGTCGCCGTCGGCGGCCCAGGCGAAATGCGGGGCGGTGGCGGCGGCGGCAAGGCCCGCGCCGGCGGCTTTGAGAAAGCCGCGACGGTCAGTGTTCCAGTGCATGATATTCTCCCATTTGTTGGTTTGCGGTGAAATGGCAGCGTGCCTGTCGGCCCGGGCCGACAGGGGTGAGGGGGGGTGGGGTGATGCGGCAGACGTCCTGAACCAGCGGGCAGCGGGTGTGGAACTCGCATCCCTGCGGGCGGCGCAGGATGGATGGCACCTCGCCCCGGATCGCGAGATCAGTACGGCGGCGGCGGGGGTCGGGTTTGGGTTCGGCGGCAATCAGGCTGGCGGTATAGGGGTGGGCGGGGGTGGCGAATACCTGCGCCGTCGGGCCCTCCTCGACCACCCGGCCCAGGTACAGCACCACCACGCGGTCGGCCACATGGCGCACAAGGGCAAGGTTGTGGGTGATGATGAGGTAGGCCAGCCCCATGTCGGCCCGCAGGTCGGCCATCAGGTTCAGCACCTCGGCCTGCACCGATACATCAAGGCCGGCCGTCGGTTCATCGGCGATGACCAGCCGTGGTCTCAGGGCCAAAGCGCGGGCCACCCCCACCCGGCGCGCCTGCCCGCCGGACAATTCATGCGGATAGCGGTGGACCATGGCGGGGGGCAGGCCGACCGTTGCCAGCAGGTCGCGCGCAATACGGTCAGGGTCGGTCAGGGACTGGCCATGGATGCGCAGGGGTTCGGTGACGAGGTAGCCCACGGTCAGGCGGGGCGACAGCGACGCCGTCGCATCCTGAAACATCATCGACGCGGCACGGCGCAGGCGGGCGGTGCCCGCGCGGCCTTGCACGGGTTCACCCTCGAACGCGACGGTGCCGCCCGATATGGGCTGCAACCCCATCACGGCGCGGGCGAGGGTGGTCTTGCCCGAACCGCTTTCGCCCACCAGTGCCACGCTTTCCCCGCGCGCGACCGACAGCGACACATCGGACAGGATCGTCAGGCTTACCTGCGACAGAAAGCCAGCACCGGGCAGGTCCACCGACAGGTTGGCCACGTCAAGCACGGGGTTCATGCGGCCCCCCTGTGGCACAGGATGGTGCGGCCCGGGGTGGGGGCATGGCGGGGGACGGGGGTCTGGCATTGGGGCATGACCACAGCACAGCGGGGCGCAAAGGCGCAGCCGGGGGGCAGGCGGGCGAGGTCGGGGATGTGCCCGCCGATGGTGGGCAAGCGGCCCGATGAGGGGTCGACCACCGCCGGATCGCAGGACAACAACGCCCGGGTATAGGGGTGGCGGGGGTCGTGGAAGATGGCATCGACAGGGCCATCCTCGACCACCTCGCCCGCGTACATCACCGCCACCCGGTCACACAGTTCCGCAATCACGCCCATGTGGTGGGTGACGATGACGATGGCACCGTCGAAGCTTGCGCGCAGGTCGCGCAGCAGGTGGATGATCTGCGCTTCCATCGTGACATCCAGCGCCGTGGTCGGCTCATCCGCGATCAGTACCTGCGGCTGCACCAGAAGGGCCGCCGCGATTGCCACGCGCTGCCGCATGCCGCCCGAGAGCTCGTGCGGATAGCGGGCAAGGACGCGGTCGGGGTCGGGGATGCCGACGCGGGCCAGCATGGCGGTGATCCGGGTGTCGGTCGTGCCAGTGAAGTCACGCAGTTGCCGGCCGATGGTCAGCACCGGGTTGAAGGCGGTCATCGGATCCTGGAACACCATCGCGATGTCCCGCCCGCGCAAGGCGCGCATCTGGGCTGCGGGCAGGCGCATCAGGTCAGTGCCGTTCAGCCGCACAGCACCTGCGGTCACCCGCGCCGCCACCGGCAGCAGGTTCATCATCGCGGCGGCAAGGGTGGACTTGCCGCAACCGCTTTCGCCCATGATCCCCAGAACCTCGCCCTTGGCCACCGACAAGGACACATCGCGCAGCGCCTGCACCATGCCACCGGGGGCGGCATAGCCGACCGACAGGTGTTCGACCGATAGGGCGGGGGTCAGGCCCATCGGCGCCCCGCGCCGCGCGGGTCAAGCGCGTCGCGCAGGCCCTCGCCCAGAAAGGTGAACCCCAGCGTCGCCAGAACCAAAGGTATCCCCGCCACCACCACGACATGGGGGGCCTGCCGCAACGAGGTATACCCCTCGGACAGGATGTTGCCCCAGGACGGCGCAGGGGGCCTGACGCCGAGGTTGAGGTAACTGAGGCCGGCCTCCAGCATGATGACCACGGGGATGTCCATGCAGATCAGGATCACCAGCGGACCGACCACGTTGGGCAACAGGTGGCGCAGGATGATCCGCACCGGACCCGCGCCCATCGCCCGCTCGGCCAGAATGAAATCGGCGCCGGTCAGCGTCAGCGTCTGGGTGCGGATCAGGCGTGCGTAGCCGGGGATGGACACGGCGACGATGACGAGGATCAGCGTGTTCGTCCCCGGCCCCAGCACGGTGATCACGGCCAGCGCAAAGAAGATCATCGGCAGCGACGACATGCTGTCAAAGATCAGGACCAGCACAGCATCCAGCAACCGCGGCCCATAGCCCGCGATCAGGCCCAGCATCAGCCCCAAAGCCCCCGCGATGCCGACCGAGGTGATGGCGATCCCAAGCGCCAGCCGCGCGCCCCAGATGATGCGGGACAGAAGGTCACGCCCTAGATGGTCGGTCCCCGCCCAATGCGCCGCCGAAGGGGTCAGGAATTTCGCCTTCACGTTCAGCGCCACCGGATCATAGGGCGCGATCCACGGGGCCAACAACGCCATCGCCACGAACACGGATACAAGGATCAGCCCGGCCAGCCCCATCGGATCGGCCAGCAAGGCCCGCCCAAGGCCCCGGCGCGTGGCGGAAGGGTCAGCCGCGGAGGACATCGCGCACCCTTGGGTCAAGCCTTGCGATCAACAGATCGGCGGCAGTCACCACCACCAGATAGAAGGCCGTCATGAACAGCACGGTGCCCATCACCACCGGATAGTTGCGCTTTTCCACGGCCGCCGTCACCAGCGTGCCGATACCGGGGCGTGAGAAGACCAACTCGACAAACACCGCACTCGACAGGATCGCCCCGAACCCCATCGCCAGCACCGACACCGTCGGCACGATGGCGATGCGCAGCGCATGGCCGAACACGATCCGCCGTTCCGACATGCCAAAGGCGCGGGCGGTGCGGATGTGCGGGGCCTCCATCACCTCGAGCATGGCCGCACGGATCAGGCGGGCGAGATAGCCGACCCAGCCAAGCCCCAATGCAAAGGCCGGCAGGATCAGCGCCCGCGCCTGACTGCCCCAGTCCCCCGCCGTGCCCGCCCCGATGGCCGGCAGCCAGTTCAGCCAGACCGCAAACACGATCAGCGCATAAATCGCGACGACAAAGGATGGCACCGAGATGACGCTGACCGATACCACCGCCAGCACCCGGTCAATCCAGGTATCGCGCCAGACCACGGCGGCACAGCCAAGGAGGATGCCCGTGACCAGCGCCCAGCCAAGTGCGACCGACCCGAGGATCAGGGTTTTCGGGAAAACCTCGAGTATCTGTTCCAGCACCGGTCTTTTCGACCAGACATCCAGCCCCAGATCGCCGCGCAGGGCATTGCCGAAGAAATAGCCGACCTGCACCACAAAGGGCTGATCCAGCCCCATCCGCAGCCGCAGTTCCGCCTTGAGTTCCGGCGTGGCCCGGGGGCCAAGCGCCAGTGACGCAGGATCACCCGGCACAAGGAACACCATCGCAAACATCGCCAGCATCACCACGATCAGGATCAGGAACGACAGCCCCACCCGCCTGATCGCATAGGCCAGCATCAGCGGATGCTCCCTGCCGGGTTACATATGGTCACGGGGTATCCTTTCGTCCCAGTGGCGGGCGAACACCTGTTCGCCGTTCTCGCTGATCCGCAGGGTCATCTGCACGCGGAAATGGGTGGCGTCAGAGGTCAGGGTGCCGTGACTTTCATGCCGGAACACGCCGTCGGGCCGCTCGATCTGGACCTCATAGCTGGTTTCGCAGGTCGCGCTGAGGGGGTCGCCGTCGGTGATGATGTGACGGCAAAGGGCGCGGCCCCGGTGGGTCTGGTCGATGGCGGGCATATGGGTGGCATAGGTCCAGCGCGGGAAATCGACCACCATTTCGCCGGACAGGAGGTCACGCGTGACGCTGCGGACAGGGCCTTTGTCGACGGGCAGGTCGTGCTGTTCGCCCATGGCAGCGCCTTCGGCGGGGCCGAAGGGGCGCAGGGCGGCATCAGCGGGATCGGGCGGGCGCACCGGGAGTTCAAGGGCACTGTCGCCAAGGTGGATGGTCAGGGTGGCAAGGTCGGGTGACGGCCAGGCGATGGGCCAGTAGACCGTGGACAGCGATACCGCGATGCGGTGCCCTGTCGGGAATGAATGGGCGATGTCGTCAAGATCGACCTGCGCGGTTTCGATCTGACCGGGGGTCAGGGCCATGGGGTTTCCGTGGCCGTGGCGGTGGCAGAGGTTCAGGTGGCCAACGGTAATGCGAGTGGATGCGCCATTTGGCGCGACGTCGTTCAACCTGACCGAGACCAGCGCCCGCGGTTTGTCGCTGGCGAAACGCAGGTGCAGTTGCGGGGCACCAAGGATCTCCAGCGGCTCGGTCAGGGGTTCGCTGAGGAACACCAGCGATCCGCCGTCATCCTCACGCTGGTCCACCGCCCATTCCGCCGCATCGCCATACCGCCCGACCTCACCCGCCCCAAGGCCGACCCACAGCGGCGAGCAGATGCTTGCCACACCGCCGGTATCAACCCCAAGCCGCCCCCCGGCCCCAAGCCCTAGGCGGCGGTGTTCGATCCGGGGCGAGGGCCATTCCGCCTCGGCCACCCACCGCCCGGGTCGGTCGCGGTAGCAGGTTTTCGGGGGCACATGGTCCTGCATCCAGACGCGCAGCATGGGTTCGTCCATGATCCCTGTGTCGCGCCCCTTCAGCCAATGATCGCACCAGCGCAGCACCTCTTGCAGCCAGCCGATGGCGGGCTGCACGGTCACGTCATGCGGGAACGAATGCGCCCAGGGGCCGATCAGGCCCAGACGCGGGCAGGTCAGCCCGGCCAAGAGGCGCGGGATACTTTCGGAATAGTTGTCGGCCCAGCCCGAGACGGCATAGACCGGGATCGTGATCTCCGAGAAATCCCCGCAGACCGACCCCTGCCGCCAATAGGCGTCGCGCGACTGATGCCGCAGCCAATTGAGAATCCATGGCACGTTCGCCTCACGCCGCGCCTCCCACATCGCGCGCCACTGGTCGCCCACGATCATCGGGTCGGGGGGCAGGTCCTGCATCGCGAACATCGTCGAGGACCAGTCGAAATTGTCCTTTGACAGGCATCCGCCCACCCAATGGATGTCGGTCGCATAGCGGTCGTCGGTCGACCCCACGGTGATGATCGTCTTCAGCGCAGGCGGCTGGCGGGCGGCGATCTGCAACCCGTTGAAGCCGCCCCAGCTTATGCCATACATCGCGACCTGGCCGTCGCACCAATCCTGCGCTGCCAGCCAGGCGATTGCAGCAACGCCATCCTCTTGTTCCTGCACCGAATATTCGTCGTCGATCAGCCCTTCGCTGTCGCCCGTCCCCCGGATGTCCAGCCGCAGGCATGCATAGCCGTGGCGCGCGAGATAGCGGTGCATCCCTTCATCCCGTGCGCGGGTGCCGTCGCGTTTGCGGTAGGGCAGATATTCCAGGATCAGCGGCACCGGGCCAGCATCACGCGGCAGCCACAGGCGGCCGGCCAGACGGGTGCCGTCGGGCATCGGCACCCAGATATTCTCAATCTCATCCAGATCAAAGGGATAGTCGGTCCGTATCAGCATCCTGCCGCCCTTGCGCTTGCCCATCAGTTCATCGGTGCCCCGCCTTCGGCCTTGCGGCGGGTGACATAGGCGGTCAGTGCGTCATCAATGGCGGGGTCGAGGGGGGGATCAACCGCCTCGGCCAAGAGTTCCTTCCACACGGTATTGGCCCGGGCACGGGCATCGATGCTGCCTTTGAGCAGCCAGTTCGGGTGGTTGTCCCAGTTCGACAGCATGGGTGCATGGAACGCCGTCTGATAACGTTCCATCGTATGCGCCGTGCCAAAGAAATGCCCGCCTGCGCCCGCTTCAAGAATGGCATCCAGTGCCAGGTCATCCGGGGACGTGCCCAAAGGTTCGAAATAGGCGTCCATCATCTGCAGCATCTCGGCATCAAGGATCAGCTTCTCGAAACTCGCCGTCAGGCCGCCGTGCATCCACCCCGCCGCATGGTTCAGAAGATGCGCACCCCCGGTCAGCGCGCCCCACAGCGCCATCTGCGATTCGTAGGCCGCCTGAGCGTCCACCTCGTTCGCCGCCGTGACGTTGGATGACCGGAACGGCACGCCGATGTGGCGCGCAAGCTGACCCGACGCCTGTGCGGCCTTGGCATATTCCGGCGTGCCGAAGGCGGGGGCGCCTGACCGCATGTCGACGTTCGAGGTGAAGCCGCCGTACATCACCGGCACACCCGGGCGCACGATCTGGGTCAGCACGATGCCCGCCATCGCCTCGGCATGCTGCAACACCAGTGCGCCCGCCACGGTAACCGGGGCCATCGCACCCGCCAGGGTAAAGGGGGTGATGACGTTGACCTGACCATGGGCGGCCAAGGCCATCAGCCCCTCGGCCATCGGCACATCCAGTTGCAGGGGCGAGTTGGTGTTGATGATCCCCAGAAGCACCGGCGTGTCCGCCAGCCCTTCGGGCGTGGTGCCCAGCATGATCGCGGCCATCTCGATGCCGTCCATGGTGCGGGCGTGGCCAAGGGTCTGGGTTTGCCACGACTTGTCCGTCAGGCGGATCTGGGCGTGGTAGATATCCAGATGGCGGGTGTTGGCGGGCAGGTCCAGCGGCTCGAACGGACCGCCGCCCTCTTGATGCAGGACGTTCAGTGTCTGGATCAGCCGGATGTAGTCGCACATCTCGGCAAAGGTGCCGTCACGGCGGCCACGGTCGTTGTCCATCACATAGGCAGGGCCGCCGATGGCACCATAGATGCAGTGGCCACCCCCGGCGCGCAGATTGCGGGTCGGGTTGCGAGCGGTCAGGGTAAAGGCTTCGGGCACCGCGCGCAGGTGTTCGGCAATCATCGCGGGGTCAAGGCGGACGGTGTCACCCGTCACCCGCGCGCCAGCCGCCGCATACAATTCGCGGGCAGGGGGATGCAGCACGCGCATCCCCTGTTCCGACAGCACTTGCAGCCCCGCATGGTGGATCGCCGCCACCTGATCGTCAGAGATGACGCAGACCGGGGGCAAGCGCCGTTCGACCTGACCGAAGGGGCGCTGCGGGATGCCCTTGGCCTGCGTCCGGCGGCTGCGCCCCTCGGACCTTGTCATTCGGCGGCCTGCGGCATCTGGAAATCGCGCGGCGCAAAGGGGGCATCGCGGCGGATGGTGACACGGGCGGCACCCAGTTCTTGCGCAGTCCTGTGGCCCTGATAGACCGCATGCACGATGGCCCCCGGCGCGTTGGCATCACCTGTCAGGTGCAGCGTACCGGGTTTTGCATCAGGGGCGAGGGCGTCATAGAGGGCACTGCCCGGAGCGCGGTAGCCGACAATCACCAGCGACCGCGCGGCGATCTGCGTGGGCACGCCGGTGAAGATGCCCGCCAGGTGCAGGGTGTCACCGTCGAACCCCGTGACCACCTCCAGCGTGCGCAGCGCGATGCCCTTCTTGGCAAACGATTGATGCACCAGCGGCTGTTCATTGGTCATGAACCCCCAAGCCGCCGCCGCCCCTGCAGTGGTGATGTAGGTAACCCCCTGACCCGCCAGCGATTCCGCGATGGCCGAGCCGAGATAGTAATTGTCATAGTCGAACACCGCCACCGGCCCCTCGGGCACCACGCCCGCCGCAAGATCGTCGGGGGTATAGACGCGGGGGGCGGTCAGGGGGCCGGATGGCAATTCGTTCGCGCCGCAAAGGTGCGGCAGCCAGCGGGCCCCGGTGGCGATCACCACATGGGACGCGTTGAAATCCTGCACATCGCCGGGAGAAAGGTCGCTTTCGGGGTAAAGCGTCACGTTCGGCATCTTTGCCAACTGGCCCATCCGGTAGTCTACCACCCGGTGCCATTCGCGCAGGCCCGGCAGCGAGGTTTCCCAGCGAAGCCTGCCGCCAAACGTCCGCGCCCGGTCAGCCAAGGCCACGTCATACCCCCGCCGCCCCAGCGTCAGCGCCGCCTCAAGCCCCGCCGGGCCGCCGCCGACGACCAGCACCTGCCCCTGCCCGTCACGCCTCACGATCTCGGGGTGCCAGCCACGCCGCCATTCCTCACCCGCCGTGGGGTTCTGGGTGCAGCGGACCCAGACACCGTCGTGCCATGACGAAATGCAGAGGTTGCAGCCGATGCATTCGCGGATGTCCTCGGACCGCCCCTCGTCGATCTTGCGGGGCAGGAAGGGGTCAGCGATCGAGGGCCGCGCGCCGCCGATGAAATCAAGGATACCGCGCTTGACCATCGACACCATCGTGTCGGGCGAGGTGAAGCGGCCGACGCCGACCACGGGCTTGTCTGTCACCGATTTCATGAAGTCGACCACGGTTTCGTGGCTGCCTTCGGGGGTGTAGCGGCTGGCGGCGCAGTCGGTGGCGGAATAGTCCATCTTGACGTCGAAAAGGTCGGGGGCATCGCGCAGATGTCCGATCACCTCATGCGCCTCGGACGGGGCCACTTCGGACGGACGGCCACGCAATTCCTGCATCGAAATGCGCAACGCCACGGCGCAGCGACCGCCCGTCGCGTCACGCACCGCGTCGATCAGTTGCGCCACCAGCCGCACCCGGTTGGCGACCGACCCACCATAGGCATCGGTGCGGTGGTTATAGTCGGACATCAGGAACTGATAGGGCAGATATCCCATGCCGGCATAGACATAGAGGACGTCGAACCCGGCCTCTTCGGCCCGCACCGCCGCCTCGGCATGCCAGCGGATCAGGTCGCGGATATCGCCCGCATCCATCACCCGGGGGCGGGCCGACGACATGAAGCCCACATGCGTGGCCATCCATGGCACCCCCGACGGCGACAGGGGGGCCATCCGCGTGGTGCGGTTCATCGCCGCCGCGCCGCCGTGCCACAACTCGACCGCCGCAAGTGCGCCCTGCCGGTGGACGGCTTCTGTCATCAGGGCATGCGCGCGTATGTCGGCGGCATCCCACAGGGTGGCTGCGGGAAAGGGGCTGTCGTCGGATGAGGGGTCAACCGAACAGGCGCCGGTTGACACTACGGCCCAACCCCCCTCGGCCTTCATCTCGCGGAAGGCGGCACGGACGTGGGGGGCGGCGTTGGTCATGCCTGAAGCGTGCGGCACCTGAAAGAAACGGTTGCGGGCCAGTTTCGGCCCGATCCTGACCGGCTGGAACAGCACGTCATGGCGGGGGTCGCGGGGCATGGCGATTCCTTGCTGAACAACTGTACAGTAACAGCCTTCGGGAACCGCGCAAGAATTCTGTAGGGCGTCATGACCGGCGGTGTCGCGCGTCAGACTTGGCCGACAGGCACCAGATGATTGTCCCACCCCGTGGCGTGGCGTTGCAGGGGCGCAAGGCCGCCTGTGGTGCAAGACCAGACGGCACCCTGCCCGTCGGTGGCCACAAACCCGTCGGCGCCTGGTGCTATGCCGCAGATGTCCAGACGTTGGTGGGTGGCCAACGGCTGACCCTCGTCATCAAAGATCATCACCACGCCGCCCTTGGGCGAGGTAATGGCGATCTGGCCATTGGCGGCGGCGATGGACCCGGCATAACCCTGCATCGCATAGGCATCCCCGGGGAAAGCCGCGCACAGGCGGGGGGCGGAACCCGGGGTCCAGAGGCCCAGCAACGGCACGGGTTCGGCCGCATCGCCCTCCCACTGCAGGGCAAAGGCCACGCCGGTGCCGGACAGCGCCAGATGGCGGATGGAGTTCTGCGACATGTCGGGCGGCAGTTCGGCCTGATCCAGCATCGCGCCGGAATCGGACAGCAAGGTAAGGTTAGGGCGCATCGTGCCGAGGTTCAGCTTGGTGCGGTCGGTGGGGTCGGTGCGGATGCCGCCGTTTGCCACCACCACCCGCCCGTCGCCCAGCCGTTTGAGGTCATGCGGCCCGATCCCGCCCGAGGGCACATCGCCCATCCGGGCAAATGTGGCGTCCCACATGCCGATCCGCCCTTCCGACGTGTCGCCCACCACTTCAGAGGTCATCAGCATCTGGCCATCGGCAGAGAAACATCCGTGCCCGTTGAACTGCAAACCCACGGGTGGCGTCAGGCGGTGCAGGACGGCCCCGGTGGTGCAGTCGATCACCAGCGCAAAGCTGCCGGGCCTGCGGGCAAAGGCCACGGCAAGGGGCCGCGCCGGATGGGCGGCAGCGGCGTGGCCACGGGCGGGCAGGGGGATGCGGAACAGGCTGTCACCCGTGGCGGACAGGCCGTGCAGGGTGAAGGCGTCACCCTCTTTGCCCGCCGCCAGAAACGCGGGGCTTCCGGCATCGGCCCATGACGGCACCGGCAGCGACAGCGCGGCCAGCCCCGCCAGAAACCCGCGCCGGGTGGCCATGTCAGTCACCATCCTGCGCGTTGAAACCAAGGCCTACACCAAGGGCAGGCACCATTTCGGCCAGCGCCGTGTCACGGATGGCGCGGACGTCCTGTTGCAGGATTTCAACCTTCAATCGGCCTTGCGGAGCGGCCACGCCTTGCAAAGCGGGATCATCGTCAGCCAGCCGCGTCGCGGCGTCGATGGCCCGGTCGAACGCGGCCAGCGTCAGTGGGCTGGCTGGATTCAACGCCGCCGCCATGTCGCGCAGCGCCACCAGTGACAGGATGACATGGCGAACCGAGCGGCCCGAGGCGCGGGCCTCGGCGCGTTCGGGGCGGGGTTTGTCGAAGGTGCCCAAGGGGCGGCCAAGCCGCTGATCAGCAATGTATTCAAGCCCCGCCGCCAGTTGCGTGAACAGGGCCTGCCGCGCCTCGGTTTTGGACAGGAAACTGGTGTTGCCGGGGTCGCCTGCGGTCAGCAACAGATCACCGAACGGCCCCCAGCCTGCGTCAATTGCACTGGCCATGCGGGCCAGATCGCGGGTGGTGGCGCGGATCAGGGGGCAGGGATCGGCGGGCAGCGGATCGGCAGGGTAAAGCAAGCGCTCAAGCCCCGTAAGCCCGCGCGCCGCGACCGATTGCTGTGCGAAGTTCGCTGGCGTCAGCGCGGCCGCATCGCCCGTCAGCAGCCCGCGCTGTGCCTTGGCCCCCAGCGATTTCGGATCGGGCCAGAAGGCAATGGCAAGGCCGCGGCCATCCTGTTCGACCGGGCCAAGGTGCAGGTATGACAGCCCCATCCAGGTATCATAGGCGGTGTGAAAGGCAGGTTGCAGAGTTGCAGCATCGCAAGTGTCAATCGCCGCAAGGTCGGCGGTGGCGGCGGCAAAGCGGGCATGGGCGGGGCGGATCTGGGTGGTGACAACCTCGGCCACATCGGCCAACGCGGGGGATGCGATGAGGCAAAGGGCAAGGGCAAGGGCGCGCATCTAAAGGCTCTCCAGATAGGCAATGAGGGCGTCGCGGTCGGCGGTTGGCAGGGCTGCGACACCATCGCGGGCGGCCCGCCCCTCGCCCCCGTGCCACAGGATGGCCTCGAGCAGTGACCTTGCCCGCCCGTCATGCAGGAATTGCGTATGCCCCGATACCTGCGCGGTCAAGCCGATGCCCCACAGGGGTGGAGTGCGCCATTCGCGCCCATCAGCGCGCGCTTCTGGGCGGTTGTCGGCAAGGCCTTCGCCCATGTCGTGGAGGAGGAGGTCGGTGTGTGGCCAGATCAGCTGAAAGCTTTGTTCCGGCTGATCTTTCAGGCGGTTGGTAACGTGTTTCGGGGTGTGGCAGCCGGTGCAGTTCAAGCCGTAAAACAAGGCCTTGCCACGCAGCACGGCGGGGTCATCCAAGCGGCGCCGTTCGGGCACGCCCAGATTGCGGGCGTAGAAGGTGACAAGCGCCAGCGCCTCGTCCGACACCTCTTGCCCGTCGTGGATGGCTTGCGCGCCGTTGGGTGCGGTCAGGCAGGCGGGTTGCGCCGCCGTGCATTCCCCCGATGGCGCCGGGTGCAGGGTGGTCGACAGGCCCATGTCGCCCGAGAAGGCCGCCGCCGATTGGTCCCTGACCGTCGCCGCCCCCGCCTTGAGCCCGAAGCGGCCCAGCATCGGCACGCCGTATTCCGCACTCATCACGATCTGTGCGCGGCCCGAGATGCCGTCGTTGTCGGCGTCGTTTGGGTCTTCGCGGGCCAGGATGTCAGCGGCGGGGATCGCCTCCAACAGGCCGAGGCCGATCATCTGCGGGGCTACGCGGGGCGACAGCATCATGGCGGTGGAGGGGGGGCCATAGGCGGGGTCGGTCAGGGCATAGGTGGGGGCGCGCAGGGTGACGATGGTGCCATCGGCCAGCGTCACGGGCAGGTCGGCCCAGGTGATGCCAAGGTGCCCCTCGGCGGTTTGCCCGGGGGTGGCGAAATCCTGTAACTGATTGCCGTATATGGGATCTGGCAGGGTGGCGTAGTAGCCTGCAATCTCTGCCGGGCTGGTGCCACCCGGCACCGACAGGCGCATCAGCATCGACACCCGGCCATCCGCCGGCCCCTCGGGCGGGTGGCCGCGACCGTCCTTGAGGTGGCAATCCTGACAGCCGCGCGCGTTGTAGAGGGGCCCCAGCCCGTCCGAGGCCAGTGTCGAGGCGGGGGCAGCGACCCAGGTCTTGCGGAAGAGGCCGTTGCCCAGTTTGAAATCCAGTTCCCGCGCAAAGGGCATGTTGGCGGACGACTGCGAAAAGGCATCCGCCGTGGCGGTGGCGCGCACGGTGGCGGCGCCGGCGGGTTTCGCCTCGAACGGTTCAGGTGCCGTGAAATCGGTGGGGGCGCTTAGAACCCCGGCGATCCGGGCGGATTCTGACTTGGTGCGGGGGATCACCGGCAGGTGGCGGTCATCAAGGACCTGTGCCATGGCAGGACCGGCCAGAAGCGATAACACTATGATCCCGCGCAGCATTTCCGTTCCCTTGTCGGTCAGGCGCAGTGTGGCCGGGACAGGGTGGCACTGCAACAACGCCAGTGACGCACCCTGTTTACTGGAACACCGCCGTGGGGTTGTCGAGGCTGTCGGAGCCTTCGAAGCCGACCTTCGACAGGCCAAGCGCCGCCACCGCGCGCTCGATGGACGCGGTTTGCGTCACCAGCGCATTGACCGCGCCCATCACCAGCACCTCACCTTCGGCATTGCCGGGGGCCAGCATCATGTCATAGCTGAACCCCCCCTCTGCCGCCGTCTTGATTGCCCCCAGTGCCGCGACCGAGGCGTCAAGTTCGGCCTTGAGGCGGGTGTCCACGGCGGGGTCGGCGGCGGCCACAAGGGCGGACAGCGAGGGGCCCGAGACGAGGGTTCCATCGGTGCGCATGTAGCGTCCGAGGTAGACGTTCCGGATGCCAAGCCCATCATAATAATGGCTATTGTGGGTGTTGTCGGAAAAGCAGTCATGCTCTTCCTCGGGGTCGTTCAGCATCAGGCCAAGGCGCATCCGCTGACCGGCCAGTTCGCCGTAACCAAGGCTGCCCATGCCGGTCAGCATCATCAGAAGGCCGGCCTTTGGGTCGGAGGTGACGGCCATGCGGCCCACGCCGCCCGGCCCCCAGACGCCGGTGATGTAGGTAAGATCGCTGACCAGAAGGTCCGTCGCGGCCACAAGATAGGCGGCGCGGCGGTCGCAGTTGCCGTTGGTGCAACCGTCGCCGGGGGCAAAGTCGGTGTGGGGGCGGTTGCCGGCCCCTGCGTTGCTGCCGTTGAGGTCCTGGCCCCAGAGCAGGAATTCGATGGCGTGATAGCCGGAGGCCACGTTGGATTCGATGCCGTCAGCCTCTTGCAGGGTGCCCGAGATCAGGGTGGGGGTGATGGTGGTTGCGTCTATCGTATTGCCAGACAAGATGAATTTCGGCGTTGCGATGACGTTGAGCGTAGCCAGCGGGTTTTCTTCGGAGGCCACCTTTCCGGCATCCACATAGTCGATCAGCCCTTCGTCCAGGGGCCAGGAGTTCACGCGGCCCTCCCAGTCATCGACGACCGGGTTGCCGAAACGGAACGCCTCGGACTGTTGATAGGGCACACGCGATGCGAGCCAGGCGCTGCGGGCGGCGGTGAGGGTTTCGGGGGTGGGGGTGGCGACAAGGGCCGTGACGGCGGTTTGCAGGGCAAGGGCGGTGGTCAGGCTGTCGCCATAGGTCGCCTCGGCGATGTCGGCGTAGGTGTTGGCGACGACGGCCGGATCGGCGGCGAGGGCGGGGGCGGCAAGGGTGGAGGACAGGACGAGGAGAAGGGCGCGCATGGGGTGGTCCTTGGCTGGCCACGGGGGGTTTCCGGAGAAGATGACAAAATTGGTCGGATAGGTAAAGGCCGATTCTTTTGATCGGGAAATGGGTGAGTTGGAAACTTTTCGGACAGCGACCGAACTGATGAAGATCGGGTAAATGCCGCGGGTTCGTAGCGGGGCGAGGAAGGGCGTAACCTGCTGGAAAGTCGTGGTTTTTGGCGTATTCGCTGCGTATGCGGTCCGTACAGCATCCGTATTACATCTGTACATACACTTTGGCATCAAAGCCGGGCGTTGCAGGATGCGCCGGGGGGTGTAGGGTCGGGGGATGGAGTACGATTATGTCATCGCGGGGGGCGGGTCGGCGGGGTCGGTGCTGGCGGCGCGGCTGTCGGAGGATCCGGCGGTGACGGTCTGTCTGGTCGAGGCGGGGGGAGAGGGGCGGGGTTTCTTGGTCCGGGCGCCGGCGATGGTGGCGGCGATGGTGTCGGGGCGACCGAAGATCAACAACTGGGCGCTGCACACCGTGCCGCAGGCAGGGCTGAACGGGCGGCGGGGGTTTCAGCCGCGTGGGCGGGCGCTGGGCGGGTCGTCGGCGATCAACGCGATGCTGTATGTGCGGGGGCACCCGTCGGATTATGACGAATGGGCGGATGCAGGTGCCGAAGGGTGGGACTGGGCATCGGTGCAGCCCTGGTTCGTGAAGGCCGAGGGGAATGCGCGGGGGGCATCGGCCCTGCATGGTGCGGATGGCCCGCTGCAGGTGGCTGACCAGCGCCAGCCGCGGGCGATTTCGCGGGCCTTTGTCGAGGCGGCGGCGGCGTTGCAGATCGAGGAGAACGACGATTTCAATGGGCCCCGGCAAGAGGGGGCGGGGCTGTATCAGGTGACGCAGTTCCACGATGGGCCGCGCAAGGGTGAGCGGTGTTCGGCGGCTGCGGCCTATCTGCATCCGGTGATGGGGCGGCCAAACCTGACGGTGATGACCGGCACCCGGGTGCAGCGCGTGACGTTTGACAGCCGGCGAGCGACGGGGCTGGAGGTGCGGCGCGGGCGGCAACCGGTGGCGTTGCGGGCGCGGCGCGAGGTGATCCTGTCGCTGGGCGCGTTCGGGTCGCCGCAGGTTCTGATGCTGTCGGGGGTGGGGCCGGAGGCGGCGCTGCGGGCGCAAGGGGTGGCGGTGGTGCATGATCTGCCGGGCGTGGGGCAGAATTTGCAGGACCATCTGGACCATACGCTGACCTGGCGGTCGCGGCGCGCCGATGTGGTGGGGCTGAACCCGGCGGGATTGATGCGGCTGGTGCGGGCGGGCTTCGACTGGCGGCGGAGCGGCGAGGGGCTGTTCGCTTCGCCGATGGCCGAGGCGGGGGCATTCCTGCGGTCGGACCCGGGGCTGGCGCGACCGGACTTGCAGGTGCATTTCGTGGTGGGCATCGTCGACGACCATCTGCGCCGGATTCACCTCGCGGATGGGTATTCGAGCCACGTCTGCGTGCTGCGGCCGGCAAGCCGGGGGAGTGTGGGGCTGATGGATGCGAACCCCGTCAGCCCGCCCCGGATCGACCCCGGCTATCTGTCGGACCCGCGCGACCTGACAACGCTGATGGCGGGCGTTCGGCTGATGGAGCGGGTGCTGGAGGGGGCGGCGCTGGCGCCCTGGCGGGGCAGGCGGTTGTATCCGCATGATGGCAGTGACCGGGCACTTGAGGCGGATATCCGGGCGCGGGCCGATACGATCTATCACCCGGTGGGGACCTGCCGGATGGGGCGGGACGGCATGGCGGTGACGGGGCCGGACCTGCGGGTGCATGGTCTGCAAGGGTTGCGGGTGGTGGATGCAAGCGTGATGCCGCGGATCGTGGGGGGCAACACCAACGCGCCGACGATCATGATTGCGGAACGGGCGGCGGCAATGATTCTGCAAGGGCGGGGCGTGTGACATCGGGCAGGAACGGGGGGTTTCACACCCCCCGCGCCCCCCGTGGGATACTTAGGGACAGAAAAAGGGGAACGGGTCTATCGCCGGGGTTTGCCGCGCCAGGTGCCAAGCCAGCCGGTGAAGCGGCCCCAGACGCCGCCTGCACGGTCACGCGCGGCATCGGCGCGGGCATCGACGGCGTCCCACGTCTGCGCCATCCGGTCGACAGCCGGATCGACCATGCGTTCGCGGAACTGCGCGATCATCATCCGCGCCATGATGAAGAGGAACGCCAGCATGGAGAGGATCACGATGTTGACCCATGGGATGATCGTCACGTCAGGCCCGCTGACCGGACGGATCGACACCGCGTTCGGGAAGATGGAAAAGATCGGCAGGCGCCAGCCGTAATGTGTGACCGACACCCATTGCGGGTTGGCCTTGTCGGATTTGACGTTCGTCGCCTCGGCCTGAAGGGTGCTGCTGTCCCATTTGAAATAGGGCGGCCAGAACCAGCCGGTATCCTCGTTCCGGTAGACCATGACCGAGGCGCCGTCGGGGTAGACCGCGTCGATATAGCGGATGTCGCGCAGGGTGGCGGTCGTCTCGACCCCGGTGCCGGTATCCTCGATAGAATAGAACATCCAGTTGGCGCCGATGGGGGTGTTCTTGTTGTAGGTGTTGATCACCGCGACGATGTCATGCTGCGGCATGGTGTAGTGCAGGAAGGCCGCGACAAAGGCCACCACCACCGCGCGGAACCCCCATTTCAGATACCACCACATCGCACCCGCCCCTATCTTACCAGTTCACGAAATAGACCGTCAGCGCCATCGCCACCAGTGGCAGGATGATGACCAGCCAGATCAGTTTCTTGCGCAGGCCACGCTCATAGTGCTGCATGCCATCTGCGATATAGGTATCGCGGTCGCCCTCCACACCCCCCGCGTCAAAGCGTTTCTCCAGCCGTTCGCGCCGGACCGAGCGGGAGTAGACGGACACCAGAAAATAGATGATGCCAAGGAATACCAGCGCCATCAGCAACAGGCGTATCCAGCCGAAGATCATCTTTGTGCCCTCCGCACCGAACCCCAGGGGCCGACAAGGTCGATCATCGAGGGTGCCGGCGCGGGGTCGGGCCGATGACTTGCGTCCATGCCCGGCTCGGGGCCAAAGAGGGCCGCGCGGGCGCCTTGCCGGTCAACCGCATATTCACGCGCAAGGAAGTCGGCCACATAGCCGCGCTTGCGGTCGGACCATGTGGCGTAGGTGGCATAGAACAGCTCTTTGTGGGTGATGTAGAGTTGCCGCACGTCCAAAGGCGCCAGTTCGGACAACAGCATGTTCACCAGATCACGGTCGGCATGGGGTTTTGAGCGGAGCGAATAGAAATACGCGGGATGCGCCGAGGTCATATCGGGCCAGTCGCCGCCCCCCTCGACCCAGCGCAGAAGTGCGCCAAGCCCGGTGAATTCGTCAGGCAGCGCGTGGCCGATCCGGTGCGCGATCTTGCGCAGGTCGGTGCGGGTGGCCTGGCCCAGATCAAGGTTCAGCGCATCGGCGGCATCGACCAGGATGAAATCCATCTTCTGGCGCAGCACCGCCGCCGTATCCATGCCGCGCGCCTTGACGATGGGTTCGACCAGATCGTTCCGGGTCAGCCATTCGGCAATCTGGTTCCTTTGGCGCAGGTCAAACGTGTTGGCAATCGGCAGCTTGCCGATGGTGGCGCGCGGGGCGACGGTGATCGCCGCCGGTGCCTTGACGCTGCGAAAGATGTAAAGGCCGCCGAACAGGCTGGTCCAGTAGTTGGCCTGCTGAAAGGTCATCGCGGGCAGGGCAATCGGCACCCGCGTCACGTCGCCGGTTTTCTTGGCCAGCCCGATCATGTCGGCAATCAGCACATCGTCGCGCCAGCCGTCGGGTTCTTTGCGGAACCGGTCAATCATCCGCGCCAGTTTCCCCGCATCGGCGACATGGCCGCCGATGGTATCAGCCTCAACCGTGATTTGCCGGATGTCGAACAGGCTGGCGGGGGTTGCGACATCATAGACTGAGTTCTGCAATTCGCCCGCCACCGCATCGCGGGCGGTCAGGGCGAACAATTGCGCCTCGTTCGTGTCAATGAACTGGGTGAGGATGCCGCGCGAGGTGGAGAATTTGCTGTTGAGGAGGGGGGCCGTCTTTTGCGCCGTCGTCAGCAGGATGAACTGCCGGTTACAGCCGTTGGGGTTGAGATAGAGGTCATCGCTGAGTTCGTCGCCGATCTCGGGCGAGTAGCCCGAGATGTCGATGTGGAAATCGGTGAGGGCTGTGGTCTTGCCCGACAGATGCTTCATCGCGCGGTTGTAGCGTTCGATGAGGGCAGGGGAGGAGACCTCGACGAGGTTCCCGAACATGAGGCCGTGGGCGATGAGGCGTTTCAATGTGCTACCTTACCGATCATCGTCGCGATTGCGGAAGGCAGGATCGCCCCAGCGGCTCAATTGAAAAGGATCGTCTGCGCGCGTCTTTGAGGGAAACAGCGACACGACAAGCAAGGCCCCGGCAAAGGCCCAGAAAAACGCGGGTACCCACCCGACAGCTGTCAGCATCCAGATCAACGCTGCCCAAGGAAGTGGCCCGGTCCCGCCACCGCCCATCATTGTCATGACGACCAAAAAAGCACATCCAGCGTGTGCCAGAAACCAAAGCGACAGCGGTTTGAACCAGGCATCGCGCTGCATTACTGCTCGCGCCGCCAGTCCGCCGGTTACACAGCACGAGATTCCGAGCCAGATCGCAAGCCTTGTCCATGCCTCATATTGCGGAAGGCCCTGCCAATGGGCATTCAAGCGCCAGATCGCCCAGACCGTTATCGCGGCCATCGCGGCCAAAGCCCATAGTGCGGTTTGGGTATGAGGTTGTCTTGTCATCACCCCTTCCCCCCCAAATAGCGCTTCTTCGCCTCTTCCGTCCGCTGGTAATCTCGTACCATCCCCGCAATAGCCACCTCATCCGACTTGTCGGCATAGCGGAACTCAGAGTCAGCATAACGGTTGACCTCCTGGATCACCATTTCCACCGTGATCGGTTTGGCCAGCCCCTTTATCATCGCGGCCTTTTCGTCGTACCCCTTGAACAGGAACAGGTCGGGCTTCTCCATCCATTCATCCGGCAATTCGAAATCCATCGCCCGCACCTTCACCGCGTCGGTGATGTTCTTGATAGCACGTCCGGTGAACCGCTCGTCGGCCTCTTGAATGGCCTTCAAATAGCGGCCGATCTTGGCGATGGTGTCCAAGGGGCCAACCTCGGCCGCGACCTTGTCCCACACGGCAATCAGCCCGTCCTCCTTGGGCCGTCCGTGGCTTTCGAAACTGGCCGACACGGCGCGTTTGATTTCCTGGCTGGCGTACAGGTCATGGTCGCCCAGGGGAATGCCGTGGTTCTTGCCCAGCAACAGCGCCAGAATGTCGATGTAATCCTCGCGGGAAATCGGGCCGTCCACAAGAAACCGCGCACCTGCCCGCTGGCGCAGGGCGTCGTCCACGTTTTCGGGGTAGTTACTGAACATCCCGAACGTGCAATTGCCCCGCACTACGGTATTCGCGCCGGCAAAGGCGCCCATGAACACCGCCGTCACCTCTTGCTGGCCCGCCGACGATTGCCGGTCACCGCGTTTGCCGGCGACCTGGTCGATGTCGTCGATGGTGCCGAATGCGATCACGGATGGGTCAAGGATGTTGTCGATGAAGGCCTTGGCGTTCTGGCCGGACTTGCCCTGATAGCTGTCGATCTGGTCGATGCTGAAGTTCTGATAGCGGAAGGGATATCCCGCTACCTTGCAGTAATCATTGAGTAATCCTGCCATCATCTGGATCAGCGTGGTCTTGCCCGTGCCGGGCTTGCCGTCGCCCATGAAGGTAAAGATGAAGCCCCCCACCTCGGCAAAGGGGTTGAGTTTGCGGTCGAAATCGTAGGCCATCAGCATCTTGGACAGGCGCAGCGCCTGATACTTGGCGATGTGGTTGCCGATCACTTCGTTCGGCTTCTTGAATTGCATCGACAGGGCCGTGCCCTTGGCCGTGCGGGCGGGTTTGAAGCCCGAGAGGGTGAGGTTGTCCGCGTCGACCTTCCACGATCCGGCGGCAAAGCCAGCCACGCGGGCAGCGGTTTGTGAACGAAGGCTCACTTTCTCCATCAGCGCCTCGGAAAAGGCGGCGATGGTGGCGACAAGGCGGGTTTCGTCGGTGGCGTGGGTGGCGATGTCCTGATCCAGTTCCCACAGGGCCCCTTGCAGGGCGAGGGGGGTGTTGTCGGTCAGCACCTCTTCAACCGCGCCCACCTCGACCGTGACCGACCCAAGATGGGGGGCCAGAAGGAAAGCGGTGGCGTTTGCGAACACATGTAAGGAAACCATCGCTTCGGCGGCCAACAGCTCGGTAAACTCGGCCTTTCGGCCCTCGGGCAGGCGCGCCTCAAGGTTGGCTTTCTTCAATTCGGCAAGCCCGGACTGTGCCGAAAACGTCTCGGCCATCGCCAGCGCAATCGCAAGGCCGCGTCGCAGGGCCGACAGTGCCGCCGCTTGGACCGGCGACACCAGACCGTCGCCTGTCCCTTCCACCCGGTCAATCAGGCGCACGCCGCCGGGGCGGGCGGTGGGGCGAGTGATGAGGCCGGGGGTGGTGGAGCGGAAGCGGGGACGGGTGGCAGAGATGCCGGGTGAGGTTTCGCCTGTCGCGACAGGGGCCGAGGGTTTGGCCAAACGGGGGGCGTGGTCGAACCCGGTCAGCATTCCTAACGCATGTTCATATTGCGCCCGGATTGTATCTTCGCGCAGTTCCATCGTGTCGCGTGGGGTCATCATCTACCTCTGCGAAATGAGCCTGCCGCCCGCCCCCACCACAAATTTCCGCACATCGCGGAACCCGGGCGGGTTGCGTTCGGACAGCACTTGAAAAACCACCTCGGGCAGGATCGCCATCTGATCGATCTGCGTCGCCCCGGTGTCGACCCCGCGCACCGGGTCCAGCGCCCAGATCTGGCGCTGTGCGGCCGAGAACCAGCCGGTCGACACCTCTTCTTCACGTTCGGAGACCAGATCCTCGACCGTCCAGATCAGCGCCCAATCCTGCCCCTCGGGGGCCATCGCCTCGGTCAGGATGGCGCCGATGGGGCCGGATTGCAGGGTGAATCCGGCGGAATGCATTGGGCCAAGTGTCAGGCGGCGCAGGCGTTTGGGGTGGATGTCGGGGAAATCGGTGTCGAACCCCTGCGCGATGGTCAGAAGTTTCAGCCCCGCCACCGATTGCGCCATCAGGTGCGCCTGCACGGCGGGCCAGCGGCTGGTCGAGGTGGGCAAGGGCGACTTGCCGGATTCCTCGACGTCCATCAGATAGACGATGGGCAGATTCATCTGCGTATCGTACACGGCCCAGGTCAGGAGCCAACGCTTGCGCCCGCCCCCCTCGCCCAGCCATTGTGCTGCGGGGTCGTTGCGGGGCCAGAACAGGCCGCCGTCCTTCAGTGTCTGGTAGTACAGGCGCTGTGACAGGGCGAATTGCAACTGCGTGGGAATGGTGAGGTCGCCGACAATCTGGCGGATCATGCGGTCTTTCAGTTCCGCGTCCGAGGCCATGCCGGCAAGGTGCCGGTCGGTCTGCAGGGCATCGTTGGCCATCACCATCAGTTCCTGCGCCACGGGAAAGCCGCTGTCGTGGCGGTCAAATGTGGGCTTGCCGGGCAGGGGGCCGTCGGTGCGCCCGGTCATCATGTATTTGAGCGAGAGCGCGCGGAAGGTGCGGGCGAGGGCGGTGATATAGCCACCGACGATGCGCGCCTCGACCCGCGTCAGTTGCCCTTCGGTTTCCAGTTCGGCTGCGACCCGGGCGAGGTGGCCGACAATCTGGTCGAAGGTCGCGAAATAGCGGCGCGCGACGAGGGTGTCGTGCAACTGGGCGTGGTCAGAGGTGAGGGGGGTGTCAGGCATCGCTGTCGCTCGGGTTTCAACGGGTGTGCAGGCAGAGGCGCGCGACAAGCATCTGACAGGACTTGCCACCCTGCCAGACAAGTCTGCCCAGCCCCCCTGCAATCAGCAAGAGCGCCGGTAACCCGAACAGCCCCGGCACACCCATCCCCAGGATCGCCACGATACCCGCTGCAACGTGCGCAGCGTCGCTGTCAACGGAAAGCAGAAAATCCGCAAACCATAGACTGGTCAGGAAGACCAGGAGGCAGGTCAGCAAGACTGCCAAGCCGTCCCGCAACTCGCGCATGGCCTATTCCCCATATTCATTCTTGTCGTGCTTCTCGACAATCGCAGCAAAGCGGCGGGCAAAGCGTTCGTCCGCCTTGGCCTTGGCCTCCAGCACCTTGCGGGCGAAAACCATGTGGTCTTCGTGTTTCTCCAGCATGTCGGCCATGCGGTCGTTCGTGGCGGTGCCGATGGCGGCCATGGCGGCCTGCGCCTCTTCATCCGTCTTGACGCCGATTTCGTTGATGCGGTGGGCCACGTCCTGCTGCTGTGCGGTTTTCAGTGACGCGATCAGGGCGTCATAGAGGACCACGCGCTGTTTGGTATCCGTCTGCAGCTTGTTGATAAGCACCATCTGCGTGGCGGCCTGGTTTTGCAGGCTGTCGACCCAGGTCTTGCCCGTTTCGATGTAGCGTTCCAGCGTCTGCGACTTGGCGATCTTGACCTGTTCGTCCTGCACCAATGCGTTGTGCTTGGCATTGAGTTCGGCCAGTTGCGTTTCCAGCCTTGTGCGGGCGGCGGCGTCCATCTCGACGCTGATCCTGGTCTCCAACTCGATGATGGTGGGGTCCATCGCCGCAACTTCGGCCCGTACAGCCTCCAACGCGCCCACAGTTTCCTCGCGTTCCGTGAGGGTGGCCGACAGATTCGCCTCGACCGTGGTTTTCTGGCCGTTCAAGAGATCAAGCTGGCCTTGCAGCAGTTTCACGATCACGTCCGACTTGGCGATCAGATCCTGCAGCTTGTCGTCGATGGATGCCCCGCGCAGGCGTTCCTGGCGCATCGATTCGGATTTGCCGGTCGAAAAGATGCCGATGAACGATTCCATCCCCGTTTTCGAGCGCATCTCGTCGAAGTCGCGCGAGAACCCGGCCGTCACATCGTCCAGCCCCATGATAAGCTCGGCGATGTTGGAATTCATCAGGTCGGTATGCTTGCTGACATCCTCAAGCGTGGCGTTTTCCACGTCAATGGCGGCCTCGCCTGCGGCGATCTTGGCGCGGGCGATCTCGATCCGGCTGGTGACGGCAGAGATTTTCGCCTGAGCTTCGCCCACCTGTGCCTGGCTTTTCTGGATCATGCTGTCGAAATCGGCCATCGCGCCCTCCTGTCGGTCATAAATTCACTCGGCGGAAGTATTGGCAAATTTCATCCCCCCCGTCATCCAAAAACGCCCCCGTCACCCGAAGACACGTTGTCAGGGCAGAGGTCGCCGGGCAGGATGCGCCATGGACGATACCCGCCTGCACGATGAGATCATGTCGCGGCGCGACCGGCTGGTGGCGCTGACGCAGGCCCTGATCCGTATGCCCACGCTGAACCCGCCGGGTGCGCTGTACCGGGAGGTGTGCGAGTTTCTGGCGGGCTGGCTGGAACCGCAGGGGTTCGAGATCGACTATGTCCGCGCCATCGGGGCCCCGGGCGACAGCGACCGATATCCCCGCTGGAACCTTGTGGCGCGGGCGGGGGGCCCGGGGCCTTGCGTGCATTTCAACAGCCATACCGATGTGGTCGAGGTCGGCCACGGCTGGACCCGCGACCCGTTTGGCGGGGCGGTCGAGGGCGACCGCATCTATGGGCGCGGGGCTTGCGACATGAAGGGCGGCCTTGCCGCCAGCATCATTGCCGCCGAGGCGTTCCGCGCGGTTTATCCGGGGCACCAGGGCGCGGTCGAGATCAGTGCGACGGCGGATGAGGAATCGGGCGGCTATGGCGGCGTGGCGTACCTTGCCGCGCATGGGTATTTTGCGCCCGGAAGGGTGGATCATGTCATCATCCCCGAACCCCTGCACAAGGACCGCATCTGTCTGGGTCACCGCGGCGTCTGGTGGGCCGAGATCGAAACGAAGGGGCGTATCGCACACGGGTCGATGCCGTTCCTTGGTGATTCTGCGATCCGGCACATGGGGGCATTGCTGGATGAGATCGAGACCGGGCTGTATCCGGTGCTTGCCGGGCGGGTGACGGCGATGCCGGTGGTGCCCGAGGGGGCGCGCTCGTCGACGCTGAACATCAATTCGATCCATGGCGGTCAGGCAGAGCCGGAACCGGGTGATACCAGCCTGCCCGCGCCTTGTGTCGCCGACCGCTGCCGCATCGTGATCGACCGGCGGTTCCTGATCGAGGAATCTGCCGAGGCGGTGAAGGCGGAAATGCGCGGCGTGCTGGACCGCGTGGCGGCGCGGCGGCCTGGGTTCGCCTATACGATGCGCGACCTGTTCGAGGTGGCACCGGTGATGACCGACCATGATGCGCCGGTGGTCCGGTCAACCGCCGCTGCGATCCGGCGGGTGCTGGCGCGGCAGCCGGAATATGTCGCTTCGCCGGGGACTTACGACCAGAAACATATCGACCGGATCGGCAAGCTGTCGAACTGTATCGCGTATGGGCCGGGCCTTTTGCATCTGGCGCACCAGCCCGATGAATGGGTGGGGATCAGCGACATGATCGACAGCGCGCAGGTGATGGCACTGGTCCTGGCTGATCTTCTCCCCTGATTTCATCTTTGCCCAAATATCCCGGGGGTGCGGGGGCTGGCCCCCGCTCCTGCCCCATCAGACGAAGCGGTTCACCAGATTCTCCAGCCGCTCCTGCCGCCCCGACCGGGGCTGGGGGTTGATCCCCTCGGCCAGAACCCGCCCCGCCGCATCCTCCAGCGACCCCGACAAAAGCGCCTTGCCGGCGGCCCCGTCCCAACCGCCATAGCGGGCGTCGCGGGCCGCTTCCATGCCGCCATCGGCCATCATCGCGGCGGCGGATTTCAGCGCGCGGGCGCAGGTGTCCATGCCGCCGACATGGGCAAGGATCAGGTCGGCGGGATCAAGGCTTTGCCGCCGCACCTTGGCGTCGAAATTGGTGCCACCGGTGGTATAGCCGCCCGCGCGCAGGATCTCGTAGAACGCCAGTGCCTTTTCCGCATGGTTGTTAGGGAACTGGTCGGTGTCCCAGCCGGACTGGTAATCGTTCCGGTTCATGTCGATGGACCCGAAGATGCCAAGGGCCGAGGCCAGCGCAATCTCGTGTTCGAACGAATGGCCGGCCAGAATGGCGTGGCCCTGTTCGATGTTGACCTTGACCGTGCCCTCAAGCCCGAAATCCTTGAGGAACCCGTAGACCGTGGCCACGTCATAGTCGTACTGGTGCTTCGACGGCTCCTGCGGTTTCGGCTCGATCAGGATGGCGCCCTTGAAGCCGATCTTTGCCGCGTAGTCCACCACTTGCGTCAGGAACCGCCCGGCCTGCGCGCGTTCGCGTTTCAGGTCGGTATTCAGCAGCGTCTCATACCCCTCGCGCCCGCCCCAGAGCACATAGTTCGCACCGCCCAGCCGGTGCGTGGCGTCCAGACAGGATTTCACCGTGGCTGCGGCATAGGCATAGACGTCGGGGTCAGGGTTGGTGGCGGCACCCGACATCCAGCGTTTGTGGCTGAACATGTTGGCGGTGCCCCAGAGCAGTTTCGCCTTGTGGGTCGCCTGCTTGGCCTCAAGGTAGTCGGTGATCGCGTTAAGGTTGGCGAGGCTTTCGGCAAAGGTGGCCCCTTCGGGCCGGGCATCGGCGTCGTGGAACGCATAGTAGGGCTGACCGAGGATATCGAACATCTCGAAGGCCACATCGGCCTTCATCCGGGCAAGGTCCATGGTGTCGCCAAACCACGGGCGGTCGAATGTCTGGCCGCCAAAGGGGTCGCCACCAGGCCAGGCAAAGCTGTGCCAGTAGGCCACGGCAAAGCGCAGGTGATCCTCCATCCGTTTGCCCAGCAGCATTTCGTCAGGGTTGTAGTGGCGGAAGGCAAATTCGTTGGTGCTGCTTTCGCCTTCAAAGCGGATGGGGGCGATGCCCTTGAAAAAGTCTGTCATGTCAGTCCTTTGATGGCATCGCGGGCCGTGATGTGGCGCGCATGGGCGGCGTCGAACGCCGGGACAAGGGCAGTGTCAGGATCGACGCTGCGCTGAATTGGGGGCAGGGTGGCAATCTCGGCACCCGCACCTGTGGCGGCCATGATGGCCAGACGGGCGGCACCGAAGGCGCCGCCGAAATCGCCCGCTACCGGAACCTGCACCGGGCAATCCAGTGCCGTGGCGATGGCGCGCAGCCAGTAGTCAGACCGCGAACCGCCGCCCACGGCCAAAAGCCGGGTGATCCGGGTGCCGGTGGCGGCAAGGGCATCGCGGCAGTCGCGGATGGCGAAGGTGACGCCTTCCAGCACGGCGCGGGTGGCCGCCACGCGGTCGGTGGCATGTTCCAGCCCGATGAACGCGCCCCTGACCGAGGCCGAGTTCAGGGGCGTGCGTTCGCCGCCAAGATAGGGCAGGAACAGGGTGCGGCCCGGGGCCTGCAATGCACCCAGATTGCCCGTAAGGTCCGCCGCCCCCTGCCCCACCAGCCCCGCATACCAGTTCAGCGCATCGGTGGCGGCAAGGATCACGCCCATCTGGTGCCAGGTGCCGGGCAGCGCGTGGCAAAAGGTGTGGACGGCGGTGGCAGGGTCGGGCTGATAGCCGTCGTTGGCGGCGAAAAGGACGCCCGAGGTGCCCAGCGAGACAAATGCATCGCCGGCCTTGACCACCCCCACGCCCACACCAGACGCCGCGTTGTCGCCGCCCCCGCCCGCCACCACCACACCCGCCGGCAGACCCCAGCGAGCGGCCAGACCGCTGCGAAGGGTGCCCGACACCGCAGACCCCTCGACCAGTCTTGGCATGTTGTTGCGGGCAAGGCCGGTGTGGGACAGAAGATCATCCGACCAGTCGCGCGCGCCCGTATCCAGCCAGCTTGTACCAGCGGCATCCGACATCTCGGCCACATGTTCGCCCGTAAGCCACAGACGCAGGTAATCCTTGGGCAACAGCACCATCGCCACCCGTTCGCGCAGGCGGGGTTCATGGCGCTGCACCCACATCAGTTTCGGTGCGGTAAAGCCGGGGAACACGATGTTGCCGGTGACGCGGCGGAACATCGGATCATCGTCCAGTTCGGCGGCTTCTTCATGACTGCGGGTGTCGTTCCACAGGATACAGGGGCGGATCACTTCATCTGCGGCGTCCAGAAGGGTGGCGCCGTGCATATGGCCCGACAGGCCGATGCCGCGCACGGCACCAAGGCCATGCACCGACAGCGCATCCATCACCGCCTCTGCCGCCGCGATCCAGTCGGCGGGTGATTGCTCTGACCAGCCGTCATGCGGGCGCTGCACGGTCAGGGGGGCGGTCGCCTCGGCCAGCACCGCCTGCGCGTCGTCGATCAGCACCCCCTTGAGGCCGGAGGTGCCGAGGTCCAGCCCGAGGTACATCAATAGGCCTGCGGCGGCTTTTTACCGAGGATGATCATGCCCAGAATATCCTCGTCAGTGACTTCGTTCACGTTCACGCAGCCCACACGCTCGCCGTTTTTCATCACCACCGCGCGGTCGCAGAGTTTCATCACCGCGTGGACGTCATGTTCGATCAGGAAGATGCCGAGGCCGGTCGCCTTCAACTCCTTGATCAGTTCGGCGACCATCTGGGTTTCCTGCGGGCCAAGGGCGGCGGTCGGTTCGTCCATGATGAGGATCTTGGCGTTGAAATAGACCGCCCGCGCGATGGCCACCGATTGCCGCTGTCCACCCGACAACGCGCTGACGGGCACGTTGAACTTGCGGAAGTTGGGGTTCAGCCGCTTCATGATCTTGCGGGTTTCGGCCTCCATCCGGGCCTCGTCCACGAAACCCATCGGCGATACCAGTTCGCGCCCGAGGAACAGGTTCGACGCCGCATCCAGATTGTCGGCCAGCGCCAGCGTCTGATAGATCGTTTCGATGTTCTGGGCGCGGGCGTCGCGGGGGTTGGTGATTTCCACCTCTTGCCCGTTGATGAGGATCTGGCCGCTGTCCTTTTGATAGGCGCCGGACAGGCATTTGATCAGCGTCGATTTGCCTGCACCATTGTGGCCCAGAAGGCCCACAACTTCACCGGGGTACAGATCGACTGTGACGTGATCGACGGCCCTGATGCCGCCGAATGCGATCGAGATGTCGCGCAATTCGACCAGGGGGGTGCCGCGTTGGGTGTTCATGGCTGTTGCCCTCCTTACTTGACGCGTTTGCGATAGGTGTTGTCCAGCCAGACGGCCAGAACCAGAACGGCACCGACGACCATGTTCTGCACGGCGGTGTCAAAGCCGATCAGCACCATGCCGGTCTGCAGGCTTTTCATCACCAGCGCACCAAGGACCGCGCCATAGATCGTGCCGACGCCCCCGGCCAGCGAGGTGCCGCCAATGACGGCGGCTGCGATGACGAAAAGTTCGTCCCCCACGCCCAGCGCATTGGTAGCAGAGTTCAGACGCGCCGACGAGATGACGGCCGCCAGCCCCGCCAGCGCGCCCATCAGCGCAAAGATCTTGACCGTCATCGCCCGGGTGTTGATGCCCGCGAGGGCCGCAGCCTCGGGGTTGCCACCGATGGCGAACACATAGCGGCCAAAGCGGGTGCGGGTCATCAGGATGGTCATGCCGATGCCCACGGCAAGAAGGATAAGCACCGGATAGGCAAAGCCGTGGCTGATAAACAGCTCTTCAGGCGGCGTGGTGATGCCGTTGGCCTTGACATAGTCGCGGACGATGCCGATGGGCCAGGGATAGGCATTGACCACCAGAACAGCGCCGATCACCAGACCACAGCCGAGGGCGGCCATGAACGTCTCGGCCCACATCGGGCGGACGGGGAAATCGTGTTTTTTCCGTTTGGCCCGCCCTGAGACGACCAGATACAGGATACCGGCACAGCCGAGCAGTCCGACGATCCAGCTGCCCGTTGCCCCCACAGCGCCATAAGGCCCGCCACCCAGCAGCGCGAATGTCGGGTCCACCGGCGAAATCGTCCTGCCGCCTGCGGCAAGGAAGGCCGCACTGCGCCAGATCAGCAGACCGCCCAGCGTGACGATGAAGGATGGAATATCACGGTAGGCCGTCAGATAGCCGTTCAGCAAGCCGATCAGCGTACCGGCCGCGATGCCGACGATGGCGGTGATGATCCAGATTACCGGACTGCCAAGGCCAAGATATTGCGGCAGGAAATTGACTTGCAACAGGCCCATGACCATCGCGGTCACCCCGACCATCGAGCCTACCGACAGATCAATGTGGCGGGTGATGATGATGAGCACCATGCCCGTCGCCATGATCCCGATCATCGAGCTTTGGACCGACAGGTTCCACAGGTTGCGCGGGGTCAGGAAGTTCCCTTCGCCCAGAAACACAAGCCCGTAGAGATGAAAGCCGACCCAGATCAGCGCCAGCGCGCCCACCATGCCCAGAAGACGGGGGTCGATTTCGGTCGCACTCATGAAACGGCTGATCGGGCCGCCGCCATGGTCTGCCGGAGTGGTTGGCCTTGTGGTGTCGCTCATGTCGCGCCCTTTGCGGCAAGGGACTGGCCCGGTGGCGCGGCCTGCGCACAGGCCCGGCACCTGCGGGGCTATCCGGGGGACTTGTTCTGATGGCGACAGACCGGGTCGCCGGACCGCTCAATGCGAAAAAGGGGTGCCGGCCGTGTGGCCGGCACCCCGTTCGGTTGCGCTTATTCGCAGCCCTTGACGCCTGCCATGGCACCTTCGCAAGCCTGCTCTTTCGAGATGTGGCCCGCGTCGATTGCGACGTTCAGGTTGTCTTTGGTCAGCGGCGTCGGGTTGAGCAGGATGGCGTTCATCTCGATGCCCTTCTCGCCGCCCGAGAACTTGGCAGCACCAGCGATGGCGTCCAAGGACGTGCCTTCAGCCAGAGCCGAGGCGATTTCGCCGGCGGCCTTGCCAAGGTCGGTCGCGTTCTTCCAGACCGAAACGGTCTGGCTGCCGCGCGCCACGCGGTTGATGGCCGCCAGATCGCCGTCCTGGCCACCGACCGGGATCACCAGACCCTGTGCCGACAGCGCCGCCACGACACCGCCCGCCATGCCGTCGTTCTGCGACATGACAGCGTCGACGCCGTTGTTGGTGGCCGTCAGGATCTGCTCCATGTTCTTCTGGGCATTCTCGGGCTTCCAGCCGTCCGAGAAGGATTCGCCGACGATCTTGATGTCGCCCGAATCAACCGCAGCCTGGATCACCGACATCATGCCCTGCAGCAGGAAGCCTGCGTTCGGGTCGCCCGGGTCACCCTTGATGATCGCATAGTTGCCCTTGGGGACAGCTTTCGACACTTCTTCGGCGATGATCCGGCCCACACCGACGTTGTCGAACGTCAGATAGAAGGTGCGGTTGTCTTCGATCAGGCGGTCGTAGCCCACGACCGGAATGCCTTCGGCTGCGGCCTTGTCGATCGCAGGCCCGATGGCATCCTTGTCCCAGGCGTTGATGATCAGGGCGTTCACACCCTGCGAGATCAGCGCGTCGATGTCCGACAGCTGCTTTTCCGACGACGACTGAGCGTCGGCGTTGACATAGGTGTTGCCGGCAGCCTCGATGGCGGCCTTCATCGCGGCTTCGTCGATCTTCCAGCGCTCTTCCTGGAACGAGGCCCAGCTGACGCCGATTTTCTTGCCTTCGGCCAGCGCTGCCGAGTTGAACCCGGCCACGGCCAGAACGGCCAGCAGAACTGCGTTACGCATCTTAATCCTCCCTGATGACGGCCCGTGCGGGGGCCGGTCCGGTATTCACCGGCACGGCGGCGAACCTGCCGAGAATAATTTCAGTTGTCAAATTAAATTTGGCAGCCCAAGCTTTGGTTGCTGAAGGAACAGGCAGTTTCATGCTGCGATGCAGCGAAGTCGCGGCGTTCCGGTAAGGAAATGCGGTTTTATTCGTTTGGGGGCCGAAAAAATGACGCCGCGGGTGCGAAGGGATGCGGCGGGAGGTGCGGGTCCGGGTTGCGGCCCGCTCATCCCTCCGCTGTCCGATTCGCCGCGCCCCCTGCGCCAGCAGGTGTTCGAGCGGGTGCGCGCGGCGGGCATGGTGGCGCGGGTCAACCTTGCGCGCGATCTAGGCGTGTCGCCCGCATCCGTCACCACGGCCACGCAGGAACTGATCGAGGCGGGCCTGATCGAAGAGGTGACGGCGCGGCGCGAGGATGGGCAGGGCCGGGGCCGTCCGGCGCAGGCTTTGGGGGTGCGGGCGGGGGCGCACCGGGTGGCGGGGATGAAGCTGTCGGACCGCGAGCATACGGCGGTGATCGTCGATTTCGCGGGCAACCTGATTGCCGACGACGTGATCCCGCGCCCGCCGGGTGCAATGACCCTGCCCGAGATGCTGGATACCATCGAGCGTCTTCTGGACCGCATCTGCGCCAAGGCGGGGATGGCGCGTGCCGATCTGTCGGGCGTGGGTATCGGCGTGCCGGGGTTTGTGGACAGTGCGGGCGGGATTGTCCTGTGGTCCTCGACCCTGACAGAACGCACGCAGCCGCTGGCCGCCGCCGCACAGGCCCGGCTGGGCCTTCCGGTAACCATCGACAACGATGCCAATCTGGTGGCGCTGGCCGAGTTGTGGTTCGGATCGGGGCGGCGGCTGTCGGATTTCGCGGTGGTGACCATTGAGCATGGGGTGGGGATGGGGCTGGTGGTGAACCACCGCATCTATCGCGGGGCACGCGGGCTGGGGATGGAGTTGGGTCATACCAAGGTGCAACTGGACGGTGCCCTGTGCCGCTGCGGGCAGCGGGGCTGTCTGGAGGCCTATGTGGCCGACTATGCACTGGCGCGCGAGGCGTCGACGGCGCTGAACTTCGGGCATCGTGAGGCGCCGCCGATCGGTATCCTGCTGGAAAGTCTTTATGATCACGCCAAGGCGGGCAACACCGCCGCAAGGTCGATCTTCCGGCGGGCGGGGCGGTATCTGGCGGTGGGGTTGTCCAACGTCATCAACCTGTTCGACCCGGCACTGATCATCCTGTCGGGTGAGCGGATGCGGTATGACTACCTCTATGCCGCCGAGACGCTGGCCGAGATGGAGATGCTGGCGATCAACACCGGCCGCGAACGCCCGCCCATCGAAATCCATGCCTGGGGCGATCTGTTGTGGGCGCATGGTGCGGCTGCACTGGCGCTGTCGGTGGTGACCGAGCGGCTGGTGGCCAGCCCGCGTGAAGGTGCGCGTGAGGTGGCGGCGCAGTAGTGCGGCGTGGGGGCGGGGCAGGCCCCGACCTGCGGTGGTGTTTTTGGCGGCGGGATGGTTGACACCTGCGGCTTTGGCGCACAATTAGAGGACAAGCGCCCGTCCGGGCCGCCGAGCAATCCATCTGCCCGACGCGCCAGACCGATAGGAGCGCCATGTCCCTTGCCCTGATCGCCGCACTGCCGTTTCTGGGCGCGCTGCTGCCCGGTCTGATGATCCGGGCGGGGCGGGATGCCTGCGCGCTGGCGGCGGGTTCGGTGACGGCGCTGGCGTTGCTGCTGCTGGGGCTGAATGCACCGGCGGTGTTCCGCGGCGAGGTGGTGCAGACCCGTATCGCATGGATGCCCGGGCTGGGGCTGGATGCGAATTTCTTCCTTGACGGGCTGGGGCTGTTGTTTGCGGGGCTGATCCTGGGGATCGGGCTGCTGATCATCCTCTATGCGCGGTTCTATCTGGCGAAGTCCGATCCGATGGGGCAGTTCTTTACCTATCTGCTGCTGTTTCAGGGCGCGATGGTGGGGATCGTGCTGTCAGACAACATCCTGTTGTTGCTGATCTTCTGGGAGCTGACATCGCTGTCGTCGTTCCTGTTGATCGGGTATTGGAAACACCTGCCCGAGGGGCGGCAGGGCGCGCGGATGGCGCTGGCGGTCACCGGGGGCGGGGGCCTTGCGCTGATCGCAGGCATGCTGATCTTGGGGAACATCGCGGGGTCGTATGACCTGTCGGTGATCTTGACGCAGAAGGACGTCATTCAGGCATCGGAGTGGTATCTGCCCGCGCTGATCCTGATTTTGCTGGGCGCGTTCACCAAATCGGCGCAGTTTCCGTTCCATTTCTGGCTGCCGCACGCGATGGCGGCGCCCACACCCGTATCGGCCTATCTGCATTCGGCGACGATGGTGAAGGCAGGGTTGTTCCTGATGGCGCGGTTGTGGCCGGTGTTGTCAGGGACCGAGGCGTGGTTTCTGATCGTCACCACGACTGGCCTTGTCACTATGGTGCTGGGCGCCAAGATTGCGCTGTTCAAGGACGACCTGAAGGCGGTGCTGGCGTTTTCGACGGTCAGCCATCTGGGGCTGATCACCATGCTGTTGGGGATGGGGACCAAGGCCGCGGCGGTGGTCGCCGTGTTCCACATCATCAACCACGCGACGTTCAAATGTGCGCTGTTCATGACGGCGGGGATTGTCGACCACGAGGCGCATACCCGCGACATCCGCCTGTTGGGGGGCCTGCGGCGGCTGATGCCGGTGACGTTTGTGCTGACGGCACTGGCGGCGCTGTCGATGGCGGGGATACCGCCGCTGAACGGGTTCCTGTCCAAGGAAATGATGCTGGAAGAGGCCACGCATACCGCGCTGTTCGGCATCTGGTGGCTGTTGCCGGCACTGGTGACGGCGGGGGCGCTTTTGTCGGTGGCCTATTCGTTCCGGCTGATCGGGCATGTGTTCATGGGCCCGGTGCGCGACGACTATCCCCATGCGCCGCATGATCCGGGGTTCGGGCTGTGGGCGGCGCCGGCGTTGCTGGTGGTGCTGGTGGTGCTGATCGGGCTGTTCCCGATGACGATGGTGGGCGAAATGGTGCGGGTGACGGCGGGTGCCGTGACCGGGGCCGATGTGCCGGTGAAGATCACCCATTGGCACGGGTTTGTCCCCGCACTGTTCCTGTCGATGTTTGCGGTGGGGGCGGGGATGGTGACGCTGGGCCTGTACCAGCCGCTGGCTGCGCTGTGGGCGCGCACGCCGCGCCCCGAGGCGAAGGTGATCTTTGACGGGCTGATGGACGGCGTGGCCGGGCTGTCGCGCCGGGTGACGGGGGCGCTGCACGATGGGGCGCTGACCCGGTTTGTGGCGATTGCGGTGGTGGCGATCGTTGCGGCGGGCACCTGGGCGTTTGTCGGGGGGACGCACAGCCCCGGCACCCGTTCGCTGACCGAAGCTACACCCGTCGCGGCGGCGGGGTGGGTGATCGTGATTGTGGCGGCGCTCGCGCTGCCGGTGATCCGGGCGGACCGGCTGATGATGCTGATCGTGGTCAGCATTGCGGGGCTGATGGTGACGTTGGGGTTTGCCTATCTGTCGGCACCGGACCTTGCGCTGACGCAACTGTCGGTCGAGGTGGTGACGGTCATCCTGATGCTGCTGGCGCTGAACTATTTGCCGCGCGATGCGGCTGTTGAAACCCCGCCCATGCGCCGCCTGCGCGATCTGGTGGTGGCCGGGGCGGCAGGGGTGGGGGCGGCGGCGCTGGCGTTTGCGATGATGATGCGTGATGCGGCGTTCCCGCTGATCTCGGACTATCATCTGGCCAATTCCAAGCCCGGGGGCGGCGGCACCAATGCGGTGAACGTCATCATCGTGGATTTCCGGGGGTTCGACACCTATGGCGAGATCATCGTGCTGGGGATTGCGGCGCTGGTCATTTTTGCGCTGGTCGATGGGTTGCTGGCGGGGGGTGCGGCGAACGACCGGCTGCTGAAGTGGCCGGTGGGTGCGGGCCGGGCGGCGGACCGGCATCCGATGATGCTGGTGGTGGGAACGCGGCTGTTGTTGCCGGTGGCGATCATGGTTGGCGTATTCATCTTTCTGCGCGGGCACAACCAGCCCGGGGGCGGGTTCGTCGCAGGGCTGATCGTGGCGATTGCGCTGGTGATGCAGTACATGGCATCGGGCTTTGGCTGGACCGCCGCGCGCAAGCGGATCGAATATCATGCGATGATCGGCGCGGGCGTGCTGATTGCGGGGCTGACGGGGATTGGCGCGTGGTTCAACGGGATGCCGTTCCTGACCTCGGCCTTTGCCTATGTGAACCTGTGGCCCTTGGAACAGTTCGAGGTGGCGACGGCGGCGCTGTTCGATCTGGGCGTGTTCCTGACGGTGCTGGGGGCGGTGATGCTGGTGCTGGCGTCATTGTCGCGGATCGCGGTGCGGGCGGGTGAGACGGTGAACGTGTCGGCGTTCGACATTGATCCGCAGGGGGGCCGGTGATGGAGGTTCTGGTCGCCAGCGCCATCGGTGTGATGACCGCGAGCGGCATCTATCTGATGCTGCGGATGCGGACGTTTCCGGTGATCGTCGGGCTGTCGATGCTGTCTTATGCGGTGAACGTGTTCCTGTTTGCCAGTGGCCGGCTGGCCGTCGGGATGGCACCGATCATCGACAAGGCGGCTGTCGGCTATGCCGATCCCTTGCCGCAGGCGCTGGCACTGACGGCCATCGTGATTTCGTTCGGGATGACGGCGGTGATCGTGATGATGGCGCTGGGGGCGTATCTGCACGGCGGCGATGACCACGTGGATATGGACGCGGAGGAGGACCGGTGAACCACTGGATCATCGCGCCTATTGTGCTGCCTGCCATGGTGGCCCCGCTGATCGTGCTGGCGATGCGGCATGACCTGATGCTGCAGCGGGTGTTCGGGCTGGCGTCATCGGTGGCGATGGTGGTGCTGTCGGGGGCGTTGCTGTGGTCGGCGAGTTTCGGGCCGCCGCAGGTGTATTTCCTTGGCGACTGGCCGGCACCCTTTGGCATCGTGCTGGTGCTGGACCGGCTGGCGGCACTGATGGTGGCGCTGACATCGGTGCTGGCGCTGGTGGTGCAACTCTATGCCATCGGCACGGGGTGGGATGCGCGGGGCAAGCATTTCCATGCGCTGTTCCTGTTTCAGGTGATGGGTTTGAACGGGGCGTTCCTGACGGGGGATGCGTTCAACCTCTTTGTGTTCTTCGAGGTGCTGCTGATTGCGTCCTATGGCCTGATGATCCATGGCGGAGGTGGCCAGAGGCTGCGCGCGGGGGTGCAGTATGTGGCGTTCAACCTGATTGGATCGACCCTGTTCCTGTTCGCGCTGGCCACGGTCTATGCGGTGACGGGGACGCTGAACATGGCCGATCTGGCGGTGAGGGTGGCGGAATTGCCGCCGGGGGATGCGGCGCTGTTGCGGGTGGCGGGGGTGCTGATGCTGATGGTGTTTGCCATCAAGGGGGCACTGGTGCCGCTGCAGTTCTGGTTGCCCGGCACCTATGCCAATGCGCCGGGGCCGGTGGCGGCACTGTTCGCGGTGATGACCAAGGTGGGCGCCTATGCGGTGATCCGGGTCTATGCGCTGGCGTTTCCGACCGACACGCCGGCCACCGGCACCCTGTTTGCCGACCTGTTGCTGCCTGCCGCACTGGTGACGATTGCGGTCGGGTCGGTGGGCGTGCTGGGGGCCGCCACGCTGGCGCGTCAGGCGGCGTTCGCGGGGATCGCGTCGATGGGTGTTCTGTTCGCGGCGGTTGCGGCGTTTGAGCCGCAGGCGACGTCGGCGGCGTTATACTATCTGATCCATTCAACGCTGGCGGGAGCGGTGCTGTTTCTGGTCGTCGATCTGGTGACCGACCGGCGGGGCAATGGTGCCTTGCGCGGGCCGACCATGCCCTTTGCGCAGTCGGGGTTGCTGGCGGCATTGTTCCTTGGGGCCGCCGTGGCACTGGCAGGCACACCGCCCCTGTCGGGGTTCATCGGCAAGCTGTTGGTGCTGGACGCCCTGCGCGCCGACTTGACGCTGGTATGGTCGGTGATCCTTGGGGGGTCGTTCCTGATGATCCTGGGATTTGCCCGGGCGGGAAGCCATGTTTTCTGGAAATCGCAAGCCACGGTGCCGGACGATCAGGCACCGGAAGCGCAGAGACCCGAGCCTTTGGCCTTTGCGGCAGTGTTCGCGCTGATGGCGGGGCTGGTAGTGCTGACGGTGTTGGGCGGGCCGGTTTCGGCGTGGCTGGACACCACGGCGCAGGGGTTGCACGATCGCGATGCCTATATCGGCGCGGTGATGGCGCGCGCGGGAGAGGGTTGAAGATGCTGCGCCGCGTGTTCCCGCACCCGTACCTGTCGCTGCTGCTGGTGGTGATCTGGATGCTGCTGGTCAACCAGTACAAGCTGGGCAGTCTGGTCATGGCGGGCATTCTGGGCACCGCCATTCCGCTGTTGACGGCGTCCTATTGGCCCAACCGCCCGATGCTGCGGAACCTGCCCGCGATGATCGGCTATGTGGGCATCGTGCTCTATGACATCGTGCGGTCG
The DNA here is from genome assembly GCA_038209775.1 of Rhodobacterales bacterium. GTDB lineage: Bacteria > Pseudomonadota > Alphaproteobacteria > Rhodobacterales > Rhodobacteraceae > JBBQXK01. The sequence goes on along the minus strand of JBBQXK010000007.1, from coordinate 52,876 downwards.
AACTTTACGGTGGCGCGGATCGTGCTGTTCATGCCGAACGATGCGATCCGGTCGGCCTGGGTCACCGTGCCCCTGGACCTGCGCACGCCCGAGGCGATCAGCCTTCTGGCGGGCACCATCACCATGACGCCGGGCACCCTGACCGCCGACATGTCGGCCTGCGGGCGGGCGCTGTTGATCCACAGCCTGCACGCCCCCGACCCCGACGCCGTGCGCGACGAGATCAAGACCCGCTATGAGGCCAGATTGAAAAGGATATTCGAATGATCCTGCCCTATGCGCTTTACTTTGCGATGGCGTGCTTTGGCGTGGCCATCCTGATGAACCTGTGGATGGTGTTGCGCAGCGCGCTGATCCAGGACCGCATCCTGGCCTTGGACACGATGGTGGTGAACGGGATCGCAATGATGGTGCTGTACGGCGTCTATACCCTTTCGGCGGTGAATTTCGAGGTGGCGATCCTGATGGCGCTGACCGGGTTCGTGTCGACGGTGGCGCTGGCCAAGTACCTTTTGCGCGGCGATATCATCGAGTGATGCAGCCATGACCCACCTTATCCTTGAATGTGTCATCGCGGGCTTTCTGGTGCTGGGGGGTGTGTTCGGCCTGATCGGCAGCTATGGCCTGTTGAAACTGCGCGATCCGATGCAGCGGCTGCATGCGCCGACCAAGGCCACGACGGTGGGGGTGGGCACGGCGCTGATCGCGTCGGCGTTCGACCTGTTGCTTGTCGGCGGCCGGATCACCTGGCAAGAGATGCTGGTTGCGATTTTCCTTCTGATCACGGCACCGATGACGGCGCTGTTTCTGGCCAAGGTGAACCTGCACCGCAGCGTCGACCGCACCACGCTGCCGCCGACCGGCACCGGGCGCGATTGGTCAACCTTGGATGCAGAACTGGGCGAGGACGCAGCGCAGGTCAGAAAAGAGACGCGTTGATGACCAGATGCGCGCCAATGGAGGCGAGATAGCCCAAGCCCACGGCCCAGGTCCATTTCAGGTGCGAACTGAACGTATAGGATCCCCGCGCCAGCCCCATCAGCGCCACCCCCGCCGCCGACCCGATAGACAAAAGCGACCCACCGGTGCCGGCGGTCAGGGTGATCAGCAGCCATTCGCCATCGCTCATGGTGGGGTCCATGGTCAGGACGGCGAACATCAGCGGGATGTTGTCCACAACCGCCGACAGCACCCCGATGATGATGTTGGCGGTGGTTGATCCAAGGTCGGTGTACAGGAACTGCGAGGCGAGCCCCAGATATCCCAGCACGCCAAGGCCGCCCACGGCAAATATGATGCCGAAGAAGAAGAACAGGGTATCCCATTCGACCCGCTGCACCTGCGCGAAGCTGTCCAGCACCATGTCTTCGTCGTTCGTGCGGTTGCCGACGATGCGCAGGTAGTAGGACCACATCTGCAGATATCCCATGCCAAGCATCATCCCCAAAGCGGGCGGCAGGTTGAGGAAGTTCTTGAAGGCCACCGCCGTGGCGATGGTCAGCACGAACAGCACGACGACCCCGATCATCCCGGGTTTGGCGGTGACGGTTTCGACCGTGGTCACCGGGCGCGCGTCGGGTATGGCAAAGTACATGATGGCGGCAGGCACCAGCCAGTTGACTGCCGACGGGATGAACAGCGCGAAAAACTCGAAGAATTCGAGCTTGCCCTTTTGCCAGACCATCAGCGTGGTAATATCGCCAAACGGTGAAAACGCGCCGCCGGCGTTGGCCGCCACCACGATGGACACGCAGCTGATGGCGACAAAGCGCGGGTTGTCGCGGCCCAGCGCCAGAACCACCGCCCCCATGACCAGGGCCGTCGTGAGGTTGTCAAGCAACCCCGACAGAAAGAATGCAAGCACCCCCGTCAGCACGAACAACTGCCGGTATCCAAGGCCCAGCCCGATCAGCCGCACACGCAAAACCTCGAACGCGCGGCGTTCCTCAAGCGTGTTCACATAGGTGATTGCCACGATGAGGAACAGGAACAGCTCGCCATATTCCTCGATGATCTCGCGGGCGTGGGCATGCGCCGCCTCACCCTGCCCCGCCATCCCATAGGCGATGCCGATCAGCGCCCAGATCAGCCCCGCCGCCATCATCACGGGTTTGGATTTCTGCATGTGCGTAGTCTCTTCGAAGACCACCAGCACATAGGCCAGAACGAAGATGACCAGCGACAGGATACCGGCCCAATGTCCGGTCAGATCCAGATTGTGCATGCAGGCGTTCCTTGTTGCGGCGCGGCGTTCCCGTCGGTTGCCCCGTGCATATGCCAGAACCGGCGCCGCGACAAACGGACAGGTGCCGGTCAGGCCGCCTGCGTCGTGCGTGCTTCGGTCAGGATGGCATAGAGCTTGGACGGGTCGGCATTTGCCCGCAGTTTCGTCAGCACCGACTGATCGCGCATCGTGCGGCTGACCAGCGCCAGCGCCTTGAGGTGATCGACACCCGCATCCTTGGGGGCCAGCAGCGCAAAGATCAGGTCCACCGGCTGACGATCGACGCTGTCGTAGTCCAGCGGGCGTTCCAGCCGCAGGAACACGGCCACGATCTGTTTGACCTCATCCAGCCGCGCATGGGGCAGGGCGATGCCGTGGCCCACACCCGTGGGCCCCAGGCTTTCGCGTTCCTGCAACCCGTCCACCACCCCCGCCGCAGTCAGGCGGTAGGACATGGCGGCGGTATCGCCAAGCTCTTGGAAAAGCCGCTTTTTCGAGGTGACGTTGCCCAGAACGCGAACGGCCTGTGGCATCAGCAGTTTGGATAGATCCATGGGCCTGTCGTTCATCCTGCGCCGTGGGCGGGTAGGTTACCTGGTATTGCGCGGGTCGATCCAGCCGATATTGCCGTCGTCCCTGCGGTATACCACGTTCACGCCGCCATGTCCTTCGTTGCGGAACACCAGCATCTTCTGTCCCGCCAGTTCCATCTGCATCACCGCTTCGCCCACCGTGATCGAGGGAACCCGCGCCTCCATCTCGGCGATCACCACCGGGTTGAGCGTCGTGGGTTCGTCATCCTCGTGCCCGTGGTCATCACCGTCGTTCGCGGCGAGGATATAGGATGCGCCGTCGTCAAACTCAACAGGTGCCGTGCGGTCACGGTGATGGTCGCGCAGGCGGCGCTTGTAGCGGCGAAGCTGTTTGTCCATCCGTTCCTTGGCCTGCTCGAAGGCCGCATAGATATCCACCGCATGGCCCTTGGACTGGGCGGTCAGGCCGGTGGACAGGTGGATCACCGCCTCACACACATGCTGGTGGGATTCGCGGCTGAAGACCACGACCGCCTCGGTCGGGCGCTGTGCGTATTTCTCGACCATCTCGGTCAGTTCGGCCTTCACATGGGTCTGAAGCGCCTCGCCAATGTCGATCTGCTTGCCGCTGATCTGATACCGCATGGTTCCTCCTGTTACGCGTGGGACAGCGGCGTATCCGCAGGGTGCGGGCCGCTGTTCGGTTGGAAAGTGCCGGGATTTCGGGGATTTGGTCTGCGCAGCACGGTGCCGGGCGAGGGGCCGCAAAGGCAGCGGAACGGGGGGCGGCTTGCACACGCATCACGGGCATTTGGCGACAGCGGGGGGGGGGTTGTCAACGGATTCCTGACAGGAGTGTGACAAGTGGCCGGTCACCGCTTCAGGAAATGCGGAAGTTCTGCCCAAGGTAGACGCGACGGACGTTTTCATCGCGGACGACTTCGTCGGTGGTGCCGCTCATCAAAACCTTGCCGTCGTGCAGGATATAGGCGCGGTCGACGATTTCCAGCGTCTCGCGGACGTTGTGATCGGTGATGAGAACGCCGATGCCGCGACCTTTGAGGTCTTGCACCAATGCGCGAATCTCGCCCACCGCGATGGGATCGACCCCGGCAAAGGGTTCGTCCAGCAACAGGTATTTGGGTTCTGCGGCAAGGCAGCGTGCAATCTCGACCCGGCGACGTTCGCCACCCGACAGGGCCAGCGCAGGGGTGCGGCGCAGGTGGGTAATCGAAAACTCGGACAAGAGTTCCTCAAGCCGTTCGCGGCGGGTGTGGCGGTCGGGCTGGACGATTTCGAGGACGGCAAGGATGTTGTCCTCGACGTTCAGGCCACGGAAAATCGACACTTCTTGTGGCAGATAGCCGATGCCCATGCGGGCGCGGCGGTACATCGGCAGGGCGGTCACTTCGCGCCCGTCGATGATAACCTCGCCGCCTTCGGGGGTTACCAGCCCTGCGATGGCATAGAAGCAGGTGGTCTTGCCCGAACCGTTGGGCCCCAACAGCGCCACCACCTCGCCCCGGTCAAGCCGCATCGACACGTCGCGGATCACCGGGCGCTTGCGATAGCTTTTGCGCAGATGGCTGATGACCAGCCCTGCGGTGCCTTTGGTCACGGAAAGCTCGGGCGTGGGCGTCAATTGCCGCCCTCGGGTGCCTTGCCGCCGCCGGGGGTGAATACGGTCTTGACCCGCCCCTCCATCACGCCGGTGCCATCGGTCAGGTTCAGGACCAGCCGTTCGCCCGAGATGGCGTTCGGTCCCTGTGTCAACAGAACATTGCCGGTCATCACCACATTGCCCGACGCAATGGTATAGACCGCCTCTTGCGCCTCGGCCGCGTCGGAGGCGTTCACGATGGTGACGCCGCCGGTGGCGTGCAGGGTTTGGATGCCCTGACCGTCCGCCGCATATTCGACCTCGATCCGCGCGGCCGACAGGCGCAGGGCACCCTGCCCCACCAGCACATTGCCGGTGAAGGTGGCCTGACCGTCGGTCTGGTTCACCTCAAGGCTGTCGGCAGTGATCTCGACAGGTTGCGAGGTGTCTTGTTTCAGGCCACCGAAAGCGACTTTGGCCCCCTGTGCGGCGGCAGCCAGGGGCAGGGCCAACAGCACCAGAATTCCAACGCCGCGCAAAAGGGAAACCGTCATCATCGTCCTGCCTGCAATCACTGTGATGGCTGGTATAGCAGCCGTACGCGGTTCTTGAAAACCATAACATGGGTCACGGGGGCGGCGGATGTCGCGGTGAGTTCCATCGACCCCGCTGTGAGGTGTCCGCCCGGGCCGTCACCCTCGATCATGCCGGGCGCGGTCATGCTGGTGCGGTCAAGGGCCGCGACCATTGCATCGGTGCGCAGGGTGTAGCCGGTTGATGTGGTGATGACGACGCCACCACCGACCGACAGCCGGTCAGTTGCAAGGTCCAGCCGTCCGGTCGCGGCCACCAGTTCCGCCCGCCCGCCGCCGGGCAGGTCCAGGACGGCGCGCAGGCCGGTGGCGTTGGCGTCGGCGATGGCCCCATCCGTTCTGGCCGTACCGGCAGGTCGCGCCTCGGCGGCGGTCACGGTCAGGGCGGACCCATCCTCGGTCATGCCGGCCCAGGTGGGTGCTGTCAGGCGCGGTTCGCGGATGCGGTCCTCGACATCCACCTCGGCAAAAGGGATCGCATCCTCGGGGTCGATGGTGCGCGCCACGAGGAACAGCGTCGACAGGATACCAAGGGCGGCAAGCGGCAACAGCACCTTTAGCCAGGCGACAGCGGTGGAATGAAAGTTGTCGTAACCGGGCATTGGTTCCGCCTGCATGTCAGCCATCAAGGTAGGGGTGCGGCCCGCCCCGGCCAAGCGGCCTTTGGCGGGCTTGGCGGGTTCCCGCCCCGGCGCAGGCGGCGCGCGGTTCGGTCAGGGCGGGTCAATGACGATAGACGTCGCCCTCGTCATCCCAGCCCAGAAGGTCCAGTTCCGCCCGGGTGGGCAAAAAGGCAAAGCACCGCTCGGCCAGGTCCAGCCGCCCCTCGCGCACAAGACAAGCCTCAAGGGCGGCTTTCAGGGCATGCAGGTACAAGACGTCGGACGCCGCATAGTCCTTTTGCGCGTCGCTGAGGCTGGCCGATCCCCAGTCGGATGTCTGCTGTTGCTTGGACACGTCGACGCCGACCAGTTCGGCCAGAAGGTATTTCAGCCCATGCCGGTCGGTGAAGGTGCGCACCAGTTTGGCGGCGATCTTGGTGCACCAGACGGGGGAGGTGGTGATGCCGAACGCGGCGCGCAGGGCCGCGATGTCGAAACGGCCGAAGTGGAACAGTTTCAGCGTGGCAGGATCGGTCAACAGGCGCACCAGATTGGGGGCGGCAATCTGTCCGCGGGCGATCTGCACCAGATGCACATCGCCGGTGCCGTCGGTCAGTTGCACCAGGCACAGCCGGTCACGGCGGGGGTCAAGACCCATGGTTTCGGTGTCGATGGCAACGACGGGGCCAAGTTTCAGGTGATCGGGCAGGTCGCTGGGATGCAGATGAATTGTCATGTGGGCCTGCTGTGACGGTACTGTGGCATCGCGTCTGACCATAATTCCCCGCCGGGTCAAGTCAGCGCGGAAGGGGTCGGCCGCGCGCCGGGCGATTTCGCAGCCCGAAGGTGTGGCCAGTGTGGCCCGGAAGATCTTGCCCAGGCGGATGGCGATGCCCCGGGCCGACGGGGCCAAAGTCCTGCGACATCACGGCAGAACGGGAACGGCTCTGCCTGCTCTGAGCGGAATGCCCATCCAAGACGCCGGTATCATTGCGTCCGCAGACCGTTGATGAAAATGTCCAGCAACCGAAGCACCTGTGCTTCCCATCCCGGTTCGGGCTGGCGCGCATAGCACAGTGCATACATCGTGTGCAAAAGATCCTCTGCGGTCGTGTCGGAACGCAGCACGCCCTGTGCGACGGCTTGCTGCACCAGGGCTGCAACCGCGTCGGCCAGCCGCGCCGAAAGCTCGGTGTACATCGCCTTGGAATCCTCGGTCACGGTCACCGACATGGCCACCAGAAGTCCGCGTTTCGTCGCAACCAGTGCCACATTTGCACGCATCCAGGACCGCAGCGCCTCTACCCCATCCGGGCTTTCGCGCAATTGGGTTGCCAGCCGGATCAGCCCCTCAACCTCGTGGCGATACACCGCCTGAAACAGATGTTCGCGCGTCGGGAAATGGCGATAGAGTGTGCCGATGCCCACCCCAGCCCGGCGCGCGACGTTTTCAAGGCTGGCACCCGGGCCGCCCTGGCCAAGTACCACCTTGGCCGCGTCGATCAGCAACTCGCGGTTCCTGCGCGCGTCTGACCTGGGTTCGCGGGCGGGGTTACGCGGTGTCACAAAAACTCCGTTTGCTAAACGGAGGCAGCCTCCGTATAAGGACTTCAATCCCGGTTCCGGCCGGTGCTTCACACCAATCACACCGTCTGGCTGTCGTCGCACAGCCGGTCACGCGGGTCCAACGAAACCTCACACATAAGATGGAGCATGCATGCTCAGCCCCCTCACCCTGACGGTAAACGGCACGCGGCGCGACGTGATGCTGGATGACCCCCGCGTCACCCTGCTGGACCTGCTGCGTGAACGGCTTGCGCTGCCGGGCACCAAAAAGGGCTGTGACCGGGGCCAATGCGGGGCCTGCACCGTGCTGGTTGACGGTCGCCGGATAAACTCCTGCCTCGTCTTGGCGATCACTCTTGATGGCGCGGAAGTCACAACGATCGAGGGACTGGCCGACGGGGACGCGCTGCATCCGGTGCAGGCTGCATTCATCGAACATGACGGCTTTCAGTGCGGTTACTGCACGCCGGGCCAGATCATGAGTGCGGTGGGCCTGATCGCCGAGGGACAGGCGGGCGATGACCCCGACCGCATCCGCGAGGGGATGAGCGGCAATCTGTGCCGCTGTGCCGCCTATCACGGGATCACGCAGGCCGTGCTGGACGCGACGCGCCGCATGGATGCAGACAGCAAAAGGACCGCGGCATGACGCCCTTTGAGTATGCACGACCCACGACGGCTGCCGACGCCATTGCAGCCTGGATGCCCGGCGCGGCCTATCTGGCTGGTGGCACCAATCTGGTTGACCTGATGAAGACAGGTACGGCCCGCCCCGGCAAAGTCATCGACATCGGCAGGATTGGCGGCCTGGACCGGATCGAGACATTGGCCGACGGCAGCACCCGGATCGGCGCGCTGGTCCGCAATGCCGATCTGGCGCATGATGCCGGGTTCGCAGAGGTCTTTCCGATGGTCGCCGAGGCGTTGCTGTCGGGCGCGTCGGGGCAGTTGCGCAACGCGGCCACGGTGGGCGGCAACCTGATGCAGCGCACCCGGTGTGCCTATTTCATGGACCCGCACTCGGCCTGCAATCGCCGGTCGTCGGGGTCTGGTTGCAGTGCCAGCGGCGGCGACACCGGAGCCATGGCCATTCTGGGGTGGAGCGACATGTGCATCGCAACCAACCCGTCCGATTTCTGCGTGGCGCTTGCAGCGCTTGGCGCGGTGGTCGAGGTGCAGGGGCGGGGTGGCCCGCGCGAGATCGCGTTCGCGGATTTCCACCATCTGCCGAAAGATACACCCGAAAATGAAACCGCGCTGATGCCTGGCGAGATTGTCCTTGCCATCCGTCTGCCTGCCGAGGCGGCGGATTTCCGCAAGAACAGCCGGTATGTAAAACTGCGCGAACGCACCTCTTACGCATTTGCGCTGGTATCTGCCGCCGCAGCGCTGCGGCTGGAAGGTGGCAGGATCATCGCGGCACGGCTTGCCATCGGGGCGGTTGCGGCCAAACCCTGGCGCGTGCCCGGGGCCGAAGCGATGCTGATCGGCCAGGCCCCCGGGCCAGAGCTTTTCGCCGCTGCCGCCGCTGTCGCGCTGACGGGGGCAAAGCCGTCAGGCGACAATGGTCACAAGATCGAACTGGCCCGCCGTATCGCCATCCGGGCCTTGACGCTGGCTGCAACCGGCACGCCCGCGCGGATGCCCGCGTTCCCTGCCTCATTGTTCGGAGATGACGCCCATGTCTGACACGCTTGTGCAACCGACACGGTTCGGGTCCAATTCAGGCCAGCCGATCACCCGCCGTGACGGGATCGCCAAGGTGACCGGCGCGGCCACTTTCGCCGCAGACAACCATCCCGACGGCGTGCTGCACGCCGTCTTTGTGCCCGCTACCATCGCGCGTGGCCGCGTCACACATCTGGATATTGCCGCCGCCAAGGCCCATCCCGGTGTTGTCGAGGTGATCCATCCCGGCAATTGCCCAAAGCTGGCGGGTGACCCGGAATCGAAGAACTTCATGTTCGCCTTCCGCTTCGACGCCCTGCAGAACAGCAATGTGCGATATGCCAACCAGCCTGTAGCCTTGGTTCTGGCCGAGACGATTGAGGCCGCGACGGCCGGTGCTGCCCTGCTTGCGCCGCAGTACGAGGCAGAGCCGGCCCGCGTCGGGCTGGACGGAGGCGTGCCCTACCCAATCGAAATCGGGGCATTCGGCAGTCCCGTACAGGTGGTGCACGGTGATATCGCGGCGGGTCATTATGCAGCGACAAAGACCGTCGACGTGATCTATGAGACGCCCGAACAATATCACAACGCGATGGAGACGCATGCCGTTGTCGCGCATTGGGATGGCGACCACCTGACACTCGACATGCCGAACCAGGCCATCGTCATGTCCTGCGCGGCCTATGGTTTCTACTTCGGCATTCCCGCCGAGAACGTGTTGATCCGCAGCCCGTATCTGGGTGGTGGCTTTGGGTCGAAGGCGTTCGTGAACGGGCCGCAAGTGCTGGCCATCCTTGCCGCGCGGATGGTCGGGCGACCGGTCAAGATGATGCTGCGGCGCGACCAGATGTTCGGGCCGACCGGCCATCGCGGGGCCACGCGCCAGCGGTTGCGCATCGGCATCGACGATGCAGGCAGCCTGACGGTGCTGGATCACGAAGCGATGGCCACCACATCGACCTTTGACGATTTCATCGAAGGGGCCGCGAATGCCTCGCACGGCATTTACGCGGCCCCGGCAATCCGGTCCACGCATCAGGGCGTCCGGGTCGATATCGGCACCCCCGGCCCGATGCGTGGCCCGGGTGAGGCGTCGGGGTCGGCGGCGCTGGAATGCGCGATGGACGAGATGGCGGAACAGGTGGGCCTTGATCCGCTGGAGTTCCGGTTGAGGAACTATGCCGAGACGGAACCCGGGACCGGCAAGCCCTATTCGTCCAAGGCGCTGCGGGAATGCTATGCGCAAGGGGCCGCCAGGTTTGGCTGGGCCGGGCGCCCGCTGGCCGCGCGTCAGATGCGTGACGACAACGGGTTGCTGGTCGGGTGGGGAATGGGGACGGCGCTGTTCCCGTCGCCGATGTTTGCCGCCAAAGCCCGCGCCGTCCTGCGCGCCGACGGCACCGGTTTGGTCGAGACCGCAGCCGCCGACATGGGGCAAGGCGCGTGGACGGTGCTGGCGCAGATCGCCGCCGACAGCCTTGGCCTGCCGCTTGACCGGCTGGAGTTCCGTGCCGGATCCTCGGACCTGCCTGACGGCGGTGTTGCGGGCGGTTCGGGCCACACGGCGACGGCGGGTGGTGCTCTGCATACGGCGGGGCAGGATGCGATCCGGCGTCTGACGGCACTAGCCGTGGCCGACCCCGCCTCACCCCTGTTCGGGGCGGGTAATGCCGGGGTCTTTGCGCGCGACGGTATGCTGCATGTCCCGGGGGATGAGGGCCGCAGCGAAGGATATGTGGACATTATCGCGCGGGCGGGGGGCGCGGCGATTATCGGCACGGGCAGCGCAGGGCGCAGCGCCGAGGATGGCGAGCGTCACGCGATGTATTCCCACGGTGCGGTCTTTGCCGAGGTCAAGATCGACCCCGACCTTTACCAGATGCGCGTGACCCGTCTGGTCGGCGCTTTTGCGGCGGGCCGGATCATCAACCCACGACTGACAGAAAGCCAGCTGATGGGTGGGATGATCTGGGGCATTTCCTTTGCCCTGCATGAAGAGGCGCGGTTCGACAAACGTACAGGGCGGATCATGAACGGCGATTTCGCGGGCTACCACATCCCGGTCAATGCCGACGTGACGGGGCTGGAGGTGATCACGGTGCATGAGGATGACCCCCACGTGAACGCGCTTGGCATTAAGGGCGTCGGCGAAATCGGCATCACCGGCACTGTGGGCGCCATCGGCAACGCGATCTGGCACGCCACGGGCAGCCGCGTCCGCCGTTTTCCGATCCGGATCGAGGATCTTCTGGCGTTGGCTTGAAGGCCGGTCCCGAAAGGGGTGCGGCGACATCGACTGGGGCCTGGCCTGCCAGGAATGCCCCGGACATTGCTGCGAACTTGAGGTGTCTTTCTTGCATGACCTCAGGCTTGCAATGTGCAGGAAACAACAACCCGACTGTTGCCGCAATCCGCGCATGTCATCTGTGGCGGCTTGAGGTTGGTTGCCGGGTTTGCGATTGGCAATTGCAAGGGTCACCCGCGCATGATCGCAGTCGGACACATCGCAATCGTTTCTGCCTCATCCGGGCGCCGGGGCTGAAAGAACAGTCACGGCTGCGCATTGGCAATCGGACAGGGTCGCGCGCACTTTCGGGCAGTTTGGGCCAACCCACCCTGCAAAGCCGTGCGGCGAGTTTTGCTTCTTGTCGTGGCTGACTGTTGACAGGTTTCCCGATTCGTGGCCCAACTCGACCGGTGATGAAACGTTTCACCGGGATGCCTGTGGCCAGTCAGAAAATCACCATCCTGTCAGTGGCGCAGGCGGCGGGCGTGTCGGTCGGCACGGTTTCCAACGTGTTTTCCGGCCGCAAGTCGGTGAACCCCGACATCCGTGACCGGGTGCAGAAAGCGGCGCAGGATCTGCGCTATTCCCCCGATCTGGCAGCGGCCAGCCTTCGCAGCCGCCGCAGCCGCACCATAGGCCTGTGCATCCCCGATCTGGGCAATCCGTTCTTCGGTGACCTGCTGCGGCAACTGAACCGGGTGCTGGAAAATGACGGCTATCGCCTGCTGGCGGTCGAGACGCGCGAGGATGGCGCGCTGGAGCCTGAAAAGCTGGCCGTCCTTTGTGCTAACCGGGTCGAGGGCATCTTCATGGTGCCGACCGCAAGCTGGACGGGTACCGGGGCCGAGGGCATTCCGATCATCGTGATCGACCGCGTGCGCCAGGGCGAACCCCTGCCGTCGGTCTGCCTGGACAATGCGGGCGCGGTCGAGGCGGCGATGTCGCATCTGCACGCGCTCGGGCACCGGGCGATCTGGATGGTGGTGAACTCGACCCTGCTCTGGAACTCGCAGTTGCGGGTTTCGGCGTTTTTGGCGGCGGCGGACCGGCTGGGCATCGCAGACCGGGTCGAGGTTGTGCAAAGCGGCATGGCCCCGCAGGACATGGCGATTGTGCTGGCCGACCATCTGCAAGCGACCACGCCGCCAACCGCCATTCTGACGGCCAGCGGCACCGCGACCCTTGGCACGCTGCGGGCGTTGCAGGATTGCGGGCTCGTTGTGCCCGACGACATTTCGGTGCTGGGGTTTGACGATGTGGTCTGGATGGAGGTGCTGCGCCCTGCGATCAGCGTGGTGCGCCAGCCGATCACCGCGATTGCCGCCCAGGCCTGGATGATGATGCAGACGCTGATGGTGGGCGGCACGCTGACCGAAGCCCATGTGCGCCTGCCCGCCACATTGCTGCAACGCGACAGCACCCAACCGATGATCGCAACGGAACGGAAGGTCAGCCATGGCTGAATTCACAGGCAAAACCGCAATCATTACCGGCGGCGGCAGCGGCATCGGGCTCGCTGCGGCGCGTCTTATGGCGCAGCGGGGCGCGCGGGTGGCGCTCTTGGGGCATGAGGCTGCGATGGTTCATGACGCGGCGGCGGGATTGCAGGCCGAAGGGCTGGATGCCTCCGCACTGGTGGCCGATGTGGCCGATGAGGCCGCGATGGCGACGGCCTTTGCGACCTTTGACGAAGGGCACGACCGGCTGTCGGTGCTGGTCACGAGTGCGGGCATCCAGCCCTACGGCACGGTCGAGACGATGCCGCCCGACGAATGGCACCGGGTGCTGGCCGTCAACCTTGGCGGGGCGTATCTTGCCAGCAAATTCGCGGTGCCACGGATGCGGTCTGGGGGCGGCGGGGCCATTGTCCATGTGGCCTCAGTGCAGGCCAGCGCCACCCAGACCCGCGTTGCCGCCTATTCCAGTTCCAAGGGTGCGCTGCTGGCGTTGACGCGGGCGATGGCGCTGGACCATGCGCCCGATGGCATCCGGGTGAACACCTGCAGTCCCGGCTGCATCGACGCGCCGATGACCCACTTTTCCGCCCGGACGTCCGCACCCCCGGGGCAGGAACAGGCGCTGATGGCCGTCTGGGGCCGCGCGCAGCCTTTGGGGCGCGTGGGCCAGCCCGAAGAAGTGGCCGAGGTCATCGCCTTTCTGGCCAGCGATCGCGCGAGTTTCTGCACCGGGGCCGAGTTTCGGGTGGATGGTGGGCTGCTGGCCAAACTGGGCGTGGTGCTGCCGGAATGACCAGCCCGGCACCAGAACGTGTGACCGGACCGGCGCTGCCCGGCGCACAGGTGCTGATCCGCGTCGCGGTGTTTGTCGGGGTGCTCGTCGGCATCTGGCTGCTGAGCCCGGTGTTCTTTCGCCCGTCAAACCTGATGAATGTGCTGGTGCAGGCGTCGATGCTGGGCATTCTGGCGCTTGGCATGACGGTGGTGATGGTGGGCGGCGGGATTGACCTGTCGCTGCCCGCCAACATGGCGCTGTCGGGCATCCTTGGCAGCATGGTGATGGCGGCCACGGGCAGCGTCGGCCTTGGGTGTGGCGTGATGCTGGCAACTGGCACCTGCATCGGGGCGCTGAACGGGGCGGCGGTGGCGTATCTGCGGATGATCCCGTTTGTGGTGACGCTGGCCATGATGACGATGGCGGGCGGGATGTCGGTCTGGGTGACCAATTCCACCAGCATCTCGACCCAGCCCGAGCCGTTCTTCACGCTGTTCCTGTCGCGGCCTTTCGGGGTGCCGGTGGCGGTGCTGATCCTGCTGGTGGCCGGGGGGGTGGTGCAGGCGGTGCTGGGGCTGACGCGGTTTGGCTGGCAGGTCTATGCGGTGGGCACCAACCCCGCGGCGGCGCGGATATCGCGGGTGCCGGTGGCGCGCGTGCTGTTTCAGACCTATGCGCTGGCGGGGTTTCTGGCGGGGCTGGCAGCGATTGTGGTCACGGCGCGGCTGGGGTCCGCCTCGGCCAATGTCGGCAATGATTCCGTCATTCTGGATGTGGTGACCGCTTGCGTGATTGGTGGGGTCAGCATTTACGGCGGGGTCGGGCGGCCTTTGGCGGCGCTGGCGGGGGCGGTGTTCGTGCTGGTGCTGGGCAATGTGCTGAACCTGATGGGGGTGTCGTTCTTCATCGGGCTGATGCTGAAAGGCGCGATCATCATCGGCCTTGTCGCCCTTGATGGCGCAAGGGGGCGGGCATGACCCCGCTTTTGACCATGGAAGGTCTGCGCAAGGCTTACGGCACCGTGCAGGCGGTGTCGGATGGTCATCTGACCGCGCGGTCGGGCGAGGTGATGGCGCTGCTGGGGGCCAATGGCGCGGGCAAGTCCACGATGATGAACCTGCTGGGCGGGCTGGTGCGCCCCGATGCGGGCCAGATCAGCATTGCAGGTGAGGCCGTCAGCTTTGCCGGGCCGACCGATGCCATCCGCGCAGGCATCGCCTTTGTGCAGCAAGAGCTGAGCGTTTTCGCCTCGATGACGGTGGCCGAGAACATCTTTGCCGGGGATTTCCCCACCCGCGGGGGCCGGATCGACCGGGTCGCGATGCAAGACCGTGCCCGCGTGCTGCTGGCCCAGTTGGGCGCACGGATTGACGTGGGCGGCCCGGTTGAGCGGCTGTCCACCGGCGAGCGGCAGATGGTCGAGATTGCCCGTGCCCTGCGCCGCAAGCCCCGCATCCTGATCTTTGACGAGCCGACCTCATCGCTGTCAGCGCCGGAAAAGGCGCGTCTGCACGCCGCCATCCGCGATCTGAAGGCGCAGGGCGTGGCGATCATCTACATCAGCCATTTCATCAGCGAAGTGTTCGACATCGCCGACCGTATCACCGTGATGCGTAATGGCGCGACCGTGGCCGAACGGCAGGCGTCTCAGACGGATCAGCCCGAGGTGGTGCGCCTGATGCTGGGTGACATCGGGGCGGCGGGGCGGATCGTGGCGGATGACGTGACACCCGGCCCGGTGGCGCTGCAAGTGGTGGGCCTGACCGCGCCGCCGCGCATCCGCGAGGCGAGCTTTGAATTGCACCTCGGCGAAATTCTGGGGGTCTGGGGGCTGCTGGGGTCGGGCCGCACCGAACTTGTGCGCGGGGTGCTGGGGCTGGACGGGCCTGTCGCGGGCCGGATTGCGTTGCGGGGGCAGGGCGGGCTGGCCCCTGCAAGCCCGCGCGATCTGCGCGCCGCCACCGCCTTTGTGACCGAGGACCGGCGGGGCGAGGGGTTGTTGCTGCCGTTCAGCGTCAGCGACAACATTGCCCTGCCGAACCTTGATACGCTCTCGCGGGGTGGTGTGGTGCAGCGGGTGCGTGTCCGCGATCTGGCGCTGGACCTGATCGGCAAGCTGTCGATCAAGGTTTCGGGACCGGCGCAACGGGCGGGCACCCTGTCGGGCGGCAATCAGCAAAAGGTGGTGCTGGCGAAGTGGCTGGCCAGCACGCCGACGATCCTGATCCTGGATGAGCCCACACGCGGCCTCGATCTGGCGGCCAAGGACGACATTCTGCGGCTGGCGGTCGATCTGGCGGCCAAGGGCGTGGCGGTGCTGCTGATTTCCTCCGAGTTGGAAGAACTGATGCGGGTCAGCCACCGCTATCTGATTGTGCGCGAGCGCCGGGTTGCGGGCACTCTGCCCGGCACGGCCACCGAGGCTGATCTGATCGCCGCCCTGTCGGCACCCGTGGCGGTGCCCGCATGATGCGCACCGTCCTGAACAATGGCTTTCCGATCCTGCTGGCGGCGCTGGTGGTGCTGTTTGGCGTGCTGTCCCCCAGTTTCCTGAGCCTTGCCAATATCATGGGCATCCTGCACGCGATGGTGCCGATTGTCGTGGTGGCGTCGGGCATGGCGCTGGTGGTGATGCTGGGCAAGCTGGACATCTCGGTCGGGGCCATCGGCTTTGCCGGCATGTCGATGGCGGCGGTGTTGATCGACGGGCAGGGCTGGTCGCCGCTGGCCGCATCGGGGGTCGCGCTCTTGGTGGGGGCGGCCCTTGGCGCATTGAACGGCTTTGTGGTGGTGGTGCTGCGGGTCAATCCGCTGATCGCCACCCTTGGCACGATGATCGCCTTTCGCGGGCTGGCGTTGCAGATCACCGACAGCCGCGTGGTGGTGCTGCCTGACGCGATGCGCAACTTTGGCAACTGGACGCTGGGGCCGGTGTTCTTTGATGTGATCCTTGCAGGCGCGGTGCTGACAATCGTGCATCTGATCCACCGCGAAACGCCCTTTGGCCGCACCGTCACCGCCATCGGCAATGACGAGGCGGCGGCCCGGCGCATCGGCCTTCCCGTAGGACGCACGGTGTTCGTGTGCTTTGTCGCCTCGGGCATACTTGGTGCCCTGGGGGGCATCCTTGGGGCCGCGCAGGTCGGGGCCGTCACCACCTTTCTGGGCAAGGGGATGGAGTTTACCGCCGTGGCCGTGGTGGTCGTGGGCGGGATCAGTCTTTTCGGTGGTCGGGGATCGGTGTTCTGGGGCGTTCTGCTGGGTGCCCTGACCTTTGAGATCATCCGCGCCGGCCTGAACCATGTTGGTGCCAACCCCTATTTCTATCAGCTGATCGGGGGCGGGATCATCTTCGTCGCAATGTATGCGGCGGCACTGAAGGCGCAGGGTTCGCGCCTGTCGGACTAGGTTTTGCAACTGGGGAGGAGACCCATAATGAAGTACACTATCGCTGCACTCGCCGTGGCTGCCGTCATGACGGCGCACGGTGCCATGGCCGAAGACATCACCGTCGGGGTGTCATGGAATTCGAAAACCCAGCCGCTGGAGGCCGCCTGGGAAGACTACATGAAGGCCGAGGCCATCAAGCAAGGGGCTGCTGCCGGGGTGAACATCACCTGGGTCATCAACGTGGCCGATGCCGACCCCAGCCGTCAGGCCAGCAACATCGAGGACCTGATCACCCAAGGCGTCAACGTCATCGTGGCACGCGCCGAGGATGGCGGGGCCATCGGGGCGTCGATCCGCGCGGCAAATGCGGCAAACATCCCGTTCGTCACCTTCGACCGCGCCTCCAGCACGGTCGCCCCCACAGCCCATGTCGGCGGCGACAGCTATGACCAGGCACTGACCACGGCCACCGCCTTTGCCGATCTGATGAAGGAAAAGGGCATCGAGGGCAAATGCATCGAGCTGCAGGGTGCCCTGACGGACGTGAACGCTGTCAACCGTTCCAAAGGCTGGAACGAGATTGACGCGGCGCGGCCCGAGATCTCGACCCTTGTGCAGGTGCCGACGGAATGGAACCCGGAACTCTTCCGGTCCGGCATGGCCAACGCCCTGCGCGCGCATCCCGAAGCGAACTGCGCCTTCATCGCCAGCGACTTTGCCATCACCGCCGTGCAATCGGCGCTGGAAGAGGTGGATCGCTGGGCTCCGGCGGGCGACCCCAAGCATTTCTGGCTTGCCACGCAGGATCTGTTGCCAGGTGCCGTGCCGCTGATGGAGGGCGGGTACATCGACGTGTCCACCACCTATGACGCCTACAAGCACTCGGAAGAACTGGTGCGTGTGGTGATCGCGCTGAGCAAGGGCGAAGACCCGAAGTGCGGCCCGGATGGCTGTCTTGCGAAGGGCCGGGTGGTGACGCCTGCCACCATCGCCACCATCGAGAACCTGTGGTCGAAAACCTACAAGTGACACGGCTGGACCCTCCTCCATTTGGGGGAGGGTCCTGTTTCCACAGCGGTTCTGCTTTTCTACCTGATCGGCAGGATTCCATTTCCTTTGGGTTCGCGACCTTCTGTTGCCTCGCAGGCGAGGTGATCGTGGTGAGACCCATTCGACGGACATTCGGGAGCGTGTTGTCAGAAGGGCGAACACCAGATTGTCCAGCGGCTGGCGATCAAAGGAAAAGATCACGTTGTCGGTGTTGAAATCGCGGGTCGGGGCAAAGCTGGCGTTTGAGGGAAACTTTACGCCCTGCCGAAGCTGGAGGGTGTATTCCAGACCATCAGCCGAAATTTCCCAGCTTGCCACCCAGCAGGGTTCGGTGGCAGTGGCGCGGTGTTCGAAATCGACCCGCCGGTTACAGATCGGGCGGGACCATGCGTTGAACGTGATGCCTGCCGTCTAAAGCGCCGGATCGAACCCCTCCGGGGATCCGTCCCAGCAATAGCCGAAAGTTTTGGCCGAAGCAGTTGTCGTCATCAGCGCCGCCAGCATCACCCGGGCTGCAACTATGTATCCACGCCGCAGGTCACCAGCCGGTCCGCATCAATCCCGCACCTGTCAATGCCGCGAACCCCTTCACCGGTTGGTCACGGCAATGGCACGTCCCTGTCTACAAGCCCGGCGCTGCGCAGGTCGGACCAGAAGGCCGCCGGAATGATGGCACTGGCATGCGCTATGTTTGCCATGACCTCCGCCGGTGTGACCGCCCCGAAAATAACCGAGCATACCTCGGGTGCGGCGAGCGGGAACTGCAACGCTGCCGCTGCCAAAGCCACGCCGTGGTCGGCTGCAACCGCACTCAGCCGTCCGACCCGCTGTCGGATGACGTCCGGCACAGCACCATATTCATAGCGCGCGCCCTCGACCAATCCGGTCGCAAGGATGCCCGAGTTGAAGGCCCCCCCCACAACCACCGACGCCCCGCGCCTGCCTGCCGCGCGGACCTCATCGCGATAAATCTCATGCTCCAGCAAGGTGTAGCGTGAGGCGACCAGAAACACGTCCAGATCCGCCGCCGCCAGAAAGCGGCTGATCATGCCACGCTCGTTGATCCCGGCGCCGACCGCCATGATCTCGCCCGTGCGTTTCAATTCGTCCAGCGCGCGATAACCGCCGCCACTGTCCAGCTCGCGCAACTTTTCGTCCATCGCCGCAGGCGTCGGGAAGTAACCGCTGTCCAGATCATGGATAAACAGCGCATCAATCCGGTTGATGCCCAGCCGTTGCAGGCTGTCTTCATACGACCGCATGATCGCGTCATAGGTGAATACATGCTGTACCTCGAAGGCCAGCGGGGCCTGCCATGCGGGGGGCACATAACCGGCCCGGTCGCGCGGCGCGCGCAGCACCCGGCCGACCTTGCTGGTCAGCACATAATCGCCGCGCGGGCGGTCATACAGCGCGCGCCCGCAGCGATGTTCGGCCTGCCCCAGCCCATACCACGGCGCGGTGTCATACAGGCGCAAGCCGCTGTCCCATGCGGCGGCAAAGGTGGCACGCGCCTCGGGCTCGCCAATCGCTGCGTAAACCCCGCCCAGCGGACAGGTGCCCAGCCCCAGCACCGGCATCTGCATCGTGGTCGTACCAACGGGGCGGCGGTCTTGTGGCGTCATCTCATGCCTCCTTCAAAAGCCCGGCAATCTCGACCACATGACCCGATGCGGCGGACAGATAGGCCGCTTCGGCCAGCGCATAGGTTTGCAGACTGTCACGGGCCGAGGTTTCGAACGGGGCACCGCTGCGCAAGCCATCAATGAAATGCTGCTGGGTGCGCGGCACCGAATCCTGAATTTGCGTCCATGGGGCTGAAGTCCAGTCCCGACCATCAGCGGCGATCACCTCGTCGCGCACGCCCTTGGCCGAATGGATGCGCAACACTTCGCCCTCAAGAATCTGCACGCTGCCAAGGCGTCCCTCGATCTCGCCCAAGGTCTGGGGAAAGGTGTTGGGGGTGCGGTGGGTGGCGTAGCTGACATCCACCACCGTCACGGCGGCGCTGTCATGGCGCAGCACGATCGTGGCTGCATCCTCGCCCGCCAACCCAGCCTTGACCGACTGGTTGGTGCAACTGACGCTATGGGCATCGCCCATCAGAAACCGCGCAAGATCCAGCATGTGGATGCCCACATCCATGATCATGAACCGCTCGGTTGTCAGAAGGTACGGCTGGTTGGTGTAGACGTCGATATCATTGCGCCAGCACAGGCGGGCGAATGTCGTCTCGCCAATCTCGCCGGTATCAAGGATCGCACGCAGGCGGCGGAAGATTTTCTGGAAGCGAAAGTTCTCGTGCAGCATGACGCGCACCCCGGCGGCACGGGCCCGCGCCTCGATGCGCTTGCAGGTGGCCAGATCAGGGGCAAAGGGCTTTTGCACGATCACCGGCAGGCCCGCGTCGATGGCAAGCCCCACAAGGGTTTCGTGGGTGTCCATCGTGGTGCAGATGTCAACGAAATCATAGGATTGCGATAGCATCGCCGTGGTGTCCTGATACCATTCGCTCACGCCGAACGTGGCCGCAGCGGCCTTGGCCCGGGCACCGTCGCGGTCGCAGATGGCAGCAATTGCTGCCCCCTCCACCTCGGCCCAGGCATGCAACTGGTTGCGCGAAAAGAAGCCTGCACCGATGAAAAATCCGCGCAAGGGTTGGCTCATGGGCGTGCTCCTGTCTCGGCCATAAAGACCACTGTGTAGGCATCCGATGTCTTGGGCAGGGGGTGGACAGGGGGCGCTTGGGCGCCTGCGGCTTGTGCGAAATCCATCAGGCTGGCGCAGTCCATCAGATTTGCCTCCGACCCGGCAAAATCCACCGCAGACATGACTCGCGCAAGGGGCGTCAGATTTGCGATCAGCGCCAAACGCCGCCTGGCCTTGCGCCACACAACCTGTGCAACGCCATCTTTCGCGTCGGCCTGCAGCAGGTCGGCCCCCGCAGCCTGACTGATCCAGCGGGCCACATGATACAGCGGACAGAGCGTTCCGTCGGGCAATGCGTCCCACAGCACACGGGGATAGGGTTGCGCGGTCGCGATCAGCCCGAACGGCCCCGTCGCCGCGCCAAAGGCGAAAGGCCGGGGGTGGCGCGCGGCCATTCCCATGTGCGCTTCAGGGTCGTTCATGTCCGGTCCCGCACCATAAGGGTTCACCCGCGCGCCACTGCCCACGGGCCCGACAGACAGCGGATGCCCGTTGGACAAAGCCGTGGCCGAAGAGTTGTTATGCGGCAATGCCCCAAGCGTTTCCATAACCGAAGCATCATCGGCGGCATGCACCACCAGCGTTGTCGCAAAGCGCAGGCCCTGCCACTGCGCCGGATCGGGGCGATTGCGGTTGCTCTCGGAATAGAACGCCGGCGTGCCGCGATGGCGGTCGGCCCCGGCGAAATGGCACGACAGGCTGGTCGCGATGGCAGGCTCTGACGGGTGCGGCGGGCGGGCCTGCCCGGGTTGAAAGCTTTGCTCGTCGATCTTGGCATGGGCGCTGATGCGGCCAGCCGGGCCGCCACAGCGGCAATCGCGGCATCGGCGACGGTATCGCCGGTGCTGGACAAGATAACCAGCTTATCCAACAGTGCGCCGGTCAGCGTCAGAACGGTGGCCACAGCGTTCAGATCGCCCCCCGGTTGCGTGGCATCAAGGCGCAACAGGACCCAACCCGGGCCAAGCGCCGCTAGCGCCCCGGGCCACAGCAGGGCCGCCTTGGCATCGGCCAGATGGTCCAGCGGCGGGGCAAGCTCGGGCATGACCTGCCCGCCAATCGGAGGCACCGCGAGTGCCGAAACCGCATCCCCCCTGGCACCCCTATCGGCAATCGCCAACGTCAGCGATTGCTTCACCGGCGGTTCGGGCAGCAAGGCATAGGGACAGGGCAGCCCAATCGGGCGGCTACAGGTCTGGAACGGGGCACCCGACCAGTTGCGATGGTCTTCCGTCCCGCAGATAGCGCCCGCAAACCGCGTCCCGACACGCAGGCGCGGCACCGGGAAATGCGTGATCGCCGCCATGTCGAACTCCGGCTGACCGGGCGAAATCTGCGCCGGAATCATCAGTCAGCGGGACGGGACCGAGGCGCGATCGACCAACACCTCGGTGCCCGCAAACCCATCCAGCGGGAGCAGAATGACAAAGCCTGTGCGGTTGGTGTCAAACGGCACGTCGGCACGGATCATGACCGATGCGGTCAGGGTGCCGCTGGCGCCGCCCGCTAAGGCAAAATCGACCGCCACCCCCGCCCCTGACACGCCGAAATGGGCGCGGTAGCGCACGGAAAAGCCGACGTCGTCTTGCTGAACATCCAGACCCGCGATTGCAGGCGCAGGTATTCCCCGGCCCGAGGTCCGCAGCAGAAATTGCACCGCGCGCAGCATCTCGACCCCGTTCCATCGCAGCCCCTCGGCCCCGAAATCCGCTTGCAATGCCCCCGCGCGCAGGCATTGCGGCGCGGGTTCGGTGACGGGCGTTCCGGTCGGCAGGATATGGCTGTTCATCTGCTTTGCTTGTTGATGAAATGGTCAAAGACCACGGCGGCCACGATGATCGACCCGACCAGCACCTGCCGGGGGCAAGGCGACGCGTTCAGGATCACGAGGCCGTTCAGCAGCGCCCCGATCACCGTGCATGCGACGCCGCCAGTGCCACCATAAACCGAGGTGCCGCCGATCACCACCGCCGCAATCGCCGTCAACTCAAAGCCCGTGCCCGCCACAGCCTTGGCTGAATTCAGGCGTGAGGCGGGCACAAAGCCCCCCAGCCCCGAGCAACACCCGATTAGCCCGTAGACCGCGATTGTGACCCGGTTGACGTTTATCCCCGACACGGGACGCGCGGGTCAGCGCACGGGCAATTTCGACCATCTGCTGCTGGGCGATAGACAGGCTGGCCACGACCGCGTTCACATCAATCAGCAGACCCAACCGCGTCAGCACCGCTTGCGCCGCTGCGCGCCCCGGCAAAGTCTTGACCGTCTTGTCAGACAGGACGGCTGAGGTCATGGCGCGATCAGTCCAACCGGCTCTGCCTGATCCAGATTGTCAGCGGTGATGGCAAAGATCGTCACCGGCGCATCATCGCCCTTTGGATTTGCGTTGGCAGGCAGACCGAAAACTGCGGCCAATGCCGCAGCTGTCGTTGCCATAAGAACTGTTGTTCTGAGCATGACCGACACCCCACTTTTTTAGAACTGTATGCAGTCGGATGATTTCCCGTCACCCTTCTCACACGATATTGCTTCGTCGCTTGATGCAAAGAGAAACGTCCTGCCTGATCTGTGACGACAATGTAGGAAAGCTGCGCTGGTTGTGCTTGCGCGGCGAAAACACTGTCTGGACTTGCTGCGGAATTGTGGGGCAGTATCATAATAATGCCGGTCTGCCATGAGCCGAACTATATACAGAATATGCTAAACCGTAGGCCGCCTTGGCTTCGAAATCAGGCTTTCCCTGCGACGCCCCGAAAGGAAATGTGCCATGTCGAACTATCTGTCAGACCTCTTTTCACTGGAAGGCCAGACGGCACTGGTTGCAGGGGGGGCGGGGGCCATTGGCTCGGCGGTCGCCGAAGGTTTCGCGCGCGCCGGGGCGACAGTGGTCGTGCATGACCTGTCACAAGACCGCATCGACCTTTTGTCGGGGGCCTTCGCAGGCATGGGCCTTGCGATGACCGGCCTTCAGGCCGATCTGGCAACGGCAAACGCGGCAACCGATCTGGTCGCCCGCGCCAGAAAGATAACAGGCCGCATCGACATTCTGGTCAACCTGCAAGGCACCAACCGGCGCAAACCGATTGTTGACGTGACGCCCGAGGATTTCGACCTGATCACCTCGGTTAACCTGCGCTCGGTCTATTTCCTGTCGCAGGCGGTTCATCCGGTGATGCAGGCGCAAGGCGGCGGCAAGATCCTGCATTTCAGTTCGCTGTCGGCCAACGTCTCTTTCGATACCATCTCGGTCTATGCCGCGACCAAGGCGGCCGTCACCTCGCTGACCCGGTCGCAGGCGCATGAATGGGCCGACGACAACATTCAGGTCAACGCGATAGAGCCTGGCTTTGTGCAGACCGAGTTCACCAAACCCCTGTGGGATGATGATTACCGCGCCGAGTGGTTTGCCAATTTCATCCCGCAGGGGCGAATGGCGGTGCCACAGGATCTGGTGACGACGGCGCTGTATCTGGTTGCCCCCGCCACGCGCTATATCACCGGGCAGAACGTGGTGATCGACGGTGGCGTGATGACCGGTTCCTCATGGGTGCAAGGCCAGCGCCGTCCTGGCATCGACCGGGGGGGTAAAGCATGAGCGGTTGGCTGATTGAGACGGATACGCTGGCCGACCGCTTGGCGTCCGATCCGGGGGCCGACCGCGTGGTGCTGGATTGCTCATGGTATCTGCCCGACGCGGGTAAGCACGCGATTGATGATTTTCGCGCGGGCCACGTTCCGGGCGCGCGCTTCATCGACCTGACCGAGATTTCCGACCCGGACTCGCCTTACGTCAACATGCTGCCCACGCCCGACCTATTCGCAGGCGTGGTGGGCGGCCTTGGCATCGGCGCGCAGACCGAGGTGATCGTTTACGACGCGGGATATGTGTCGGCGCGGCTGTGGTGGATGTTTCGGGCCTTTGGCCATGACAACGTCAAGATCCTGAACGGCGGCTGGCGAAAATGGCTGGCCGAGGGGCGCGCCGTGCAGACCGGCGATGCGGCCCCTGCCACGGCGCGCGCGTTTCCCGCAAAACCGGCCGGTCAGGGCATCATCGACATCGCAGAAATGCGCCGCGTGGTGGATCAGGGCGGGACCGCGATCATCGACGCGCGCACCGCCGCCCGCTTTGACGGGCACGAGGGGTCGGGCTATCCCGGCGTCGCATCGGGGTTCATGCCGGGTGCCATCAACACCCCCTGGCAATTGTTCTTCGAGCCCGCACCCTCGCACCGCTTTGTCAGCCCCGAGCGGGCCGCCGAGGTTTTTGCCGGGGCCGGCGTGGACCTTTCGGGTCAGGTGATCACCACCTGCGGGTCGGGTGTTACCGCGTCGATCCTTGGCTTTATGCTGGAGGCTGTCGGGCATCGCGACTGGCGGCTTTATGATGGGTCATGGCATGAATGGGGCCAGCAACCCGATACGCCCAAGTTGAAAAAGCCTTTGTGAGACGATTGCCCACTTCCTTGTATCAAAAGCAGTAACCACATGCCGGAAGCCGTTCTTTCCAGCGATGATCTGCCCACCGAACATGCCGAGGTGGCGCATGGGCTGCGTATGGCCGATGCCTATGCAAGCATCCGTGCGGCCATTCTGGATGGCGTCTTGCCCCCGGGAGAGCGGCTGTCGCAGGTCAAGATCGCCGACCGTCTGGGTCTGAGCCGCACGCCCGTGCGCGAGGCGCTGCGCCTGATCGAGAAAGAGGGGCTGATCACCTCGGAACGCGGGCGTCAGGTGGTGATCTCGCCCACCTCGATGGCCGATCTGGACGAGCTTTATGCCCTGCGCATCAAACTGGACACCATGACCGTGCGCGCGACCGTGCCCGATCTGACCGATGCCGATCTGGCGGAAATGCAGCGCTGTCTGGATGCGATGGATGCCAACACCTTACCCTCTCAGTTCACCGCCTTTGACGCCGCACACCGGCTGTTTCATATGGTGCCGATCCGGCTGGCCGGGCCGCGGCACGCCGACTATTCAGCGCAGTTGAACGAGCATGCCGAGCGTTACCGCCGCATCTATCTGTCGCAACCCAGTTCCTATGCACAATCGCGCGCCGAGCATCTGGCGATCATGGCGGCATCGGCCCAGCGTGAAGGAGAGGTGGTGGCGGGCCTGCTGGCCGACCACTATGCGCGCATTGCTCTTACCATCATCGCCCAGATCGACCCCGGGTTTGAGCCGCGGCTGCTGCGCTCGGCGGTGCGCGTGGTGCGGCAGGGGCGCGACGTGCAAGACCGCAAGCTGGCGTCCGAGCAGCGCATGGCTGGTAAACCATGGTGACGAATATGTCGCGGCCGGGGAAAGCGCGACAGTCCCGGCTAAGGGTGGCGATCATCGGGGCGGGCAATATCGGCACGGACCTGATGACAAACGTGATGCGTCTGTCGAAGGTGCAGGAAAAGGGAGCCATGATCGGCAGTGGCCCCGCGTCTGTCGGGCTGGCGCGCACCCGTCGTCTGGGCCTGCCGGTCAGCGAGACCGGGGTCGAGGGCTTCGCGCCATGCCCGTTTCGCAAGATCTGGCGGTGGCATTCGATGCTGCCAGTGCGGGTGCGCATCGGCGCCACAACCGGCTGCTGGAGAGCCGCATTGTCCGAATGATCGACCTGACCCCGGCGACCATCGGGCCCTTCGTCGTGCCGGTGGTCAACCTTGACGCGCATATGGATGCGCCAAACATCAATATGGTGACATGCGGCGGTCAGGCGACGATCCCCATTGTTACCACCCTCACGCGCCATCGAGCAGACCGGCGGCGCGCGCCATGGCAAGGCGATCATCATGTTGAACCCCGCCAAGCCGCCCTTGACCATGCGTGACACCGTGATGTGCCCGTGCGACGGCGCCGAACCGGAGGCCATCCGCGCCTAGGTGCCGGGCTAACGTCCGAAACATGACGTGCAGGTCGAGCGGATTTGCCCCGATGCCCCGTTGATCCTTGCGGACCACGGCATCCGCTTTCACGGGCTGAAAGTGACTGTCTTTCTGGAGGTTGTGGGCGCTGCGCACTATCTGCCGGCTTTTGCGGGCATCCGCGCCTACCGCGAAGTACTGCACCCCGAGACTGAAATCGGCATCAACGCCCAACAGAACATGTCGGTGTCGGTGACAAGCAGCATCGTCACCTTGCAGGAAGGTGCCGCCCGCGTTGATGTCTCGCTGTGCGGCATGTGGGCCGGGGTGGCACGACCCCCATCGAGGCGCTGGTTGCCGTGACGGAGGGTGAAGGTTTGGACCACCGCGCCGATCTGTTCACGCTGCAGGAAGCTGACGAAAATCTGGTGCGCCCGATGATGGACCGCCCCGTCCGGGTTGATCGAGAGACGCTGACACTGTGCTATGCCGGGGTCTACTCCAGTTTCTTGCGCCATGCAGAACGCGCGGCAGAGTTGCACGGCGTTGGTGCGCGCAGGCTTTTGGCCGAATTGGGCCGCCGCGAGATGGAGGGCGGGCAGGAGGATATGATCACTGATGTGGCGCTTGACCTGTCAGAGGCCTCTGAATGACCGACAGGAAAGAACTCTGCCCGCGCCAATGGTATGGCGGCAATTCCAATTTCGCGTTCATGCACCTCAACTGGATGAAAAATCAGGGCCTGATCGAGGACGAATTCGATGGCCGCCCGGTGATCGGCGTCTGCAACACCCAGTCCGAAATGACGCCCTGCAACGCCCATCTGCGCGATCTGGCAGAGAGGGCGAAATTCGGGGTCTAAGAGGCGGGTGGTTTTCCGGTCGAGTTTGCCGTGCTGTCGGCCAGCGAAAGCCAGACCTGCCCCACCGCGATGCAGCCCTGCAATCTGGCCGCGATGGATATCGAAGAATGTATCCGCGCCTTTCCGGTGCATGGCATGGTGCTGATGGCAGACTGCGACAAGACCACGCCGTCACTGATCATGGGGGCGGCCCGTTGCGACATTCCCGCCATTCTCACCGCGGCGCGGTGCTGAAACCTTCGGCCGCATCGCCAGCCTTGTTCCGGCACCGGGGCCGTGCGGTGGTGTTTTCCTCCATCGAAAACTATTGCCGTGAACGCGACCGGCAGCTTTCTGTGCTGCCGGGCGATCCGGGGCGCACTGAGCGACTGCACGTCAACGTGCCGCCGGGGGCCGTGTGGGCAAGGCGGAAGAGACCGCCGCCGCCGTTGTCTGGCTGTTGTGCGACAGCGCCAGCTACGTCACCGGCACATCCATCGCCGTCAGCGGCGGCCGCCGAACCGCATCGACACAAGAGAAGAAACATGACCGTCACCGTCAACCACACCGGCATAACCGTGCGCAACCTTGACCGCGCCGTGGCACTGCTCACCGACATGGATGCCATGCTGGAAAAGACCGGGGCACGGCCATTCGATCACGCGGACGATGTCATCGCGATAGACCAGGGCCCGAACACCGGGGCGCGCATCGTCTGCATGCGCATTTCTGAACCAGGTGTTTCGTCCCAGCACCAGCGACATCGTCGCAGCCAAGATCAGGATCAGGACAAGCGGGCTTTGGAACTGGCGCAGAAGCAGGCGGAAGGTGCCACGTTGGGGCGTAACAGGCGCTGACTTGCGCGGCATCATCCAGACGGCCGGACATTCGCATCAGCAGACCGTCCTTGCGCGAAAACTGGTGATGGAGCGACGCCGCGACGTGCAGGACGATCAGGCAAATGAAGATCGCCTTGGCAGAGGCACACCATTCACCAAAGGGATCGCCCTCCTCGGCCACTTCGACGGCAACGGTCATTCTCGCACCAACAATCAGTTGCCCAAAGACCAAAGCGGCAATCAGCCAATGCAGGCCGATCTGTCAGATCGTGCAGCCCCGGGTCATTCCACGCCAAACTCCAGCATCTTTTCAAGACCCTCGGTCAGGAACTCGCCAACCTCCGGCTGTCCCAACAGATACCGGCTGACCAGACCCTCGTGCTGTTGGCGGGCCAGCGCCTTGGTCTCTTCCCACTCCTCAGGTTCTGCATCGCCGCGGCCGATCCAAAACAGGGCGACCAGCGCGTCCTTCTGCTCGTCGTTCATGCTTTCAATGGCTTGCGTGATCTCGTCCCGGCTCAGGTCGCCCTGGGTTTCCTGCAGCGTTTCGGCCACTTCGTCATCCGTGGCATTGCCGCCGGGGTCAGAAATGTCGGACCCCTCTTTCGCCATCACGGCGTTGAAGCGCAACACCAGTTCCTCGATTTCGGCGCTGTCGAAAGGCAGGGCATTCATTGCAATCTCCTGTGGGTCAACAAGCATTGTGGCACGGTGCGGGTTTTGTGTCGTGACGTGGGTCAAGGGGCGGGGGTTTGGTCGGTCAGCGAGGATGGGCCGACCCGGATCACCCGTTTGCCAAAGTTCTCGCCACCCAAGAGGCCGATAAAGGCCTGGGGGGCCTGTTCCAGCCCGTCGATCAGATCTTCGCGGTAATGCATCCTGCCGGATGCCAACCAATCGCCCATCGCCTTGGCAAAGACCGGGTAAAGGGGGGCAAAATCCTGAAAGATGATGAACCCGCGCAAGCTGAGCCGCTTGCGCAGAATCTGCCCCATCAGCATTGCAAGCCGGTCGGGGCCGTCGGGCAGGCTGGTGGCGTTGTACTGCGAGATCAGCCCGCACACCGGCACCCGTGCGCCGGTGTTCAGCAACGGCAGGACCGCGTCGAACACCGCGCCACCGACATTCTCGAAATAGACATCGATGCCCTTCGGGGCGGCGGCCTGAAGCTTTGCTGCGAAATTGGCAGACTTGTGGTCGATGCAGGCGTCAAAGCCAAGCGTTCCCACCGCATGGGCGCATTTGTCGGCCCCGCCTGCAATACCTACCACATGGCATCCCATCAGCTTGGCGATCTGGCCCACGGTCGCCCCAACAGGCCCGGTCGCGGCGGCGACGCAGACAATTTCACCGGGGCGGGGCTGGCCGATCTGGGTCAACCCGGCCCAGGCGGTAAATCCCGGCATGCCAAGGATACCCAAAGCCCAGGACGGGTTGGCCAGCGCCGGATCAAGCACCGTGACGCCAGCGCCGTCAGACAGCGCATAGTCCTGCCAGCCGTTGAAGGCCAGCACCCGGTCCCCCGGCCGGAACCCCTTGAGGTGAGAGATCATCACCTGTGCAACCGTCCCCCCCTCCATCACTGCGCCGATCGCAACCGGCGCCGCGTACGAGGGCGCGTCGCTCATCCGACCGCGCATATAGGGGTCAAGCGACAGGTACTCGGTGCGCAGCAGCATCTGGCCCGGTCCAGGGACAGGCACAGGGCCGGTCTCAAGCCGCAGCGTGGCCGCGGTCGGCGCACCCTTCGGGCGTTCAGCCAGAATGAACTGTCGGTTTATCGTGCGGATTTGGGGCATGGAGTAGTCCTTTGGGGATAGGAGTGGGTTCAAACGGGGGCATGTCGCGACAAGGCCGCTTTGCAGTCGCCCCCCACATCGGCACCGATGGCGATGCGGGCCAGCGCGGGAATGGATGTGGCCCCCGTGCGCGCCATGATTGCGGCACGGTGGTTCTCCACCGTGCGCCGGCTGATGCCAAGGTCAGCCGCGATGTTCTTGCTGGGGTGCCCGGCCAGAACGTGGCCCAGAACCTGGTGTTGCCGCCGGGTCAGACTGCAGCTGACGTCCGGGTAGATTGCCGTCTGCCTGGCATCATCGGACCTCTGCTTGTGGTCTGGCTGGCCGGTTATCGGCACCTCGACTGCAGCGATACTGCCCGTAGCGTAGGTGATGATCACCCCCTCCATGGCAGGCCCGTTGGCATCAAAGGCGTGCAGCGGCAGCAAGCGGCACAAAAGCTGCTGACCAGACGCCAGGGCAATGACCTGCTGATCAGCCACCCCGCTGTCGAGCACCGCCCGCATTCGCGCCATCAGAGTGCCATCAAGGCCGAAAGGCCCGCAAAGTGACAGCGTGAGGCCAACCTGTTCGGCACCGATCCCCAGCAGGTGACCGGCCGCAGCCGTAAACAGACGCAGTTCCAGGGCCGGGCACACGCAAATGGTTGCCATGTCCATGCTGCACAGGATGCTGCGCAGGTCCGCGGCTTTCGTCCGTTGACGTTCAAGCGCCGACTGCAACAGCGTATTCTGTGCAAGCAGTTTTGCGTTGGACATCCGGGACGCTGCCGCCGTCAACCGGGCTGATTTTGGGGTCAGCGACGATTGCGTCCTGATGTTCAGGGCCGTGACGTTCGTGCGGAAAATGATCTGACCTTCGGGCATGAGGGAAGCTCTCCATGGTTGGGTCTGGCAGCGTGCGATCCAACCTTTGTTTAGCCGCGATCAGAATTGCCGCACTGCCGCAGATCAGCAGGCCGCCTGTTGCCGGGCTGAGAAAGTCTCCTGCGTAGTTTCCGATCCTTTTGGCCCAAGCTGGCACTCCGTAAACCTTGATCAGACGGATGCCGCGCTGTTCCCCGCAGTTGTGTGAACGCGGTTCCACCGACCTTCCCTTTCCCCCAAGGTCGAAGCGGCATCCGTCATCCCACATCGCAGAAACAGCGAATACCCCGATCAACTCGATCCGGAGGATCCGTTTCGCTGGCGGATCCTGGATGTGCTGTGCGCAGACGGTTTGGTCCGGGTTTTGACAGATTGTTTATCAGGCCAGAAGTCAGCGGCCACCGTTGCCAAAGCACGGGGGGAAACACCATCGGTTGTCATGCTGACCTGTGCCCGGCACGACTTTGACTGTTGGCTGCGGCGGATCGGCCTGCTGAAAAAAGCAGCGATCCGCCTGTTGATCCCGGCTGCCGGGACACCTTGAAGGGAACGCGCCGCAGTCCCGATCAGAGGCCTGCGGTGCGCGCCAAGGCTCAGTTCACACGGATGTCGTTCGTGACCGACGTCACGCCCGGTGCGGCCCATGCGGTGGTTCCGGCAAGCGCGCGTTCATCCCAGTATTCGACGGTTCCGGTCAGCGTGACCTTGCCGTCATGCGTGGCAACCGAGATGCGGTCGGGCGAGAACCACGACCGGTGCAGGGCGACCATGATGTCGGACTTGATGTTGCCGGCATTGGCCATCGGTTTGATCGCGATCTGGTTCGACACGCCCGTGACGCCCCACAGTGTCCGCACCGCATCGGCGGCCGCATCATGCTGATAGTGCCAATGCACGGTACCGGTCAACGTGACCCAGCCCTTGGAGACCGCGACCTTGACCGCATCCTTCGGCACCGACACGTTCCAGGCAAGCCGGTCGACTGCTGCCGCCGCGATCTCGGCATCGCCGTGCTTGACGCTGAACGGCAGCTTGACCTCGATCTCTTCCGCCACGGCCTTCACGGCCTTGACGCGCAAGGTGGCGGTCTCGGCCGCGTGCTTTTCGGCATAGCTCTCGACTGACCCCATGAGGGTGACGACACCGTCCTTGGTGGTCACGCCGATATGGGCGGCGTTGACGCTCGGCTCCCACTTCAGTTCGTCGAGCACGGCCTGCTTCAATTGCTTGTCATCGGACATCTCTGTCTCCTTATGCGGCGCAGGGATTGCGTCTGAGCCTTGTTAATCCGCGCGGCCCTTTGCGCGGCAGGGTCGGAAACTACCTAAGCTGGCGGAAGGCAGCCTACAGAGCCGTCCCGAACACCCATCCGACCAATGCGGTCGCCAGCATTGCCAGTGCGCCCCACAACGTGACCCGCGCAGCCCCGCGTGCCATCGGCGCCCCCCCGATCCGCGCACCGATTGCCCCAAGGGCTATCAGGGCCGCAATCGTGGCGACTGACACGCCAACCAGCAACCTCGGTTCTGGCAGAACAGCGGCCACCAGCAGCGGCAACGCGGCCCCTGAGGCAAAGGTCGCGGCCGAGACAAGCCCCGCCTGAATAGGGTTTGCCGACATTTCTGCCGTTATCCCCAACTCGTCGCGCTTGTGCGCCGCCAGCGCATCGCCCGCCATCATCGCTTGCGCCACCTGCAAGGCCAAGGGTGCCGCCAGACCGCGCCCCTGATAGATCGCGGCCAGTTCCGCCGTCTCTGCTGCCGGATCGGCAGCAAGCTCTGCTGTTTCCTTGGCGACATCGGCCGCCTCGGTATCTGCCTGGCTGCTGACAGACACATACTCCCCCGCCGCCATCGACATCGCCCCTGCCACCAGCCCGGCAAGTCCTGCGACCATGACAGCCCCCTTGTCGGACGAGGCCGAAGCCACCCCGACGATCAGGCTTGCCGTAGACAGGATGCCATCGTTGGCCCCCAGAACGGCGGCCCGCAGCCAGCCAATGCGCTTTATAAGATGGGTCTCTTTGTGAACCAGCGGCATGGGGCAGCCTTTTCGGGGGATCAATGGGGCCTTGGCAGTCTGCGCCGTCTTGAAGCCGGGTGGCAGGTTCGGAAACTACCCACATCGGGTTGCCCGCCAAAGCATGAGTAGTTTCCGAGGCTGCTGGCGCGGCCCGGCCCGGCTTAGGGTCGCCGTGCAAGCCAGACGCCATCAGGGCTTTGCGTCTTGCCCTGGAAGGTCCGAGCCATGCCCCACACTTCTAACGCGTCCACCCACAATCTGGTCATTGTCATCGACCATGCCGGCGCGCGTGTATTTCCGGTTGACCGTGAAGGGGACGCCGCACCGCAGGAACTGCGTCACCTGACGCATCAGATCGACCGCACCCAGCATGATGCCGACCGCGCCGAAACCTACCCCGCAGACGTAAAGTTCTTCGATGCCGTCGCAGCGGCTGTCGTGGGTAGCGGGCGGATTGTCGTGATCGGCCACGGCAAGGGGCAAAGCAACGAGGCGGGTCATCTGATGGCCTATCTTGGCAAACATCACGCTGATGTTCACGCCCGCGTGGCCTTCGAACTGACGGCAGACCTGCCGCATTCCACGGTCCCGCAACTCTTGGCCCTTGCCCGCCACGCCTTTTGGCCTGCGCTGAAATCCGCCGGGACTGCGGCAGGCTGATCCACGTCAAGTCGCGTCTCAAGATCGGGGCGCATCACTCTACCACCGCCCGTAACCCGAAAGGTGCACCATGACCAAACCGCAAACCGTGCTCGAAATGACGCGCCACGACGCGCAAGAGCTGCACAAAAAGATCAGCGCCAACATCGCATCGGCAGAGAAAGCCACCTGGGCTGACGTGAAGGCCGTTCAGGCCGATGTCGTGGCGCTCGGTCACAAGATGAAATCGCTCGCAAACGATCAGGCCGACGATGTGAAAACCGGCATCAAGGCCGCCATCACCAAGCTGGAGGCCGCAGGCCATCTGGTCGAGGACAAGGCGGTTGCCGCCAAGGATGGCGTGAAACATGCCAACGCGGCGATGCTCGACAGCGCCCACAAGGCCGCCCAGTCCCTGAGCGCCGCCGTCGCCGCTGCCCGCACCAAGCTGGCCCACGCGATCGAGCCGAAAAAGGTGGTCGCATGAACACCTACGTCGCCGTTGTCTGCTCATCCGACAACAAGGCCCGTCAGGCCCTGCGCAAGCTGTGGCACATGGATGAAGCGGGTGAGTTGACGGTGCACGGCGCCGCCGTCGTGCGCCGTGATGACATGGGCCACATCCGCGTGGCTGACCGCCACAGCGATCTTGGCATGCGCACGGCCATCGGTGTGGGTGTGGGTGCCCTGTTGGGCCTGATGGCAGGGCCGGTTGGCGTGGCGGCGGGTGTTGCGGGTGCAGCCGCCCTGTCAGTAGGTGCTGCGACAGGGGTTGGCGCACTGGCCGGTGCCGCCGTCGGGGCCACGGCAGACGCCGTGACCGAGACCCGGCGTGAGAATGCTGCGTACGAGTCGTTCTTCACCCTGAAGCACGGCCAGTCGGCCATGGTCGCCGAGGTTTCGGAAGACTGGACCTCGGTTCTGGACGACGCGATGAAGTCGCTGGGTGGCACGATCTACCGCCGCATGAACACCGCCGCAACCAACGCGGCCTTCGGCGCAAACTACTACAATGGCTACCTTTATCCCTATTACTACGAGCCGATGTACGCCTGAGGCGACCAACCTCTCATGATCAGTCAGGCGCCCCGATCCTGTGGGCGCTTGACTTTGTCGCACCGGCCGTGTCCGAGACGATGAAGCAGACCTTGGTTCTGACCGAGGTTGATCCCGTCGTGCTGGCGACCGGCTGGCGCGCGACCGATACCCAAATCGGCCAAGACTGACTTCGGGCGCACTGTCTGCCGTGCTGCGCATGTGGTGCATTATCGGCGTGTCCCAGGGGCATCCTGGCAGTCGTGCGCGTCAACGCCCCGTCATGGCATTGACGCTGCGTCCATCCTAACGCCGCCGCACGGAATTTCCGCCCGCCAGAATGCCGTTGATCAGGGCCGCGACAGCCTTGTGCATTCCGTCCTTGCCATCAAGACCAACATCGTTGGCATGTGCGGCGGCGGCGTCCTGCAAAATCCCGACAATCTCGCGCTCTGGCAGGATGTTGCGGTCGTTCAGCGCCAAAAGCAGCGATTCGCAAATCGCAAGGGCGGCGTTTCCTGCCACGTCGGGACCATGGGGCATTGTCAGACCTTTCACCGAAGTCTCGGGTGAACCGGGCGAAATGCCCGGCGCGCCCTCATTCCAAGTGCGATTATAGGGGATACATGGTATGGCAGACTGAGCCAGATCAGCATGCGCGCGTCTTCCTCGGGCTATGGGCATGATAGTGGCGCGTTCTCTTCCAGAGATTTTCGGCCCATTTCCCGAAGGGATTTAATGTGATTTCAGTCCAACATTCCCCATTTGCCCGGAAACTGGGGGCGTTCGTCGCGCTGTCGGGCGAGGAGTTCTCGGCGCTCGACCTGCTGCATGGCCGCCGCAAGCGTTTCGCCGCCGGGCGTGACATGGTCCATCAAGGGCAGGTCAATCAGTCTGCTTACATCCTCGCCTCGGGGTGGGTGTGTTCCTACAAGCTGCTGTCTGGCGGTACGCGGCAGATCATCGATTTCCAGATCCCGGGCGATTTTCTGGGCCTGCGGTCGGTCCTGTTTCGCACCGCTGACCACAATATCGAACCCGTGACGCGCGTCGAGGCGTCCGAGGTTTTGGTCAGCGACCTTCTGGACACCTTCACCAGAACGCCAAGGCTTGCCACCGCCGTGCTTTGGGCGGCGTCGCGCGACGAGGCGATGGTGGTGGAACATCTGGTGGGCATCGGGCGCAGGGATGCCAAGGAACGCACCGCGCATTTCCTTCTGGAACTCAGCGCGCGGCTGAAGTTGGTTGGGCTTGGAACAGCCCACGAATACTCATGCCCGCTGTCACAATATATGATGGCCGATGCGTTGGGCCTGAGTTCGGTGCACGTCAACCGGGTGCTGCGGGAATTGCGCGAAGACGGTCTGGCCACCTTTCAGCATGGCAAAGTTACCATCCACGATCTTGACCGCCTCGTGCTGCTTGCGGATTTCGACAAGAGTTACCTCGATCATGATGGCCCCCTGCTGAAGTGATCAGGCGGCGGTCATGCCGCCATCGACAGTGTAGGCTCCGCCATTGACGTAAGCAGCGTCGTCCGAGGCCAGAAAGGCGACAAGACCCGCAACCTCGTGCGGTGTGCCATAACGCTTCATCGGGATGGTTGCAGCGAACCCCTGATGGACCGCCGCAGCGCCCCCCGGGCTTGCCCCTTCCTCGATCGACGCCATCATGCGGCTCTCAATCGGGCCGGGGTTGATGCAGTTGACGCGGATGCCCTTGGCCCCCCATTCCACCGCTGCGGCCCGCGTAAGCCCAAGAACCGCGTGTTTGCTGGCCACATAGGCGCACAGGCCGGGCGAGCCGATCAGCCCCGCCACGCTGGAGGAATTGATGATACTGCCGCGACCGGCCTTTGCCATCACCGGGATCACCAGTTTCAGGCCGAGGAAGATACCGGTCACGTTGACCTCCATCACTTTGCGAAAGCCATCCGTCGGGAAATCGGGGATCGGGGCAACCGGCCCCTCGATACCCGCGTTGTTAAAGAAGATGTCGATGGTGCCAAAGGCCTTGACCACTGCCGCGACAACCGCACCGAAGGCCGCCTCATCGGTCACGTCCGCCTCGACCACCAGCAGACGCTTTGCATCGGGAATTGCGGCGCGCAGCGGGCCAAAGTCTGCCCCCGAAACATCGGTGGCCGCGATGATGGCCCCGCGCGCTGCCAGCAGGGTCGCCGTAGCAAGGCCAAGCGCACCAGCGGCCCCGGTGATGAGGGCGATCTTGCCTGTCAGGGATTGTGTCATCGTCACTCCTTCGGTTTGTCGGTTGCGGCTTTGCAGTCCCGGCAAAGGCTTGGCCCACCCGATGCGCCCGACGAGGTACAGACGCGCGCGTCGGGTGGGGTCGAGTTCGAAACCATGGAACAAGGCCACTCTTACCTATGTCCAACGTTGAACGCCTAAGCGGCCCCCGGCACTGCTTCAGGTTGGTGTTTCGGCGGCAGAACGGATTTTTTCTTGCCCGGCAGACGATTGTCTGATGCCAGGGGTGCCATGCGCACCCGCGTGCCCGCCCGGTCTTCGACGATTCCACGGGCGTCCTGCAGACGGCCGATGCCGGCCATCGTCCCGCCCGCCTGCACGAATGCACAGGCCGAGGTGATCTTTGGCCCCATGGACCCTGCGGCAAAGGTCATGTCGGCAAGGGCGTCGGGCGTGATCGTGTCAATCGCCGCCTGATCCGGCCCGCCCCAATCGCGGAACACCGCCTCCACATCGGTCAGCATCAGCAGCACATCCGCCTTTAGCGCAACCGCCAGCAAGGCGGCGGTGCGGTCCTTGTCGATGACGGCCTCGACCCCCTCCATCTTGCCATCCTTGCCCCGCACCACCGGGATGCCGCCACCGCCTGCGCAGATAACGCAGACCCCGGCCTCCACCAGCAGGCGGATTGGCGCGATGTTCAGAACGGCCATGGGCAGGGGTGAGGGGACAACACGGCGCAAGCCCCCCTTGGCTTCCTCGACCATCGACCAGCGGTGTTCGGCGCGGACCAGTTTTGCCTCTTCGGCGGTGTAGATCGGGCCGATGGGCTTGGTGGGCTGGTCAAAGGCAGGATCCTTTGGATCAACTTCCACCCGCGTCAACAAGGTGGCGCAATCGGTGCCCGGTGGCAGGGCGTTCATCAGCTCCTGTTCGATCAGATAGCCGATCATGCCTTCGGTTTCGGCCCCCAGCACATCCAGCGGCCACGGGTTGTCGGGCGCAAAGGTCGCCGCGTGCAGCGCCATCAGCCCGACCTGCGGGCCGTTGCCATGCGCCACGATAATCTGGTGATCGCGCGCCAGATCAGCCAGCGCCGCCGCAGCGATGCGCACGTTGGTGTGCTGCGCCTCTGCCGTCATCGGCTCGCCGCGTTTCAAAAGGGCATTGCCGCCCAAGGCCACCACGATGCGCATATCTCAGGCCCCTATTGTGGCGACAAGCACCGCCTTGATCGAATGCAGCCGGTTTTCCGCCTGATCGAAGACCTTCGAAGCGGGGGATTCAAAAACCTCATCGGTCACCTCAAGACATTCGAGCCCGTAGGTCTGGAATATCTTCTCGCCGGTCGTCGTCTCTCGGTTATGAAAAGCGGGCAGGCAGTGCAGGAACTTGGCATAGGGGTTGCCGGTCAGGTCCATCACCGCTTGCGTGACAGTGTAGGGCGAAAGCAGCGCAATCCGCTCGGCCCAGACCGCATCGGGTTCGCCCATCGACACTCAGACATCGGTATAGATGAAATCGCAGCCCTCCACCCCCTCGGCCAGCTTTTCGGTCAGGGTAATGCGCGCGCCGCTGACCTCGGCCAACTTGCGGCACTGGTCTATCAAAGCGGCATCGGGCCACAGCGCCTGCGGGCCGCACAGGCGAACATCCATCCCGATCAGCGCCGCGCCCACCATCAGCGATGACCCCATGTTGCCGCCCGTATCACCGACAAAGCAAAAGGAAATGTCGGACAGATGCTTGTGGGTGTACTCGCGCATGGTCATCAGATCGGCCAACACCTGGGTCGGGTGAAACTCTGCCGTCAGCCCGTTATAGACCGGCACACCGGCATGTTCGGCCAGGGTTTCCGCCTCAGCCTGCCCGAACCCGCGATATTCAATGGCGTCATAGAACCGGCCCAGCACGCGGGCGGTGTCCTTCATCGACTCCTTGGTGCCGATGTGGCTGCCCGACGGACCCAGATAGGTGACATGAGCGCCCTGATCAAAGGCCGCCACCTCAAAGGCGCTACGGGTACGGGTGCTGTCCTTTTCAAAGATCAGGGCGATGGTCTTGCCTTTCAGCAATTGGCGCTCGGTGCCCGTGGCCTTGGCCTCTTTCAGGCTCGCACCAAGGCGCAAGAGAAAGCGTAACTCGTCGCCCGAGAAATCCAGCAGTTTCAGAAAGCTGCGGCCGTGCAGGTTTTGCGGCATGGGGTGGTCCTTTCAAAGGGCGTCTCGGATCAGCGGGCAGGTCATGCAATGCGACCCACCGCGCCCGCGCCCCAGTTCGGCGCCAGAGATGGTAATGACCTCGACCCCGGCTTTGCGCAGCAGGGTGTTGGAATGGGTGTTGCGTTCATAGCCGACCACGACGCCGGGGCTGATGCAGAGAAGGTTGTTGGCATCATCCCACTGTTCACGCTGCGCCTCATAGGCGTCACCGCCCGTCGGCACGGTGCGCAGTTTCGGGATGCCAAGCGCACCGGCGACCACGTCCAGAAACGGCAACGTCTCTGCCGTGACAGTCACCCCTCCTTTATCATCCGGGCGCAGGGAATAGGTCTGGATCGCGTCCGTTACCTCGGCAAACACGGTCACCAGATCGCGGTCGCAGAAGGTGAAAACGGTATCAAGGTGCATCGACGATCGCGCACGCGGGAACTGGCAGGCGATCACCCGTTCCGCCCCACCACCCGCGAACAGCGCGCGCGCCACCTGCCCAACCGCCTGCGGTGTGGTGCGTTCGCCCATGCCGATCAGGACGGTG
This sequence comes from Rhodobacterales bacterium, assembly GCA_038209775.1. Classification (GTDB taxonomy): domain Bacteria; phylum Pseudomonadota; class Alphaproteobacteria; order Rhodobacterales; family Rhodobacteraceae; genus JBBQXK01. Next base: position 13,559 of record JBBQXK010000007.1, on the reverse strand, counting down.
GCGTTGCCAATGGGCATCACATCGCCGCCCTCCAGCGTGGCCATCCCGTGATCGACCATCGGGTCACCGAACCAGATCGGGAAACCCGCCCCCGCAAAGTCAGGATGAAACCGGTAGATGGCGGCCAGGTTCAGCGTTTCCAGCCGCCGGGCTGGCCAGAACATCGGGTTCAGCGTGACCCCGCCATAGATCCAGGCGGACGAGTCGCGGGTGAAGATCGTGTTCGGCATCGGTGGCAGCAGGAAATCTTCGCCCCGCAGCATGGGCACCAAAACACCTGCCTCGGGGATCGGCAGTTCAGCCCGGCTCATCCCGCCGATCAGGATATGGGTCAGCGCGTTGGCGGGCATCTCGGTCAGGCAGGCGTGCAGATCGGCCGACAGGCCAACCCCCACCGAATTGTCAGTGATCCGCGCGTCCAGCAGCCAGCGCCGGGCCTCGGGCTGTGTCAGCACCTCTTCCAGCATCTCGCGCAGCAGAACCACGGCTACACCGCGTTCTCGCAGGATATCGACAAAGGCCATGTGGTCGATCCGTGCCTGCTTGACCCAAAGCACATCGTCAAACAGCAGGCTTTCGCAGTTGGCAGGCGTCAGCCGCGCCATTTCCGATCCGGGCCGGTGGACCAAAACACGGCGCAACTGGCCCGCCTCGGAATGAACGCCATAGGTCAGGGTCATGGGGCGGCTCCAAATGTGACGGCCAGCGCCAGTGCGGCCATGATGATCAACGTCAGCACCACCAACAGCGGCCAGATGAACCGCAACCAGCGTTCATAGGGCACGCGCCCAATAGCGAGGCCACCCATCACGACGGCAGAGGTGGGGGTGATCAGGTTGACCATGCCGCTGGCCGTGGCAAAGGCGGTCACGACAAGCTCGCGCTTCACGCCCGCGAAATCGGCCACCGGGGCAAGGATCGGCATCGACAGGACTGCAAGGCCCGAGGTGGAGGGGACGAAGAACGACAGCCCGACCTCGATCCAGTAGACCACCAGAATGAACGCGGTGCGCGGCAGGCCCGCGACGGAAACCTCGGCGGCGTGCAGGATGGTGTCGGTGATGTGGCCCGCGTCCATCACCACCACGATCCCGCGCGCAAGCCCGATGATCAGGGCCACGCCCAACAGATCGCGTGCGCCGTTCACGAAACTTTCCACCAGCTTGCCCTCGCCCAACCGGGCGACGATGCCGATGATGATGGCAGCGGCCAGAAACAGCCCGCTCATCTCGGCCATCCACCAGCCGCCCATGGACACGCCCCAGATCATCACGCCAAAGGTCAGCGCGAACAGGATCAGCACGATCTTGTGCAGCCCGGTAAAACTGGCCGCTTCGGCCGGGGTTTGCTTCAGGAAATGCGCCTCATTTGCGGCCTTCAGATCGTACACCAGCGACTTCGACGGGTCCGCCCGCACCCGCGCCGCATAGCGCATGACGAAGGCGACGGTGACGATCCAGCACAGCGCCAGGATGATCAGCCGCAGCACCAGCCCCTCGGCAAAGGTCACCCCCGCCGCATCCGACGCAATCACGGTGGAGAACGCGTTGATCGTTGACCCCAGAACCCCGATCCCCGCACCCAGCAGGATCACCGCCACCGCCGTCAGCGCATCGAACTTGGCCGCGATCATCACCGGGATCAGCAGTACATAGAAAGCCAGCGTTTCCTCGGCCATCCCGTAGGTCGTACCACCCAGGGCGAACAGCGCCATCAGAAACGGGATCATCCATGTCTCGCGCCCCTTCAGCCGCACCATTGCCCGCGCGATGCCCGCATCAATCGCCCCGGACGCCGTCACCACCCCGATGAACCCGCCGATGATCAGCACGAACAGCGATACGTCGATGGCATTGGCGGTATAGGCGACGGGATCGTAGAACCCCGCGATGGGGGCGAGGATCACTTCGAACACGCTCTGCGGATTGGCATCCGTGGGCGCATAGCTGCCCGCGACGGGCACATCCTTGCCAAGCGCCGCAGAGGGGATCCGCTGATACTGTCCCGCCGGAATGATCCACGTCAGCGCTGCCACCAGGATGATCAGGCCGAACAGAATGGTGAACGCGGATGGGAAGCGGAAACCCGGTTTCACGGTGGCTGGCATTTGGGGTCTCCTGATTGCTGGTGTGTCAAACGCACGCTAGCCGGGATCAGGCTGGCCCATGCTGACCCAGATCAGGGTTGTGCCTTTCGTTTTCGTGCCAGAATGCGGCTCCCCCCGAAAGGCCAGCATCTTGACCGATTCCGCACCCGAACCTGCCGCCACAGGGCCCGCATCGCAGGGCCTTACGCGGGCTGAAGCCCAACAGCGCCTTGCCACCGAAGGCTACAATGAATTGCCCCGTGCGCGTCGTCGCGGGCCATTCCGGATGATCCTCGATGTCCTGCGTGAACCGATGCTGGCGCTTCTGATTGCGGGTGGCGTCGTGTACCTACTGCTTGGCAACCGCGAAGAGGCGCTGATCCTTCTGGCCTTCGCCTGCCTTTCCGTCGGCATCACCGTGGTGCAAGAGGCGCGGACCGAGCGCGTGCTTGAAGCGCTCCGCGATCTGACCAGCCCGCGTGCGCTGGTGATCAGGGGCGGTGAACGGATGCGGATCGCTGGGCGTGAAGTGGCGCGCGGTGATCTGATTGTTTTGTCGGAAGGTGACCGGGTGCCTGCGGATGCCAGCCTGCTGGAGGCAACCGGACTGTCTGCCGACGAATCCCTGCTGACGGGCGAGGCAGTTCCGGTTCGCAAGGTGGCAGGTCCGGCCACAGATGCGCGGCCGGGGGGCGAGGACCAGCCAAAGGTCTTTTCCGGCAGCCTGATCGTGGCTGGGTCGGCGCTGGCGCTGGTCACGGCCACCGGGCCATCATCCGAAATCGGCAGGATCGGCACTTCCCTCGCCAAGCTGGAGACCGAGACCCCCCACCTGCAACGCCAGATGCGCAAGCTGGTCATCGTGTTCGCCGCTGTCGGTGCTGCGGTCAGCATGGCGGTTGTCGTCCTGTACGGCCTCTTGCGCGGCGGCTGGCTGGAGGGTGTTCTGGCGGGCATCGCGGTGGGCATGTCGATGCTGCCCGAGGAATTCCCGATGGTGCTTGCGGTGTTCATGGCGATGGGGGCATGGCGGATATCCAAGGTCCGGGTGCTGACGCGGCGCGCTTCGGCCATCGAGACGTTGGGGGCTGCAAGCGTGCTCTGCACCGACAAGACCGGCACATTGACGGAAAACCGGATGACGGTTGCCGAGTTGCGTCTGCCGGATGGAACGGTGGCCAGGATCGGGGCCGCACTGCCGCAGGTGTTTCGCGAACTGGCGGCCGCAGGCGTGATGGCCTCGGCCCCCGACCCCTTTGATCCGATGGAAAAGGCGTTTCATGCGCTGGCCAAAGCCGACGTGCGGGATGGCGAAACTCTGCCCGGCGCGGGGCGCACGCTGACGCGCAGCTATGCCCTGTCTCCCGCATTGCTGGCGATGTCGCAGGCATGGGAAGCGCATGACAGCGGCTGGCAGATCGCCGCCAAAGGCGCGCCTGAGGCGATGGCCGATCTGTGCAAACTGGCGCCCGCCATCCGCGCGACCGTTGCTGCGATGGTTGATGACATGGCAAAATCGGGTCTGCGCGTTCTGGGCGTGGCCGAGGCGGCCCATCAGCGCGCCTTGCCCGCCAGCCAGCGTGACTTTGCCTTTCGCTTTCTGGGACTGGTGGGCCTTGCCGACCCCCTGCGCCCTTCGGTTCCAGCGGCGGTGGCGCAGTGCCGCACAGCAGGCATCCGGGTCATCATGATCACCGGCGACTATCCCGCGACCGCCCAGACCGTTTCATTGCAAGCCGGGTTGCAGGGTGACCGCGTCATCACTGGCCCCGAGGTGACCGCGATGTCGGATGCCGATCTGACAACGGCGGTCAAGAATGTGACCATCTTCGCCCGCATCATGCCAGAACAGAAACTGCGCATCGTCACGGCCCTGAAATCCGCAGGCGCGGTGGTGGCGATGACCGGTGACGGCGTGAATGACGCGCCCAGCCTGAAGGCAGCACACATCGGCGTGGCCATGGGCGGGCGGGGAACGGACGTCGCGCGCGAGGCGGCCAGCATCGTCCTTCTGGATGATGATTTCGGGTCCATCGTGACCACCATCAGGCTTGGCCGCCGCATCTATGACAACCTGCGTAAGGCGATGAGCTTCATCCTTGCCGTTCACGTCCCCATCGCGGGCCTAGCGCTGATGCCCCTTTTGTTCGGCATGCCCATCCTGTTCGGCCCCGTCCACATCGCATTCCTTGAAATGGTGATCGACCCGGTCTGCAGCCTTGTGTTCGAGGCCGAGACTGAAGAGGACGGCATCATGGCCCGCCCGCCCCGCCCACCAGCAGAGCCGCTGTTTTCCGGGCCGACCATTCTGTGGAGCCTTGTGCAAGGCGCGCTGGTGTTGGGGATCACCGGCACGATCTTTGCGTTTGCGCCAGACTATGGCCTCTCGACCAATCAGGTGCGAGGCGTGACCTTCGCCGCGCTGATCTTCGGCATCGTGGGGCTGATCCTGGTGGATCGGTCGCGATCTTCCTCCATCCTGACCGCGATCTCTCGGCCCAACCGGGCCTTGGCCATCGTGCTGCCCATCGTGGGTGCCACGCTGGCCGTCACGCTGTTCTGGCCACCGGTCCGCGATCTCTTTGGCTTTGCCGCCTTGGAACCTGCAAGCCTAGCCGTTCCCCCGCTTGCCGGGCTGGCAGTCTTGCTGGTGCTGGAGGTGCTGAAGCCGGTCTGGCGTTGGGCGCAGCGCCGGTCAGCGCCGACCCAAACAGCGGTGCAAACACCGGCGTAAGCCACCAAGCCCAACCTGCATCAGTGCGCCGCCCGGATATTGGGCGCCAGATGCCGCCGGAAGGGGTCCTTTTTGGCCCCGGCATCCCGAAAGGCTTCCCCCATGAACGGCTACACTGCTGACATCGAAAAGCTGACCGAAGATAACACCGCCTTCCGCCACGTTCTCTACACCGGCCACCATCTGCAACTGGTCCTCATGGCGTTGAAGCCCGGCGAGGATATCGGGATGGAAACGCACAAGACCCATGACCAGTTCTTCCGGATCGAGAAAGGTCACGGCGAAATTGTTATAGACGCTGTGGTCAAGAAGGTGAAAGGCGGGGATGCCATCATCGTGCCGGCGGGGGCGCTGCATAACCTGATCAATACCGGGGACAAGCCGCTGCGTATTTACACCCTTTACGGCCCGCCAAACCACGTCGACGGGCTTGTGCAAAAGCGCAAGGCCGATGCACAGGCCTCGACCGAAGTGTTCGACGGCGTTGCAACGGAATAGCCGCAACCCGGCTTTCGGTCGGGCGATCCGGTAGCAGGCGGACCCATCCCAAATCTCGCAAGGAGCATGCCCATGCTGCGATCCCTCACCTTGATATGCTGCCTTCTGTCGGTGCCTGCGTTTGCCGAAACCTCGGTGTTGACCATCGCGCAAGACCGTTACGCGGCTGGCGAGACGGTTCAGTTTGATGGACCTGCCGGGCAGGACCTGTTCATTGCGGGCAACAGGGTTTCTGTGGCCGCCCCGGTCGGCGGCTCGGCGCATCTGGCCGGGAGACGGGTGGTGGTCGATGCGGCAGTGGCGGGCGATCTGTTTGCGGTGGGATACAGTGTGAAGGCCACGGCACCGGTCGGCGGCGATGCCTCGGTCACCGGCTATGAGGTGACCCTTGGCCCGGTCACCGGCAACCTGCGCGCGGCGGGGTCCGAGGTGACAGTGGCCTCGGTCGGGGGTTATGCGTTGGTCAGTGGGGCGGATATCTTATTGCAGGGGGCGATTGCCGGGGATGCGGTGCTGGTCGCGGATGATATCGTTTTCGGGCCGGGGGCGCGTGTCGCTGGGGCGCTGACGATCTATGCCGAAGACCCGGCCAGCATCACCGTGCCCGAAAGCGTGGCCCCGGCGGCGCGGGTCAAGATCGAGACACGCGCAAGCTATGAGGGCGAATGGTCGGACCGGATGCCGATGAAGGTGCCGGTCTGGCGCATCATAACCGGGTTTCTGATGGGGGTGCTGATCTCGGGCCTGATCGCGGCCATGGTCATCGCTGTGGCACCCAAGGCCGTGCAAAACTGGCGCGAACTGGCGCTGGCGCATCCGGGCAGGGCGATCTGGTCGGGGTTTCTGGTGACGTCGGCTCTGGCGGGATCGGGGTTCGTGCTGATGCTGACGATCATCGGGGTGTTCCTGCTGCCCGTCATGCTGGTGATCACGGTTGCCGCGATCTTTGCCGGTTATGCCTTGGGGTCCTATGTGCTGGGCGTCGGGCTTTGGCTGGCCGCCGGGCGCATGATGCCCGAGGGATTGCCGGGCAAGTTCGCCCTCGCTTGCCTTGGCGCATTCCTCGCCGGGCTGGCCTGGCTGGTCCCGGTGGCCGGGTGGTTCTTCGTGCTGGGCCTGACCCTTTTGGGGATCGGCACGCTGGCGGCCTTTGCCTTGCCGGGCGGCTGGCTGTTGCGGCGCGATGCGGTGGCGGCGTGAATGTGCCGCGCCGGGGCGTTCTGATTGGTGGCGCGGTCTTGGCGGGCCTTGGCGGTGCGGGCTGGCTTGGCTGGCGGCAGATGGGATCGGCTGGCGACATCGCGGAAATGGCCGCCAGCCAGCGGCTTGCGCTGCCTGCAATACCGCAGGCGCGCGACCTTATCCGCTACGCCACCCTTGCCGCGAATGGGCACAACACCCAACCCTGGAAGTTCCGCGAAACGGCGGAGGGTATCGACATCCTGCCCGACCAATCCCTGCGCACGCCAGTGGTGGACCCGGACGACCATCACCTGTTCGTCAATCTTGGCTGTGCCGCCGAGAACCTCTCCCTTGCCATGGCCGCGCAGGGCCGGGGTGGCGAGATCACCTTTGACCCCGAGGGGATCGTGCGCGTCGCCTATGGCACCGTCCGCGGTCCGGACAAAGCGCTGTTCGATGCGATCCCGCTGCGGCAATCGACCCGGTGCGACTATGACGCAAGCGCAGTCAGCCCTGCCGATCTGACGCTTCTGCAGGCTGCAACAGTGCCGGGGGTGGACCTTGTTCTGATCACCGACCGCGCCTCGATCACCCGCCTTGGCGATCTGGTGATCGAGGCCAACACCGCCCAGATGGCCGACCCGGCCTTTGCCGCCGAACTGAAACACTGGCTGCGGTTTAGCCCCCATGCGGCGATGACCACCGGCGACGGGCTTTACAGTGCCGCCAGCGGCAACCCGGCCTTGCCAGACTGGCTCGGGCCGCGCCTGTTCGACATGGTGTTCACCGCAAAGTCCGAGAACGCAAAATACGCCCGCCAGATCGCCTCATCCTCTGGCATCGCGGTGTTTTCCGGTGCGGCGGCCAATCCGGCCAGTTGGGTGCAGGTGGGTCGCGCTTGCCAGCGCTTTGCGCTGCAAGCCACGGCTTTGGGGCTGAAACACGCCTTCCTCAACCAGCCCGTCGAGGTGCCCGCCTTTCGCGCCGATTTGGCAGCACTTGCGGGCCTGCCCGGACGCAGACCGGATATCGTGATGCGTTTTGGCTGCAGCGCCGCGATGCCCTTTTCCGTCCGCAGGCCGGTCGAGGCGGTGATGGCGTGACGAGGCAACGCTTGGTGCTAGTCGGGGCTGTTGTGCTGGCCGCCACAGCAACATCAATATGGTGGCAATTCTCGACCGACCTTGCCGCCGCGCGGGCCCGCATAAGCCTTGGCAGCACCCTGATCGAAACCCCCTGTGGCCTGATCGAATATCAGGAGGCCGGAACAGGCCAGCCGTTGCTGGCCGTTCATGGCAGCGGCGGCGGCTTTGATCAGGGCATGGCTTTTGCTGCCCCGCTGACCACGCGCGGTATCCGCGTTATCGCAATGTCGCGCTTTGGCTATCTGCGCACGCCGATGCCCGCCGATGCGTCAGCCGAGGCGCAGGCTGATGCCTTTGTCTGCCTGATGGATGCGCTGGACCTGCCCACTGCCGCCGTGATGGGCGGGTCGGCTGGTGCCTTGTCGGCACTGCAACTGGCGGTCCGGCATCCGGACCGGGTGTCGGGGCTGATCCTGCTGGTGCCGTTGGGTTACAAACCGCCCGATCAGCCCGCGTCCGCCGAACCGCTGGCCCCATGGATCGAGGCCGCCATGATGCGGGTCATCAGATCAGATTTCCTGTTCTGGTCCACCATGCAGGTTGCGCGGGGCAAGATCATCGCCACTGTGCTCGCCACGCCCCCCGGCCTTTTGGACACGGCCAGCCCTGCCGAACGCGCGCGCATCAATGCGATGCTGGACGGCATCCTGCCCGTGTCGGCCCGTGCCGCCGGTCTGCGCGCCGACACGGCCGCAGGCAAGACCATGACCCCTGTTGACCTGAGCCGCGTCCGCGCACCGACACTGATCATAAGCGCGCGGGATGATGGCTATGGTACCTATGCCAGCGCCGCCTACATGGCCGGGAAGATCACCGGTGCCCGGTTTCTGGGGTTCGAAACGGGCGGCCACACCTGGGTCGGCCACAATGACGAGGTGATGGCAGCCATTGCAGCGCTTGTCACCGCGCCACAAGGCGTTGATCCATGATCGCGGCTGACCCTGGCCGACCGCAGACCCTCGCTATGGGTCAGACGGCCCGATCAAACAAAGCCTCGGCCCTCGCAATCTTCCTTCTGCTCACCTTTGGTTGGACGTGGGGCCTTTGGGTGATCATCATGCTGCTGCCGGGTTTGCAGTCGGCGGTGAAGACCACGCTGATGCTGGCCTCCGCTTTCGGGCCCAGTCTGGCCGGGCTTGTCACCGTGGCTGTTTTCGATGGCGTGCCGGGCCTCAAGCGCTGGCTGCTAAGGTGCCTTTTCTGGCGGCTGGGGTGGGGGTGGTTCGCCATCGCGGCGCTGGTTCCGCTTTTTGCCATGGCGATTGCGCTTGGCCTGCACGCGGCTTTGGGCGGTATTGTGCCCGCCTCACCCGCCGCCGGGCATTTGTGGCTATCCGTGCTGATCGTGGTCCAGATCTTCGTCCTTGGTGGCCCCTTGGGCGAAGAGTTCGGCTGGCGCGGCTATGCGCTGCCCGTGCTGTCGCGGCACATCGGTTGGCGGGGGGCAGGTATCGCCCTCGGCGTGGTCTGGGCGACCTGGCACCTGCCGCTGTTCTGGATGACGGGTACGGCGCAAGCTACCCTGCCGATGCTGCCATTCCTTGCAGGCACCATTGCGCTGTCCGTTCTTTTTGCACGACTGGCCGTCAATACCCGCTTCAGCGTTCTGCCCGCGATCTGGCTGCATGGCGCGATCAACGCAGGCTCTTGGGCCATTCCGGTTACCCCACAAGGCGGTGGCGAGCAGCAGGCCTATCTGATCGTCACCGGAATTATGCTTTTGGCTGCTTTTGGCTGTCTGGTTAAATCGGGGCCCGTCGCTGCGACCGATTGGGTCAGGCGGTAACGCCCGCAAGGCTGCGCGAGGTTAGTGCGGCGCATCGGCAAAAGCGGTCAGGTGATCCGTGAAGGCCAAAGGGGCACCCTACGCTCTTCTGGCCCGCGTTCGAAATGCCGCCGGAAACATCGGACACTCCCGCCCTCTGCCCGGCAAAGGAGACGATCATGCTGCAAGATGGAAAAGCACCGAAGCTGCCCGCACCGACCGATTTTGAAGGGCTGGTTGCACAGCTGGCCGCCCTTCGGGACGACATGACCAGATTGGCAGGCTCGGTCACCACGTTGGCCGAACGTCGAGGCCGCAGGATGGCCAGCGACATTTCCGAAGGCGCGAGCGAAGCCATGCACTATGTTGAACGCAAAGGCATGAGTGCCGAGGCCGATCTTGAAAGATCGGTGGCGACACATCCGTGGAAGGCCTTGGGGCTGACGCGCTGGTCCCTGGGCTGGCGTTTCTGGCACTCGCGGCTGGCGTGCTGTTTGTGGCCCGGCCCTCTGGCCGAAACATAGCCGCACCGCCCCCGATCACACACTCCCCGATCACACACCCCCCGACCTCATCACCCCGGCCTGCCGATGCCGCGACGATGGCGGTTTTCACGGCGGCTTTCGTCTTGGGCCGCCGTCTGGCCGACCGGCTAAACAGTTCCACCAAATCCTGACACAGCGGAGAAACATCATGTCCCTTGGCACAATCCTTATGATCATCCTGATCATCTTTCTGCTCGGCGGCTTCAGCGGGCGGTTCGGTGGCTATGGCTATGGCTACGGCCATGGTGGTGTCGGTGTGATCGGGACGATCCTGATCATTGTCGTCGTGCTGATGCTGATGGGCCGTATCTGATGGTGTCCTTTTCGGCCGTGCTCCTGTTCAAGTGGGCAGCAGGTGCCGCATTGGGGCTGGCGCTTCTGTATGGCGGGCTAACGGTGTTCGGCGCTTGGCGCTGGTCATCGGCGACCGCAGCCTTGATCGCACGGCTGGACAACGGCGACATCGCCCCAGTCGCACGCCGCTTTAGCCAAGCCGACCTCTCCAGCCTTCCCGCCCCGGTGCAGCGCTATTTCCGCGCTGCCCTGACCGACGGGCAGCGGATCGTGTCGGGGGTGACCCTGACCCAGCGCGGAACGTTCAACCTCGGTACCACCGCACCGCAATGGAAACCTTTTACGGCCACCCAACAGTTCACGACCGCGCGGCCCGGCTTTGTCTGGGATGCGACCATCACGATGTTCCCCGGCGTACCGGTGCGGGTGGTCGATGCCTATATCGCCGGCGAGGGCCTCTTGCGCCCGGCCATTCTTGGGCTGTTCGACATGGGCACCCAGCAGGGCGGGGGCGAGATTGCGCGGGGCGAACTCATGCGCCATTTCGCCGAAAGTGTATGGTTTCCAACGGCGCTGTTGCCCAGCCAAGGTGTGGTGTGGACGGCGGTGGATGACGCCTCGGCCCGCGCCACCATCACCGATGGCCCGATTTCGGTAACGATGCTGTTTCGCTTTGGCGCAGACGGTCTGATAACCTCGATTCTTGCAGACGCGCGCGCCGGACAGGTGGGCAAGGTGACCGTGATGATGCCGTGGGAGTGCAGCATGTCAAACTACCAGACGCAGGACGGCATGCGCGTGCCGATGACGGGCGAGGTTCTGTACCACACGCCACAGGGTGAACGGCCCTATTTCAAAGGCACTTTACAGACCCTGCGCTATTCCTTTGCCGACCCCGCCGGGTGACGTCCGGACTTCGCAAGAACATGTCCGCTGGCCAGGGCTCTCCGTCAGCATGGGCCTTCTTTGGCATGGTGTTTGTGCTGTCCCTGCCGTTCTACGCACTGGCCGCTACCGAGCTCGCACTGCCCTTTGCGCCTTCGTTTCCGGTCAGTGCCTTCATGGTCGTAGTGCCGCTGGCGGCGGCGTTTCTGCTTGTCTTCCGGCAGGGGGGTCATCTGGCAGCGGCGCGGTTCCTCAGGCTCGCCACCGACGCCGGTTGCCTGCATCAGACGACATGGGTTCTTGCAGCGATTTTCATCATGCCCATCGCCTTTGCGTTGACGGCCGGCGCGCTCTGGCTGCTCGGGGAAGCGGGTCCCGCCCTTCAGCTGGCCCCTTCCGGCACGATCCTGGCGGGGTTCGTCCTGATCCTCCTTGGTGCTGCTTGCGAAGAAATCGGTTGGCAGGGCTATGCCTGGCCCGGATTGAAGCGGCGGCATTCCGCGTTGCAGGCGGCGCTGATCATTGGCGCCGTCTGGGCCCTATGGCATGTCATTCCGTTTGCCCTTGTCGGGCGCAACGCGGGCTGGATTCTGTGGCACTGCCTCGCAATGGTCCTGATGCGGGTCATTATCGCTTGGTTGTTCGTGAACACGGCGGACGGGATGCCTGTGGCGGTGCTGTTTCACGCGATGAGCAACGCGGTCTGGGTCATTTTTACGGACTACGCCGCTCACTATGACCCGCTCATCCTGTGTCTGTTGCTGCTGTGCCCCGCGGGCCTGATCCTTCGGTTTTGGGGGACGGACACCCTCGCGCAGTTCACGGGGTGACCTCGCTTGTCCGTCGCCAATCTGTAACCAACCACGATCTGCCGCCGACACAGCGCCGCGATCTTTTCGTCATGGGTCGAGATCAGGATGGTCGTGCCTTTCTCGCAGTTGATTTCGGCGATCAGGCCCATCACCTGATCTGAACATCTGGCGCGGCGTCAAGACTGCGGCACTGGCTCACTTGACGCCGCACTTTCAGGACACGGTCGCCTTGCCCAGCTATCCGGCGCGCTATCCGATTGCAGCCCTTGACCGGATGATGGCCAGCGCGCCTGCACGGCTGACCGGGGGTGCGGTGCACGACACGCCCCTTGCGCGCCGTGCCTCTGACCACCTGCCGCTCAAGGCCCGCCTTCACCTGCCCTAAGCGGCATCTGGCCTTACACTGTTGGCACGACCGTTGCAGGTGCATGGGCATGCGTCTCGACCCGCATTGCCTTGCCTTGACCAAGGATATCCTTGGCCCGTTTCATATCTGCATCAGACCCGCGCGCCATGACCAGAAAGCTGTCCGCGGCAAGGGCTGTTTCATAGTCAAGCACACTGTCCTTAGGGATGCCGATACCATAAAGCGCCGCACCAATGGCACTCGCCCCGCCAAACACGACAGCGCCCTCCAGCGCCGAAAGGGCTGCTGCGGCAAGGTAGCCCAGAACCATGACATGGCCGACAATCGGGATGGTCAGCACCATGCCGCCAAAGAACATCCCCCAAAGCCCGCCCCAAAGTGCGCCCCGGCTGCCCCAGAACTTGATCCGGTCGCCCATGTTGTAAAACCCGATGACCTTTTCATCGGTGTGATAGCCCTTGCCGACGATGCTCAGGTCTTTGACCGCAAAGCCGCCCTCGGAAAGCTTGCGGATCGCCGCTTCGGCGGCGGCGTGATCGGCAAAGATGCCGATCGTGGTGCTGTGGGATGTCATGATGGGGTCCTTAGGTTGACGGTTGCCTTACCGTCATGCACCGGACGGGCCGCCCCTGCACTGATACAGGGCAGCCCCGATCACCCCGACACCAGCCCATCCGCCACTACGACCTGCCGATGGCACAGCGCCGCGATCTTTTCGTCGTGGGTCGAGATCAGGAAGGTCGTGCCTTCCTCGCGGTTGATCTCGGCGATCAGGTCCATCACCTGCAGGGCCGAGGCGCGGTCAAGGTTGCCGGTCGGCTCATCCGCCAGCACCAGTTCGGGTCGGTTCATCAGCGCACGCGCGACGGCGACCCGTTGTTTCTGCCCGCCCGACAGGTTGGCGGTGGGAAAATGGATGCGCTCGGCCAGCCCCATGCGCACCAGCAATTCCTGCCCCCGTGTGCGGGCGGCCGCTGTCTCGCGCCCTTCGCGGACCGCCGTCGGGAACACCACATTTTCCAGCGCGGTAAAGTCGGGCAGCAGGTTGTGGAACTGGAACACAAAGCCGATGTGCAGGTTGCGAAACTCGGTCAGCGCGCGATCCGATGCAGAGGTCAGATCAACGCCCAGCATGCTGTGGCTGCCCGAGGTGGGGTGCATCAGCGTGCCAAGGATGGTCAGAAGCGTGCTCTTGCCAGACCCCGACGGACCAAGCAGCGCCGCCAACTCGCCGGTGCCCATCACA
>JBBQXK010000006.1:0-131717 GCA_038209775.1 Rhodobacterales bacterium | reverse complement strand
CGGGGGGCCGGGGGGTGGGCCGGGGCGGGGGGGGGGGGGTCGGCGCGCTGGGTGTGGGCGCGGGGTGGCAAGGTGCGGTCACGCCGGGCGGCGCCGGCGCGCTGGGGGGGCGGGGTGGTCGTTTCGGGGGCGGTCACGGCAGGCGCACCCTGCCGGGCAGTACGCAGGGCGGCAAGGGCGGAGGCGGCGCGGGCGGTGCCTGCGGCACCTTGGCCCGCCGCGGCCAGCAGCATGGCATAGCTGCGCACGAGGCTGGTCATCAGATACGTCCCGATGGCCCGCAGTTCGCGGACATCAAAGCCTGCGACGAACAGGAACATCGCCACCAGCCCCCCGCCGAACGCCAGCGACAGGAGCTTGAGCCCGAAGCCGGTGCTGACCGGCATCACCATGACTGCGGCCCCAAGCACGGTATCCCCGAACAAGCCGCCCAGCCCGATTGCGGCAAAGGGCCAGTCCGCCCCGGGCACATGCGTAGAGGCAAAGACCGACCCCAGTGCCACGGCAATCACCGCGAACACGCTGCGCGGCAGCACCCGCTCGGCCCCCCGGTGCAGGACGAACCGCGCGCCCCAGACCAGCAGGATCACCGGGATACCCCAGGCCCCAAGGCCCCCCACCACCATCAGGGTTGACGCGACAGCGGCCCCGAGCCGGCCAAGGATGTTCTGCGCGGGTTCATCGGTGGCCACCATCCAGCCCGGATCCTCGGGCGAATAGCTGGCCAGAAGTGCCACGAAGGCCAGCCCCAGAACGATGGCTGCAACGCCGACCAGTTCACGCCCCCGGCGTTCCAGCATGGCCTGTGTGGTCTGATCCAGAAGGGGATCGCGTTGCCTGACCTGATACGAAGCCATCGTTCACCTCACCCCGTAAAGACAATCGCAGAGCGCCGTCAGCCCGCGTTGCGTTTCTTCTTGTCCGCCGACCAATGCCACGCGGATGTATCCCCGGCCCGGATTGTCGCCCTGCACGTCGCGCGCCAGATACGCGCCGGGCAAAACCCGCACGCCGGTCTTTTGCCACAGTGTCAGGGCCGCTGCCTCACCATCGGGCACGGGCAGCCACAGAAAGAACCCGCCTGCGGGCGTGCGGTAGCCCTGGAGGCCCGCAAAGACCGTCTCGGCGATGGCAAACTTCGTGTGGTAAAGGGCGCGGCTGGCATCGACATGCGCCTCATCTTTCCAAGCCGCCTCGGCCACGCGCTGCAAGGGCAGGGGCAGGGGGGCGCCGGCATAGTTGCGCAACTGGCGCATCCGCTGGATGGCATCGGGGCCGCCGGCCACAAAGCCCGACCGCAGGCCGGGCAGGTTTGAGCGTTTGGAAAGCGAGTGGAAGGCCAGCACACGCTCGGGGTCCGCACCGGGCATCGACAGGATGCCGGGGGGGGGCGTCTGGTGCCAGACCTCGGAATAACACTCATCGGCAAAGATGCGGAAATCATGGGTTTCGGCCAGCGCGATCAGGTCGGCCCACCAGTCACGGCCGGCGACGGCGCCCTGCGGGTTGGCGGGCGAACAGATGTACGCGATGGCGGTGCGCTCAAGAATATCGCGGGGCAGGGCGGCATAGTCGGGCAGGAACCCGGTGGCGGCGGTAGCGGGCACATAGACGGGCTCCGCCCCCATCGCCATCGCGGCCACGGCATAGACCTGGTAAAACGGGTTCGGCATCAGGACGACCGGGCGCTTGCCGCGCTTGGTTTCGGGACAAAGGGCGACGGCTGCGTTGAACAGCCCCTCACGCGTGCCGTTCAGCGCCATGAGGCGGTCTTCGGGCAGCGTCACGCCATAGCGGCGCGTGACCCATCCTGCGATGGCGGCCAGAAGTTCCGGCGCACCCTCGTTCGGGGGGTACTGGCCGAAGCCTGACAGCGAGGCGGCAAGGATCGGGCCCACGAAACCGGGGATCGGGTGGCGCGGCTCACCGATGGTCATGGCGATGGGATCGCCGCCCGGCGCATGCACGTCCAGAAGCCTCCGCAAACGCGGAAACGCATATTCCGGCAGGCTGTCGAACCGTGCGGGACCTGTCATTCGTGCCTCGTTCTCCGGGGTCGTGTCGCCCCGGTTTCACCAGACGATAGCGGGTGATCCGGGGCAGGTCCAGAAAACCGGGTGATTCAAACGGTTTGCGGCGTGAAGTTGTGGCTTTTTCGCCGGTTGGGTTGGCGCAATGGGCGCAAGGCCGCGCATTGGCCCGTCCTTCCCCTTTTTCTGTCCGCAAGTATCCCACGGGGGGTCCGGGGGGTGTGAAACCCCCCGGTCCTGCCCCCTCAGCCCAGCGCACGCCCGGCCGCGATGCCCAGCCGCAACAACCGCTCTTCCTGCCCCGGGCCCGCCATCAGGCTGATCCCGCAGGATGGCTGCCCGGTCGGCAGGGTCAGCGCACAGCCGCCCATCAGGTTGCCGATGCGGGTGTTGCGCAGGGCCAGAAGGTTTTCGGCCACATAGTACGCGTCGTCGTCCAGAAGCCGTTGTGCGTTGGGCGGCAGGATCGGCGAGGTGGGCAGGATCACCGCGTCATAGGCGGCGGTCCGTGCCACCCAGATGGCGCGCAACTGGTCCATCCGCGCCCAGGCCGCCACATAATCCGCCGCCGTCACGCTTCCGCCGGTGCGGAAGCGGTCAAGGATGCGGGCGTACATCAGGTGGGGCGCGGCCTCGATCCGGGTCTGCCAAAGGCCATAGGCCTCGGGCGTGACAAGGGTGCCTGCAAGCGTCAGGGCTTCGGCGACTTCGGGGGCGATCAGACGCTCAACCCGGGCACCGGCGCGGGAGAGGCGGTCGCAGGCGGTGTCGAACCCGGCGCCGGGGCGGTCGCGCAGGTCGTCGAGCGCCACGGTTTCAAGGACGGCAAGGCGCAGGCCCTGCAGCGATGCGCCGGTCAGGTCGGGGGCGGTGCGGCCTTCGAGGGCGGCAAGGATCAGGGCGCAATCCTCGACACTGCGGGCGATGGGGCCGGGGGTGTCGAAGCGGGGGCTGAGGGGGACGATGCCGGTCAGGGGCAGCCGGCCCGTGCTGGTCTTGAGGCCGCACAGGTCGTTCCAGGCGGCAGGGATGCGCACCGAGCCGCCGGTGTCGGTGCCGATGGCGGCGGGGGCCACGCCGAACGCGACCGACGTGGCTGCGCCCGAGGACGACCCACCCGGCACGGCGGCGGCATCGTTGATGCAGGGCGGCGTGGCGGTGACGGGGTTAAGGCCAAGGCCCGAGAAGGCCAGTTCCGACATGTGGGTCTTGCCAAGGCACACCAGGCCGCCGGTTGTGGCGGTGTGCAGGATCGGCGCGTCTTCGGTGGGGATGCGGCCGCGCAGGAGCGCCGATCCGGCCTCGCACGCCGCACCGCTGGCGTCGATGTTGTCTTTCCACGACAGGGGCACGCCGTCCAAGGGCCCGATCCGCCGCCCGGTCTTGGCCCGGTCCGCCGCCGCCATTGCCATCGAGCGGGCGCGGCGCGGCGTCAGGCGGGCATAGATGCGGGACCCGTGTTCGTTGGCCGCTGCGGCATCCAGAAACGCCTCGGTCAGTTCCATCGCGTTGATCTTGCCCGCAGCGATCCCGCGCCCGAGGTCTGCCGCCGTCATCCAGAGCCAGTTCTTCGCCATTGATGGCCCCCCGTTGCCGAAGGGCAGGGTAGCGGCAGGGCGGCGCATGGACAATCCGCTGTCGGGGGTCATATCTGGGGGCATGGCACATGATGCGGATATCCTGATTGTGGGCGGCGGGCTGAACGGCCCCGCACTGGCGCTGGCGCTGGCGCAGGGGGGCCTCACGTCGGTGGTGATCGACGCGCGGCCGGCACCGGCGCGGGCCGAGGTGGGGTTCGACGGGCGCGCCTATGCGCTGGCGGTGGCGTCGCGGCGGTTGTTGTCCGTGATCGGCGTCTGGCCTGCGGTAGAGGCGCTGGCGCAGCCGATCTTGGCGGTCAAGGCCAGTGACGGGCGGGCGGGCGATGGCGCGTCGCCGTGGTTCCTGCACTTTGATGCCGCCGAGATCGAGGAAGGGCCGATGGGCCATATTCTGGAGGACCGGCATCTCTATGCCGCGTTCCGCGCCGCGCTGCAGGCCGAGCCGCGCGTGACGCTGTTGTCGGGCGAGACGGTGGTGGCGCAATCGGTGGGTGCCGATGCCAGCGTGACGCTTGCATCAGGGCGGGTGCTGCGGGGGCGGGTGATTGCGGGCTGTGACGGGCGGGGGTCGGGGACGGCGGCGCGGGCGGGGATCGGGCGGACCGGCTGGGCTTATGGCCAGACGTCGCTGGTGACGGCGGTGGAACACGAGCGCCCCCACGGCGGCACGGCGCAGCAGTTCTTCATGCCCGAGGGGCCGCTGGCGATCCTGCCGTTGCCGGGCAACCGTTCGTCGATTGTCTGGAGCGAGACGGACGCCAATGCGGCGGTCATTCAGGCGCTGCCCGACGCAGAATATCTCGACGCTTTGCGCCCAAGGGTGGGCGATTATCTGGGCGCGCTGACGCTGGCCGGAGAGCGGTTTACGTATCCGTTGAGCCTGTCCTTGGCCGACCGCTATGCCATGGCGCGGCTGGTGCTGGTGGGGGATGCGGCCCACGGGGTGCATCCGGTGGCGGGGCAGGGGCTGAACCTTGGGCTGCGCGATGTGGGCGCGCTGGCCGAGGTGCTGGTACTGGCGGCGCGACGGGGTGAGGATATCGGGGCCCTGGATGTTCTGCTGCGGTATCAGCGCTGGCGCAGGTTCGACACGACCACGATGGCGCTGGGGATGGATATGGTCAACCGGCTGTTTTCAAATGACAATCCCCTGTTGCGGGGGTTGCGCGATCTGGGCATGGGCATGGTGACGCGCACCCCGGCGCTGCGCCGGGGGTTCATGCGACGGGCGGCGGGGCTGACGGGGGATTTGCCGCGGTTGCTGCAGGGGCTGCCGGTCTGACGCGCTGGGTCTGCGCGGCGGGGTCAGGGTGCCCGTCGGGCGAGCCATTCCTGCCAGTCGCGGACCGATCCGTGAAACACGTTGAGGTCGGCCTTGCCCGCAATGCCGGGGACCAGTCCGGTGCCGGAATACTGCCAGAACGCCCAGGCATGTGCGGGATAGACCTTTGACGGATGCCCCGCGACCGAGCGCAGCCAGAATTCCACGCCGCGCAGCCGCCAAAGTTCGCGTTCCTTGAAGATGTCCGGCGAGACATAGACGATGGGCCGCTGGCCGTAGTGGCGGGCGACGATGTCGATGAAACTTTGGGTTTCGCGCAGCAAATCCTCGGTCGGCGGGCGTTTGGTGCAGGTGGGCGAGAACGGGGTCCATTCGATGTCAAGCACGGGGGGCAGGGCGCCTGCGTTGCGCGGCACATGGCGGATGAACCAGCGTGCCTGTTCGTTGCCCGGACGGCAGTGGTACCAGAAATGATAGGCCCCCGCCCGCACCCCCGCCGCACGCGCCCCGCGCCAGTTGGTCTTGAACGCGGGGTCCAGAAGGTCACCGCCCTCGGTCGCCTTGATGAAGGCAAAGTTGATGCCGTTAGCGCGGGCTGTGGGCCAGTCGATGGCGGTCTGGAAGCGCGAGGTGTCGGTGCCGTGGACGGCATAGGTGGCCGGGTTGCGCCCTTCCCAGGCGTGCGGGTCGACATCGCCGAAGTTGGGGGCAGTGACGCCCGAGGTTGCGGGTGCGTCAGGCTGCCGGTCGCGGGTGGGGCCGCCGCAGGCGGTGAGTGCGACAAGGGCGGTGATCAGGAACGCGGTGCGGATCATCGGCGAAAACTCCTGCAGGTGGCGTCAGCCGAAACGGGCGGGTGAGAGGGCGGCCACCAGACCTGGCCCGAGTGCGGGCGCCGTGCCGCCGATCAGGTCAGCGGTCAGGCGGGCGGCGGCGGCAGAGGATTGAAAGCCATAGCCGCCCTGTCCGGCCAGCCAGAAAAACCCGGGTGCGGTGGGGGCAAAGCCGATCACCGGCACGCGGTCGGGGGCGAAGGTGCGCAGGCCGGCCCAGTTCGACAGCATCCGCGTGACGGGTTCGGTCACCATCGCCTCGTACCGCGCCAGGCCTTCGGCCAGCACCATGTCGTCGGCCCAGGCATCGTGGGGCGTGGTCGCGTGTTCCTCGGCGGGGGAGACGATCAGGGCACCGGCGTCGGGTTTGGCGTACCAGGATTCGCCTGCGCCGAAGATCATCGGCCAGCGCACCACGTCATGGCCACCCGGTGCGGGGATGCGGGCCATCGAGCGGCGGTGGGGGACAAGGCCAAGGGGGGCAAGGCCGGCCATGGCGGCGATGGGGTCGGCCCAGGCGCCGGCGGCGTTGATGACGGTGCGGGCCGTTGTGCTGCCGGTGGCCCATGTGGCGCGCCAGCCGGTGCCGTCTGGCGACAGTGAGGTGATGCGGGTGCCGGTTTCAAGGCGCGCGCCGTTTGCGCGGGCGGTGCGGGCGAAGTCCTGCAACAGAAGGTCGGTGTCGATATCCCATGCCTCGGGCGCATAGGCGGCGGCGGTCAGGGCGGCGGGGTTGAGGATGGGGACCATCGCCATCGCTTCGGCGATGGTGACGGGCGACAGGTGCATGGTTCTGGCATCGGCGGCGACCGTATCCTCTTCTCCCGGGCCGCCCAGAATCATCAGGCCCCGGTCGGACAAAAGGCCCGGAATGCTGCGGAAATGGTCGCCCGAGGCAAGCGACAGTTCCACCACGGGCGGCGCGCCGTAGCGGGGTTCGTACATGGCAGCAGAGCGGCCCGAGGCGTGGTGGGCGAGAAATTGTTCGGCTTCAACCAGCAGGACCGTGCCCAGGGGCGACAGGGCAGCGGCGGCGGAGACGCCTGCGATGCCGCCGCCGATGATGAGGAAATCCATGTCCATGCGGGGGACAGTGGCATGTGGTGCCCGGGGGCGAAAGGGGTGTCAGGCGGTGGCCAGCACTGCCATGCAGCGTGGGCCGGTGCGGACGCTGCCGTGGGGCGCGCACGGGCGGTGGTTTGGGCATGCCTGGCCGCGAGGGATGCGGCACCGCTGGCGTACGCGGCGCAGGGGGCGGTGGCAGGGGCGGGTGTGGCTGGGCGGTGGTTTTGCCATCGGTTACCGCGCGGACGCGGCGGCGGGGTGGGCAGAGGCGGCCACGACGGGGAAGGCCAGGCGCCGCGTCGGGGCGCGCCCCGGGGGTATCAACGTGACGAGGCCGCCAAGTCTTGTCAGCCGTGGCACCCCGTTCAAGGTGGAGAGGGGGTTGTCTGCGAACTGGCACGCGGAGAAAGCGGCGACGACATCGAAGGTTTCATCAGGGAATGGCAGGTTTTTCAGATCGGCCAACCGGGCATCGCCCCCCGGGGCACCCGTTCGCAAGTGATGGCAAGAAAGGGGGGGGCGGCGTCGATGCCTTTCCCCGTCGCCCGCAATCTTGGCGCGCGCATCGTGGCCATGCCGGTACGGCAAACTGCGCCGATAGGGCGCGGGCCCGGGCCGATCCGGGGGCGGGTCAGTACATCGTCATAACCCGCACCGAACTGCGCCGCTTGCACCTTGGGACAGGTGCGGGCGTGGGGATGCCCGCGGCGGTTGCGTGGCCTGGCGGTGCTAGGAAGGTGCAGATGGCTCGATGAGGCGCGGCGGATGGCAATGCGGTTCTGTCGGTCACAGGTGCGGATGCGCTTTTGTGGAAGGGGGGCGGCGGGCCGGGGTGTGACTTCGGAATTCTTCGATAACCCCGGTCCGATTTCTGCAGAGGGATCGGTCTTGGGGGATGCCGGGCAGAATGGCGCACCGTCGCGGGTTCCCGTGCAGCGCGGCCCCGGTCGGGGCCGCGCCGTTGGGTCAGCGTCAGGCCATGGCGGAGGTGTCCGTCACCACCAGATCGCAGACCCCGCAGGCGGCCCCGCCCCGTTCCGCGAACCACCGGCAGGTGGCGCGGATCAGGCAGGGCGGCAGCGTTTCGGGCGCGGGTGGGGTGCCCAGATGCGTCAGCACCCGTTCGATCACGCCGCAGTGCAGGCCCGTCCATTGCGCGCAGCCGCCTTTGACGCAAGCGTTGGCAAAGCGCATCCGCGCCTCGGGTGGGCCTGCCCGGGCGGCGCGGGCGACAAAGTCTGCGTCCACCGCCATGGCGGTGCGCAGGGGCTTCATCCGCCCGTGGGCCCCGATCACACCCAGAAGAACCGCGCCGGGTTCGGCCCGGGCACTGGGGCAGGTGCGGGGCGTGTCAGCGTGGGACATCATCCCGGGCCGTCAGAAGGACTTGCCGACGCGCACATCGCCAAGGCCCGAGACGATATCCTCTTCGGCCTTGAGGAGGTGGTCGAAATCGCGGCGCAGCACGATGCCCAGCCATTCCCAGGGAAAGCGGATGGCAATGGGACGCTCGAACTTCAGCAGCGACAGGTGGCCGAGGGCGGTTTTCTGCAGGTCGCCGTTCAGCGACTGGACATCTTCGGGCGACATGTCGATGTCGCCGAGGTCGATAACGAAGCGGGGCATGTGAAACTCCTTGGCTGCGAAAAACCCGGCCCAAATCTGCCGGGCATGCGGAGTTTAGCGCAGAAAGGGGGGTGGGCGTAGGTTCTTGTGGCTGAGGGCGGGGCGCTTGACGCAACTTTGACGGTCGTTGCGGGGCGTTGAGAGGGGGGCAGTGGCCTGCCCCCCCCTTGATCTTTGCTGGCGGGCACGATGGCGCTTCGCCAAACTGGTGCGCCAGCGTTTCGCCCTTGCAACGGAGTTTTCGAAAACTCCGGTCCGATTTCTTTGAAGAAATCGGCTTTTTGGACCGGCTTACTTCGGAATGTCGCCGGTGATCCCTTCGACATAGAAGCCCATGCCCAGAAGGTCGCCGTCGGGTGCAACCACGCCGTCCGCCAGCCATTCGGACCCGTCCTGTTTCTTGATCGGGCCGGTGAAGGGGTGGTAGGTGCCGGCCGCGATGGCGTCGCGCATGGCCTCGGCCTCGGCCTTTATCTCTGCCGGGACGGCCTCGGTGATCTCGCCGATTTCAACCTCGCCGCCGCTGATGCCTTCCCATGCGTCGGCCTGTGCGTAAGTGCCGTCCATCAACGCGCCCACCCGCTTCACATAATAGGGCGCCCAGTTGTCAATAATCGACGACACGCGCGGGCTTGGCTTGTAGGCGGCCATGTCCGACGCCTGACCAAAGCCGATGATGCCGGGGGTCTTGGCGGCCTCGGCCAATGGCGCGGTGCTGTCGGTGTGCGACGCGATCACGTCGACGCCCTGTTCGATCATCGCCTTGGCCGCGTCAGCCTCTTTCGCGGGGTCGAACCAGGTGTAGGCCCAGATGATGGTCAGCTCGACCGCCGGGTTCACCTTTTTGGCGTGCAGATAGTAGCTGTTGATCCCCATGATGACCTCGGGGATCGGGAAGGACGCGATGTAGCCGATCTTGTTCGACTTGGTCATCTTGCCCGCGATGTGGCCCTGGATCGCGCGGCCTTCGTAGAAGCGCGCGTTGAAGGTCGAGACATTCGGATGCTCGCGCTTGTAGCCGGTCGCATGTTCGAACTTGACGTTCGGGAACTTGGCGGCGACCGCGTTGGTCGCGTCCATATAGCCGAACGACGTGGTAAAGATGATGTCGCAACCCGACAGCGCCATCTGCGTCAGCACGCGTTCGGCGTCCGCCCCCTCGGGGACGTTTTCCTGCCAGGCAATCTCGACCTTGTCGCCGTAGGCGGCCTGCAACGCCAGCGCACCCTCATGGTGCTGGAAGGTCCAGCCGCCGTCACCGATCGGGCCAACATAGACGAAGCAGGCCTTGGTCTTGTCCTGCGCCATGGCGGTGCCGCCAAAGGCCATGGTCAGGCCAAGGGCGGCGGTCGCCAGAAGATGTCTGCGTTTCATTCGTAGTCTCCCTGATGCGGGGGTGTGTTCCCCCGGTTTTGTTGCACCTCAGCGTGAGGCATGGAAATTCTGGCCAAGGGCGGCTGGTGCGCTGAGCGATGCGCGGCCCTTGCCCGATGACATGATCACCAGCACGAGGATGGTTATCAGATAGGGGGCCATCGACAAGTATTCGACCGGGATGCCCGATCCTGCTGCCTGCAGGTTAAGCTGCAACACGGTGATGCCGCCGAAAAGATAGGCACCGACAAGGACGCGCCACGGTTTCCAGCTGGCGAAGACCACGATGGCAAGGGCGATCCAGCCCTGTCCGGCGGTGATCCCGTCCACCCATTGCGGCACACGGATCAGGCTGATGTAGGCGCCGCCCATGCCCGCCATCGCGCCGCCGAACAGGATCGCCATGACCCGGATGCGGGTGACCTTGTAACCCAGCGCATGCGCCGCGTCATGGCTTTCGCCGACCGCGCGCAGGATCAGGCCGATGCGGGTGACCTTGAGGGTCCACCAGACCGCCGCCACCACCGCGACCGACAGGTAAACCACCCAGTCATGGCTGAAGATCACCTTTCCGAGGAACGGGATATCGGCCAGGGGGCCGAACGGGACGCTGCCGGTGGCAGGGGGTTTGATACCGACATAGCCTTGCCCGATCAGGCTGGACAGGCCAAGGCCGAAAAGGGTGAGGGCAAGGCCGGTCGCCACCTGATTGGTGAGCAGGTATTGCGTGAGGAGTGCAAACACCAAGGCCAGCGCCGCCGCCCCCAGTGCCCCGCCGATGAACCCGAGGTACGGGTTGCCGGTTTCGACCGCTGCGACAAAGCCGCAGATGGCACCCATGATCATCAGCCCCTCGACGCCGAGGTTGAGGACGCCGGCCTTTTCGACGACAAGCTCGCCGATGGCCGCAAGGATGATCGGGACGGAGGCCACGATGACAGAGGCCAAGAGCAGGGCAGGATCAATGCCACCGAACATCATGCCACCTCTTTCTTGGTCAGACGGATGCGGAAGTTGGTCAGGATGTCGGTCGCGAGAAGGAAGAACAGCAGCATCCCCTGGAACGCCTGAATGGCCGCCGATGGCAGGCCGAGGTTGGTCGATGCCATCTCGCCCCCGATATAGGTCAGCGCCATCAGAAGGCCCGCCAGCAGGATGCCGATGGGGTTGAGCCGACCAAGGAAGGCCACGATGATCGCGGTAAAGCCGTAGCCCACGTTGAAATCAATGGTGATCTGGCCTGCGGGGCCGGTCACCTCGAACAACCCCGCAAGGCCCGCCAATGCGCCTGACAGCCCGAGGCACAAGACCACCAGCCGGTTGGGCGACACCCCGGCAAAGCGCGCGGCGCGGGGGGCTTGTCCCGCCAGCTTGATGTGGAACCCAAGGATGTGGCGCTGCAACAGGACATAGGCGCCGATCACCGCGATGAAGGCCGCAACCACGCCCCAGTGCATGCCGGTGCCCGCGATCAGTTCGGGATTTCCGGCGGCAGGGTAGCTCGAAAAGTTGCGGCTGCCGGGGAAACCGGCACCTTCGGGGTTGCGCAGGAACCCGGTGGCGGCCTTGGCAAGGATGGTTTGTGCCACATAGACCAACAAGAGCGACACAAGGATTTCGTTGGTGTTGAAGCGGGTTTTCAGGATCGCCGGGATCATCGCCCAGGCCCAGCCACCGAATGCTCCGGCAATCACCATGACGGGATAGATCAGCCGGTTCTCGGTCGGGAACAATGCCAGCCCCACCGAAGCCCCGATGATGGCCCCCATGATGTACTGCCCTTCGGCCCCGATATTCCAGATGCCCGCCCGGAACCCCAGCGACAGGCCAAGTGCGATCAGGATCAGGGGGCCCGCCTTGACCAGCAACTGGCCGCGGAAATAGAACGCGAACTCGCCGAACAGGGGATCCCAGAAGATGGTACGGATCGCCACCAGCGGGTCCTTGCCCAGAAGTGCGAACATGATGCCGCCTGCGATCATCGTCAGGATGACGGCAAGGATGGGCGTCGACCTTTGCCAGAAGACCGAGGGCGAGGGGCGTTTTTCAAGTCTCAGCATGATCTTCCCTCACCCTTGATTTCATCTTTGCAGAAATATCCTCGGGGGGTCGACCATCGAGTCCGCCATCGGTTCAAGGACCGATGGGCGACGGGGGCAGACAGCCCCCCGTTGGCTTCACTGGCCATGATGCACTACCTCCATCCCGTGGGCGCCGCCCATCATCAGGCCGATCTCGTCCACCGTCAGGCCCTTGACCGGGCGGGGGGGCGACAGGCGGCCGCCGTTCAGGGCGCTGAAGTTGTCGGCAATCTCCAGAAGCTCATCCAGGTCCTGGCTGATCACCACCACCGCCGCCCCGCCGCCCGCGCGGTCAAGGATCGCCTGACGGATCGCGGCGGCGGCAGAGGCGTCGACGCCCCAGGTCGGCTGGTTGATGATGACGATGGAGGGGGATTGCGACAACTCGCGGCCCACCACGAATTTCTGCAGGTTGCCGCCCGACAGCGCGCGGGCGGCGACATGGGTGCCGGGGGTGCGCACGTCGAAATCCTTGACGATCTGTTCCGCAAAGGCGGTGGTGGCGGGCCAGTCGATGAAGCCGTTTTTGGTGAGGTTCTTGCGCATCGCCCCTGACAGGAGGGCGTTTTCGACAAGGCTCATGTCCGGCGCTGCGGCGTGGCCGAGGCGTTCTTCGGGGGCAGCGACAAGGCCCAGACGGCGGCGGTCGTTCGGGCCGGTATCGCCCACACCGGCGTTGTCGATCTTTACGGCATCCTTCGGGGCTTTCAGTTCGCCCGACAGGGCCAGCAGCAGTTCATCCTGACCGTTCCCGGCCACGCCGGCGATGCCCAGCACCTCGCCCCGCGCCACGGAAAAGCTGACGCTTTTCAAGGATGTGCCAAAGGGGATGGGGGAGTTGACGGACAGGTCGGTGACCTGCAGGGCGACCGGCCCCTTGGGGGTGGCGTGGCGTTCGGGGGGGGTCAGAACGGCGCCGACCATCAGTTCCGCCATCTCCCGCGCTGTCCGTTCGCGGGGGGTGCAGGTGGCGACGACCTTGCCCCGGCGCAGGATGGTTGCCTCGTCACACAGGGTGCGGATTTCCTCAAGCTTGTGAGAGATATAGAGGATCGCGGTGCCTTCGGCGGATAACTGGCGCAGGGTCTTGAACAGGATGTCGACCTCTTGTGGGGTCAGGACCGAGGTGGGTTCATCCATGATGAGAAGCTTGGGGTCCTGCAGCAGGCAGCGGATGATCTCGACCCGCTGACGCTCGCCCGCCGAGAGGTCACCAACCATGCGACCGGGGTCGAGGGGCAGGCCGTATTCCTGCGACACCGACCTGATCTTGGCCGACAACTCCCGCATCGGCGGCGGGTTTTCCATGCCGAGGGCGACGTTTTCGGCGACATTCAGCGCCTCGAACAGGCTGAAGTGCTGGAACACCATCGCCACCCCTGCAGTGCGCGCGGCGGCGGGGCGGGCGGGGGTATAGTCGGCGCCGTTCAGGCGCATGCGGCCTGCGTCGGGTTTCACGAGGCCGTAGATCATCTTGACCAGCGTCGACTTGCCCGCGCCGTTTTCGCCCAAGAGCGCGTGGATTTCGCCCCGGCTGATGGCAAAGGACACGTCGCTGTTGGCGACGACGCCGGGATAGGCTTTCGTGACCCCCTCAACAGACAAAAGCTCGGGTCGGTCGGGGATTGTCATCCGGCGTTCTCCTGTCGGGCCTTGGTGCGGGCGGGGGTGAGGAAGGTTTGGGCCACGCCGATGGCGATGGCCTGGGGGTGCTTGCCAAGGGATGGGTTGCCGATGGGGCACTGGATGCGCGCAATGGTCTGCGGGCTGTGGCCGAGCGCTGCCAACCGCGACCGGAAGCGCGCCCATTTGGTGGCGGACCCGATCAGGCCCGCGCTGGTGAACCCCTGGGTCAAAAGGCGGTGGCAGAGGTCAAGGTCAAGCGCGTGGGAATAGGTGAGGATCAGGTGGTCGGCGTTCAGGGGGGCATAGGGCACGAGGGCTGCGGGGTCGGCTGCGGGCAGGGCGGTGACGTTCAGCGGGATGGTGACCGGATAGCGGTCGTCGGCCACGTCCACCCAGGTGATGGCAAGGCCGGGCAGGGGGGCCAGGACCTGCACCAGGGCGCGGCCGACATGGCCCGCGCCCCAGACCCACAGGTGCCGGGTTGCACGCGCTATGGGTTCGATGAACCAGCCTTGCAGGAGCGTGGCTGGGGGAAGGATGCCTTGTGCCCTTGCGCGGTCAAGAAGGCGCTTGACTGCCAAGGGCATTGGCCTGCCGTCGATACTGCGGGCGATGACGTCGTGGGGCAGGGTGTCTGTGGCGGTGAACACCTCGGTCATGAGCGTGACCGCCCCGCCGCAGCATTGGCCAAGGGCGGGGCCGAGGGGGATGCGGATGATGTGCGGGGTGGGGGGTGCTGCCAGCAGGGCACGGGCGCGCTGCGTGGCGTCCCATTCCAGCGCGCCGCCACCGATGGTGCCGGACTGGCCGCCGGGCCAGACCAGCATCGACGCCCCGACTTCGCGCGGGGATGAGCCTTCGACCGACGCGATCACCACGCGGGCAATGGGGCCGTGGGCGGCGATGGCCTGTTGCAGTGCAGCGGCGTCAAACATCGCGCATCCGTTCCACGGCAGCCAGCACCCGTTCCGCCGTGGCCGGCGCATCGAGGGCGGGGTAGCGGGTGCCGTCACCGCAGGCAGCGATGGCGTCGGACAGGGCATAAAGCGCCGAGATGCCCAGCATGAAGGGGGGCTCGCCCACGGCCTTGGACTTGCCCACCGTATCCTCGGGGTTGGGGCGGCCCCAGAGCGCCACGTTGAAGATGCGCGGGCGGTCCGAGCAGGCGGGGATCTTGTAGGTGCTGGGGGCGTGGGTTTTGAGGTTGCCCTTGTCGTCCCACACCAGCTCCTCAGTGGTCAGCCATCCGGCACCCTGCACATAGGCGCCTTCGATCTGGCCCACATCGATGGCGGGGTTCAGCGAGGTACCGGTGTCGTGCAGGATGTCCGTGCGCAGGATGCGGTTTTCGCCGGTGAGGGTGTCGATGACCACTTCGGTGACGGCAGCCCCATAGGCGAAGTAATAGAACGGGCGGCCGGTGCCCTTGATGCGGTCCCAGACGATCTTGGGCGTCGCGTAGAAGCCGGTGGCGAACAGGGGCACGCGGGCCTGATAGGCGGATTGTGCGGCCTCGGCGAAGCTGAGGTCGGTGCCTTTCACCGTCACGCGGCCCCCGGCGAAGGTCACTTCGGACGGGTCGGCCTGGTGTTTCGCGGCCAGATGCGCTGCGATGCGGTCGCGCAGGGTGGTGGCGGCGACCTGGGCGGCCATGCCGTTCAGATCGGCCCCGGAACTGGCGGCGGTGGCAGAGGTGTTGGGCACCTTGGCGGTGTCGGTGGCGGTGATCTTGACGGCGCTCGCGTCGATGCCGAACACGCCGGCGGTGACCTGTGCCACCTTCTGGAACAGGCCCTGTCCCATCTCGGTGCCGCCGTGGTTCAGGATCACTGAGCCGTCCTGATAGACATGCACGAGGGCGCCGGCCTGATTGTACATGGTCAGGGTAAAGCTGATCCCGAATTTCACGGGGGTGAGGGCGATGCCCTTTTTCAGGATCGGGTTTTTGGCGTTCCATGCCGCAATTGCAGCCTTGCGGGCCTGGTAATCGCTGGTGCGTTCGAGTTCGGCGACCAGTTCGTGGGCGATGAAATCCTCGACCGGCATGTGGTAGGGGGTGGTCTGCGGGCCGATTTCCTCGGGCTTGGGGGAGTACTGGCCGCCAAAGCGTTTGCCGGTTCCCGCGCCCTTGGGGCTTTCGGCGCGGTAGAAGTTGATGCGCCGCACGTCGAGGGGGTCGCGGCCTGTGGCGTGGGCGGCGTGGTCGATGACGCGCTCGATCCCGACCATGCCCTGCGGGCCGCCGAAACCGCGATAGGCGGTGGCGGACTGGGTGTTGGTTTTAAGGCGGTGGCTTTCGATGCGGATGGCGGGCAGCCAATAGCAGTTGTCGGCGTGCAGCATGGCGCGGTCAGCGACGGGCAGCGACAGATCAAGGCTCCAGCCGCAGCGGAAAAGGTGGGTGAATTCGAGGCCAAGGATGCGGCCCTGTGCGTCGATCCCGGCGCGATACCGGATGCGCAGGTCGTGGCGCTTGCCGGTGATGACCATGTCGTCGTCGCGGTCATAGCGCATGCGGGCGGGTCGGCCGGTGCGGGCGGCGACCACGGCGCAGGCGATGGCCAGCGCGTTGCCCTGACTTTCCTTGCCGCCAAAGCCACCGCCCATGCGGCGGGTTTCCACCCGGACCTGTGACATCGGCAGGTGCAGGGCGTGGGCGACCTTGTGCTGGATCTCGGTCGGGTGCTGGGTACTGGAATGGACCAGCATGTCGCCGCCTTCGCCCGGGATGGCGGCGGCGACCTGACCTTCCAGATAGAAATGTTCCTGGCCGCCGACCTCGAAGCTGCCTTCGATGGTCTGCGGGGCGGCGGCGATGGCCGCGCTTGCGTCTCCGCGTTGCCAGATGACTGGGCCGGATTCAAAGCGGCTGTTGGCGGCGAGGGCGTCGTCCACCGTCAGAAGGGCGGGCAGCGGGGTGTAGTCGATCTTGCCCAGACGGGCGGCGCGGCGGGCGGCAAGGTGGCTGTCGGCCACCACCAGAAACACCGCCTGCCCCACATGATGCACCCGGCCCGTCGCCAGCAACGGTTCGTCATGGGCCGAGGGGCTGCAGTCGGGCATGTCGGTGAAATCGGCCGCCGACAGCACCATGACGACGCCGGGGGCGGCGCGCGCGGCGGAAAGGTCTGTTCCCGCGATGTCGCCGTGGGCGCAGGTGGACAGGCCGAAGGCCAGATGCAGGGCGTTGCCGGGCAGGGGGATGTCGTCGACATAGCGGGCCTGACCGCTGACATGCAGGGGGCCTGAGTCGTGGGGAAGGGGTTTGCCCATGGTCATGGCGTCACCTCCAGCACCGAGACTGGGGCTCCGGCGAGGTCGTGGAAATACCGGGTCAGCAGGTTCTGCGCGGTGGTCAGGCGGTAGGCAGCAGAGGCGCGCATGTCGGACATTGGTGCGTAGTCTTGTGCGAAAGCGGGCAGGGCTGCGGTGATGGTGGCCATGGTCCACGGCTGGCCCAGCAGTGCCGCCTCGACATGGGACGCGCGTTTGGGGGTGCCGGCCATGCCGCCGAAGGCGATGCGGGCCTGTGTGACGGTGCCGTTGGTGACGGTCACGTTGAAGCAGCCGCAGACGGCGGAGATATCCTGATCGAAGCGTTTCGATATCTTGTAGCAGCGCAGGGCGGGGGCGGTGGCGGGGATGGTGACGGCCTCGACAAACTCGCCCGGGTTCCGGTCCTGTTTGCGGTAGGCAAGGAAGAAATCCTCAAGTGCGAGGTCGCGGCGGGTGTCGCCGTGGCGCAGGTGCAGGGTGGCCGCCATGGCGATCAACGCGGGGGGGCCGTCGCCGATGGGCGAGCCGTTGGCGATGTTGCCGCCGATGGTTGCGGCGTTGCGGACCTGTACGGATGAGTAGCGGCGGATCAGTTCGGCAAAGGACGGGTGGGGGGCTTTCATCGCCTCCCACAGGGCCGAAAGGGTGACGCCCGCGCCGATGCGGATTGTGTCGCCATGGGGTTCGATGCGGGCGAGGTCAGCGATGCCGTTCAGGAAGGCCACGGGGGCGAGGTCGCGCAGCTGTTTGGTCACCCAGAGGCCGACGTCGGTGGCCCCGGCGATCAGTGTGGCGTCGGGGTTGGCGGCGTACCATGTCGCGAGGTCGTCGGTGGTGGTCGGGGTGAAGGCGTCGCCGGGGGGCTGTCTGCCCCCCGAACCCCCCGAGGATACTTGAGCAAAGATGAAATCACGGTCGGTGGCGAGCCATGCCGGGCGTGGGGTGCCTTCGGCAGCCTCGGCCGCGCGGATGATCGGGGCGTAGCCGGTGCAGCGGCATAGGTTGCCCGCAAGCTGGTCGTCGTGGTCGGTGCGGCCGTTCGCATGGGCGCAGGCCATCGACATGACGAACCCCGGCGTGCAAAAGCCGCATTGCGCGCCGTGGTGGTCGATCATCGCGGTCTGGACCGGGTGCAGGGTGCCGTCGGGGTTGGCCAGCCCTTCGACGGTACGCACGGCCTGTCCGGCGATCTGCGGCAGGAACAGGATGCAGGCGTTGAGTGCGCGCGCGGTGCCCTCGGCATCGGTGACCATGACGGTGCAGGCGCCGCAGTCGCCTTCGTTGCAGCCCTCTTTCGTGCCGGTCAGGCCGCGCGCCTCGCGCAGCCAGTCAAGCAGGGTCCGCGTGGGCGGATGACCCGTGACGCGGACCGGCGTTCCGTTCAACAGAAACGCGACCTCGGACATTTGCAAACCTGCGCCGCCTTCTCCTCGTTCGAGGCAATGCCCAAGGACCGCCCGATGCGGCGTAAAGCGATCCCTGTACCCCCCGGGTTTTCACACCCGCTCCCTGTCAAGCATGAAGCCCGTGCCCTGCCCACAAGGCAAGCGGAACGTTTGGCGGCAGGGGCGAAGCACTTTCGCCTTTTGCCGGAATAATGGGCGGGGTTTGCGCGAAATAAGGGCAGAATGACGGACCCGTGGCGTGGGGGCAAAGGCACGGCCACCCTTGCGGCGGATGCGGGGGCGGGTAGGGTGCGGCCATGTCCAAAGCCCCGCGATTCATCCATCTGCGCGTCCATACCGAGCATTCGCTGCTGGAGGGTGCGGTGCCGGTGAAAAAGCTGGTGGACCTGACCGCCAAGGCCGGTGTTCCGGCGGTGGCGGTGACCGACACCAACAACATGTTCGCGGCGCTGGAGTTTTCGACCGTGGCCGTAGGCGCGGGGGTGCAGCCGATCCTGGGGTGTCAGGTGGCGCTGGGGTTTGACCCGGTGCAGCCGGGCGAGCGGCCTCGGGTGCCGGCGCCGGTGGTTCTGCTGGCGCAGTCCGAGGCGGGGTATCTGAACCTTCTGAAGCTGAACTCGTGCCTGTACATCGGAACGGGGGGCCAGGTGCCGCAGGTGACCTGGGACCAGTTGTCGGCCCATGCCGGGGGGCTGATCTGCCTGACGGGGGGGGCGGGCGGCCCGGTCGGGCGGCATCTGGAGGCGGGGCAAGAAGTCAAGGCCCGTGCGGCGCTGGAGCGGTTGGCGGCGGCGTTTGCGGGGCGCTGCTATGTCGAGGTGCAGCGTCATCCCGATGAGGCGGGCCAATTGCCTGCGGTCGAGCGGGCGACGGAAGGTGCGATGATCGCGCTGGCCTATGACATGGGCCTGCCGCTGGTGGCGACGAACGATGTCTATTTCCCGAAAGCCGCGATGTATCAGGCGCATGACGCGCTGATCTGCATTGCCGAGGGCGCCTATGTCGACCAGCAGACCCCCCGCCGCCGCCTGACGCCGGCGCATCACCTCAAGTCCGAGGCCGAGATGTGCGCGCTGTTTGCCGACCTTCCCGAGGCGGTCGAGAACACGGTCGAGATTGCCCGCCGTTGCGCCTATGCGGCGCAGAAGCGTGCGCCGATCCTGCCGAAGTTCGCCGATGACGAGGTGGAGGAGTTGCGCAGGCAGGCGCGGGCGGGGCTGGCGGCAAGGTTGGCGGTGATCCCGCATGCGGTGACGCTGGAGGCGTATGAGGCGCGGCTGGACTTCGAGTTGAAGATCATCGAGCAGATGGGGTTCCCGGGGTATTTCCTGATCGTGGCCGATTTCATCCAGTGGGCCAAGAAGCAGGGCATCCCGGTCGGCCCGGGGCGGGGGTCGGGGGCGGGGTCGCTGGTCGCCTATGCGCTGACCATCACCGATCTGGACCCTTTGGCCTATGGCCTGCTGTTCGAGCGGTTCCTGAACCCCGAGCGGGTTTCGATGCCCGATTTCGACATCGATTTCTGCATGGACCGGCGGGAAGAGGTCATCACCTATGTGCAGGGCAAGTACGGGCGTGACCGGGTGGGGCAGATCATCACCTTTGGCGCGCTTCTGTCCAAGGCTGCGGTCCGCGATGTGGGGCGGGTTTTGCAATTGCCCTATGGTCAGGTGGACCGGCTGTCGAAGATGATCCCGGTCGAGGGGGTCAAGCCGGTGTCGATCACCAAGGCCTTGGCCGACGAGCCGCGACTGCGGGAGGCGGCGAAAGAGGAGGTGGTGGGGCGTCTCTTGGACTATGCGGCGGCGCTTGAGGGGCTGTTGCGGAACGCATCGACCCATGCGGCAGGGGTGGTGATCGGCGACCGGCCTTTGGATGAGCTGGTGCCTTTGTACCAGGACCCCCGGTCGGACATGCCCGCGACCCAGTTCAACATGAAATGGGTCGAGGCGGCGGGGTTGGTGAAGTTCGACTTTCTGGGCATGAAGACGCTGACGGTCATCAAGGGGGCGATTGACCTGTTGCGCCTGCGGGGGGTTGAGGTGGATATCGACCGCATCCCGCTGGACGACGCGAAATCCTATGCGCTGTACGCCAGTGCCCGCACGGTGGCGGTGTTTCAGGTGGAAAGCAGCGGCATGATGGATGCACTGCGTCGGATGAAGCCGACCTGCATCGAGGATATCGTGGCCTTGGTGGCGCTGTACCGGCCTGGGCCTATGGCGAACATCCCGGTCTATTGCGAGGTGAAGAACGGCCTGCGTCCGATGGAAAGCCTGCACCCGTCCATCGACCATATCCTGAAAGAGACGCAAGGCATCATCGTTTATCAGGAACAGGTGATGGAGATTGCGCAGGTCATGGCGGGGTACAGCCTTGGCGGGGCCGACCTGTTGCGCCGGGCCATGGGCAAGAAGATCGCGGCCGAGATGGCGAAGGAGCGTCCAAAGTTCATCGAAGGGGCGATGGGGAACGGGGTTACTCGCGACAAGGCGGGTGAGGTCTTTGACCTTTTGGAGAAGTTTGCGGACTACGGGTTCAACAAATCGCACGCGGCGGCCTATGCCGTGGTCAGCTATCAGACGGCGTGGCTGAAGGCGAACCATCCGGTCGAGTTCATGGCGGCAGTGATGAACTGCGATATCCACCTGACCGACAAGCTGGCGGAATATGCGGAGGAGGTTCGGAAAAGGCTGGAGATTGCGATTGTGGCCCCTTGCGTGAACGCGGGCGAGGCGCTGTTTTCGGTGCGGGACGGGGCGGTTGTCTATGGCCTTGGGGCGCTGAAGAACGTCGGTGTCGAGGCGATGAAGATGATCGTTGCGGGGCGGGGCGGGCGGCCCTTTGCCACGCTTTTCGACGTGGCGCGCAGGGTGGATCTGAAACGCGTCGGCAAGCGCCCGTTGGAGATGCTGGCGCGGGCGGGCGCGTTCGATGTGCTGGACCGCAACCGCGCGCGGGTGTTCGAGGGGCTGGATGCGCTGGTCGCGTATTCGGCGGCGGTGCATGAGGCGAAGGCGTCGGCGCAGGGCGGGCTGTTCGGCGAAGGCGGCACCGATATTCCCGAACCGCGCATCCCGTTTCGCGATGACTGGCTGACCATCGAGCGGCTGACGCAGGAGCAGGCGGCCATCGGGTTCTACCTGTCGGGCCACCCCCTGGACGATGCGATGGGGGCCTTGCGCCGCCGCGATGTCAAGACGCTGGCCGAGGTGACGCGTGCGGCAGCCCAAGGCCCGCTGGTGGCCAAGATGGCGGGGGCGGTGGCCAACCGGCAGGAAAAGAAATCGGCGCGGGGCAACCGCTATGCCTTTGTGGCGCTGTCCGATCCGACCGGGGCCTATGAGGTGACGGTGTTCTCGGACGTGCTGGATGCGGCGCGTGATTTGCTAGAACCGGGCAAGAACGTGGTCATCACCGCCGAGGCCACGATGGAGGGTGAGACGCTGAAACTCTTGGCGCGGTCGGTGGCGTCGGCGGATGCGATTGCCGAAGAGGCGGGGGCGACCGGGGTGCGCATCCACGTGGCGGGGCCCGAGGCGTTGGCGCCGCTGGCCACGCTGTTGGCGCGGACTTTGGCCGAGGGCGGGCGGTCACGCGCGCCGGTGCGGCTGTGCATGCTGGTGCCTGCGACGGGCGAAGAGGTGGATGTGGAATTGCCGCAGCCCTATCCGGTGACGCCCAAGGTGCGGGCGGCGATCAAGTCGTTTCCGGGGGTGCGGATTCTGGAAGACCTCTGAGGGGGCTCAGGCGGCGGGCCAGTGCATCTCGACCGTAAAGCCGCGGGCGGTGTCGGGCACCACCAGCCGTGCGCCGTGGCGGGTGGCGATGGCGCGCACAAGGGTCAGGCCAAGGCCGTGGCCCTTGACGCCCGCGTGCGGGGCACCCCGGACGAAACGGTCAAACGCCTCGGCCCGGATCGCGGGGGGCAGGCCGGGGCCGGTGTCGGCGACGGACAGCACGCGTGCGGGGGTCAGGGTGAGGGTGATGGTATCGCCGTCGGCACAGTATTTCACGGCGTTGTCGATCAGGTTGGCGATGGCCTGCCCGATCAGGGTGCGGTCGCCCAGAACGGTGACGCCGGGGGTCAGAGCGGTGATCAAGTGCAGGCCCTTGTCCTCGGCTGATGGCGCATAGAGGTCGGCCACTTCGGCAGCAAGGGTGGTCAGGTCCACCGGGATCAGGCCGCCGCCATGGCCCTGATCGGCCTCGGCGCGGCTGATGTCCAGCAGCGCATCGAACACCCGGACGGCATCGTGAAGGTCGGCGCGCAGGGCCTCGGTCCCGTCCATCCGCGCCAGTCTGTGGGACAGGCGGGTGAGGGGGGTGCGCAGTTCGTGCGCGATGCTGTCTGATAGGCGGTGGGTGGCGCGGTTCAGCGCCTCGATCCGGTCAAGCATGGCGTGGACGTGGGTTTCCAAGAGGCCGAATTCGTCGGCGGTGGGTGGGCCGGGCAGGCGGGCGGACAGGTCACCCGCCGCCACCCGGTCGGCCAGCGCATTGACCCGCCCGATCCGGCCCATGACACCGCGCGCGGCCCACCAGCCCACCGCCGCCCCCGCCGCAAGCATGCCGCAGGTGATGGCAAGGATGGCACGGCGCAGGGTGGTCAGGGTCTGGTCGGTGGGGCCAAGCGAGCGCGCCACCAACAGCGGAAACCCCCCCGGCAGGGTGCGCGCGACGCCCAGCCAGCGGGTTCCCCCTTGGGTGAATACCTGTGAGGCGTCGGTGGTGAACCCGTCGCCCAGCACCGGCAGGTCAGCGGGCCAGTCGGCGCGGGTGCCGGCCAGTGTGGTGCCCTGCCGGTCCTGCAGCAGCAGCATCTCACCTGCCGTCTCGCCCCCGGCGGCGGCGCGGTATTCGATGGCCTGGCGCAGTGCGATGATGCGCCGCTGGTCATAAAGCGCCGAGAAACCGTCCAGATCGGCGGCCAGCAGTGCCTGTGCCCCGGCCATCAGCCGGGTTTCCACCAGCCGGTATTGCAGGGCCATGCCCGCAAAGGACAGCACCGTCACGGCCAGAGCCACGACTGCTGCCAGCCGAAGGGTGGCGCGCGCCTTCACGGCGTCGGGGGCAGGGGGGCGAAGATGTACCCCTCGCCGCGCGCGGTCTGGAACAGGGGGTGGCCTGCGACCTCTTCCAGCTTGCGGCGCAGGCGGCCAACGTGGACGTCAACCACGTTGGTGCCGGGATCGAAGTGCAGGTTCCAGACCTGTTCCAGCAACTGCATCCGCGTCACGACATGCCCCGCGTTGCGGGCAAAGAAGGTAATGAGGTCAAATTCGCGCGGGCTGACGGGCACATGCGTTTGCCCCACATGCACCGTGCGCGCCTTCATGCGGATCACCACAGACCCCAATGCCAGCATGTCGTTATCCGCCCCCTGCATCGTCGCGCGGCGCAGCAGGGCGCGCAGGCGGGCACGCAGTTCGCCAGGCTCAAACGGTTTGGCCAGATAGTCGTCGGCCCCCTTGTCCAGCCCCTCGACCCTTTGTGCGGCGCGGCCAAGGGCCGACAGCACCAGGATTAGCGCCTGCGATCCGTCGGCGCGCAGGGCGGCGATGGCCTCGACCCCGTCACCGCCGGGCAGCATCCGGTCCAGCACGATCACGGCGGGGTGCGAGGTGGCGGCCCGTATCCCGTCGGGCAGGGTGGTGGCGATCACGGGGGTGCAGCCAAGGGCGGTGATTTCGGTGGCGATGGCCGTGGCGGTATCGGGATCATCCTCGATGACCAGGATGCGGGGGGTGGGGGCGGGCATTTCGGGCATGGGGCTCTCCGGTTGCCGATGTCAGAACACGACCACGTCGGGGTCAAGCACATTCGCGCCGCCGACGGGGCGAATGCCGTCGCCGGTATCCCAGGGGTCCAGCATCAGGTGCAACGTGGTGCCGCCGTTCCGCACGATCAGCAGCAGTGCGGGGGCGGTGATCGCAAGGGCGCGCAGCGCCTGCGCATCCAGTGCGGCACCATTCAGGTGCGTGATGCGGTCGCCGGGGATGAGGCCTGCAAAAAGGGCCGGGCTGTTGACCGTGATGTCGGTGACCCGCCCGCTATCGTCCAGCGTGATGCCCAGCCTGTCCAGCCGGTAGGATGCAATTCGGGCGGGTGCCGTGCCGATGTCGCGCAGGGCAAGGGCCGTCGGCGGGGTTTCGAAGGTCAGGATCACATCGACCGTCGACCCCACCCGCCACAGCGTGACCGGCATGTTTGCCGTCGGAAGGGCGTCATCGACGGCAAATGCAAGGTCACCGGGGATGCCGAGCGGCTTGCCACCGGCGGCCTCAAGGATATCGCCGGCCACAATTCCGGCGCGGCCGGCAATGCTGCCGGGTGCGACGCGGTCGACAAGGATACCACCCTCGGGCCGGCCAAGCGCCTGTGCGATCTGGCGCGACATGGGGCGCAGGTGCAGGCCGAGGTCGGGCATCGGCAGCAGGGTCTCATCGATCAGGCCGTCGATGATGGCCGCCAGATCCGGGGCTGCGATGGCAAAGGACACACCCACATAGTGCCGCGACCCGTCCGCGATGCGGCTGTTCATGCCGACCACCCGGCCCTGCGCATCAATCAGCGGCCCGCCCGACGACCCGGGATTGACCGCCGCATCATGCTGCAACAGGCGCAAGGGCACCGCCGCCTCGACCTGCCGCGCGGATGCCGACACCATGCCTTGCGTCAGCGTGAAGTCCAACCCGAGGGGCGCCCCAAGTGCCCAGACCGGCGCGCCAAGGGGCGGCACCGGCCCGGGTTCAAGGCCGGTCATCCCGGGGCTGACCGACAGCACCGCCACATCGCGCACGGCATCCCGGCCGATCACCCGGGCGGTCTGCACTTGGCCGGTCAGGTCTACCAGCCGCACGCTGTCGGCATCGCCGGTTACATGCGCATTGGTTACCGCCACCTCGCCCGCGCCCCACAGGAAAGCCGACCCCAGAAACCTGTCCGCCGCATCGTCGCTGCGCACCACGAACACGCGCGCCATGGCGTCATCCATCGTGGGGGCGGCGCGGGCGGGGGAAAGGGCTGCGATGGCGGTCAGCAGCAAAAGCGCCAGCATCACCCGGAGGAGTGGCTGCAAAATGGTGTGTCCGGCGGGGTGGCGGGTCATCATGAAAAGTCCTTTCGTTCGGAACCAGAGGCGTGTCGCCCGGCTGGTCAGGGCGTCGGCAATCCGGTCATTCTGCCGTGACGATGTGCTATCAGGCCCGCCCGCCGGGATCACATGACAAAGGCCGTCATGGAAAAAACAAGCGTTTACAGCGGGCAGCCCCTTGTTCCATGGTGCGGCTGTACCCGGCCCGACCGAAAGGACCCGACCCCATGCTGCGCCTCTTGCCCGCCGCCCTTGTGACCTTCGCCTGCGCCCTGCCCGTGGTGGCCGAGCCGTTGACACCCGTCCAGACCGCCGCCCTGTCGGCGCGGGTTTTCGACGCCGGCGTCCAGACTGCCGACCCCGTCCTGATGCTGGCCGCCGCTCGGTTGCGCAAATCCATCGCGCCGGAACCTGTCGAGCGGGCGGCGGATGGCGGTGAGCCGGGCAGTGACGCCCCGCTGGGATGGGCCACGATGGCCGACGCCGCCGCGGAACTGGCCGAGGGGGATGACGCCCTCTTGGGTCTGATCGACGACCTGCGCGCCGAGGCCACCAAGGGTGTGGCCTCTGGGCCGGTCTACAACATCGGCAAGCTGTCCGGCGGCAAGACCGACAACTATCGCAACATCGACTTCAAAGGCGGCGAGTATGCCGAGGTCTATATCGAGGCGCAGTCATCGGTCGACCTGAACCTGTCGGTGACCGATGCGCAGGGGCGACTGGTCTGTGCCGATACTGATGTCAGCCACATCGCCTATTGTGGCTGGCGGCCCGATGCGGCGGGGGCGTTTACCCTGACGGTGCAGAACAAGGGTGGGTCGGGCACCGGCTATGCCCTGATGACCAACTGAAGGGGACCGGACCATGCGCCACCTGATGCTGACAACAGCGCTGTTGCTGATCGCCCTGCCGGTGATGGCGCGTGAGAATTATGCGATACTGGTGGGGGCCAACACCTATCCGGGGCTCAAGGAACAATACTGGCTGAAAGGCCCGGCCAATGATGTGGCATTGGTGCAGACCTATCTGACCACCGCAGCACCGGTCCCGTTCGATGCGGCCAATGTCACCGTGCTGGCCGACGGGATCGAGGGCGCGCCCGCGCCGACGCTGGCGGCGATCCGGGGGGCGTTTGCCGATCTGACGGCCAAGGTGCAGCCCGGCGATTTCGTCTATCTCCACTTCTCGGGTCACGGCACGCAGGCCCCGGCGGCAAACCCCGAGACCGAGCTGGACGGGCTGGACGAGTTGTTCCTGCCGGTGGACATCGGGATGTGGTCCGATGACGTGGGCCATGTCGAGAATGCCCTTGTCGATGACGAGGTGGGGGCGATGCTGGACGCGCTGACGGCCAAGGGCGCGGATGTCTGGGTGGTGTTCGACAGTTGCCACTCGGGCACCGTCACCCGCGCCGCGCCGTCGGGCGATGAAGAGGTCCGCACCCGCATGCTGCCACCCGAGGCGCTTGGGCTGACCGCGGAACAGATGGACGATGTGACCAGCCGCGCCGTGCCGCAGAACGCGGCAGACCCCCGCAGCCGCCCCGAAGCGCCGCTTGCCGGCAGCGGCAAGGGCGGCAGTCTGGTGGCCTTTTTCGCCGCCCAAACCAACGAGCAGACCCCCGAACGCAACCTGCCGCGCGGCAAGCCCGGGCGCCTGCCGCAGGGCGTGTTCACATGGACCCTGTTCGAGACCCTGGCCGAATACCCCGGGGCCACCTATGCGCAACTGAGCCAGGAGGTGCTGCGCAAGTACGCGGTGAAATCGCTGGCCCGTTCGACCCCCCTGTTCGAGGGCGACATGGACCGGGTCGCGTTTTCGGGCGATGCCGCCCCCCGCGTGGCGCAATGGCCCGCGACGGTTGACGGCGGCACCTTTACCCTGCCCGCAGGCACCCTGCACGGCCTGACCGAAGGCACCGTGATGGCGGTGATGGCCTCGGCTGCCGATCCCACCGAGGCGGCCATTGCCAAGGTGAAGGTGACCGAGGTCGGGACCTTCACGGCAACCGCCACGCCGGTGGGGGACCTTCCGGCGGACCTTCCCAAGGGTCTGACCCTGCGCAAACTGGGCGAGGTGCTGGACTTCTCGCTGACGGTGGCGCTGCCCGAACCGGGCTCGGCGCCTGCAGGCGCACTGCAGGCGGCGATGGCGGCGCTGACCGATGGCGCGGGCCCGAGGCTCGCCTTTGTCGCGGCGGGCGAGGACGCCGATCTGCGGCTGGCGGTGATCCCGGACAGCCCGCGCCCCGATGCCCTGTGGATCCTGCCGTCAACCGGGCTGGCGGATGACCTTGCGCGCACCCCATCGGTGTCCACCGCCGACAAGACCCCGGCGGAACTTGCCGAAGCGCTGGATGACACCCTGTTGCGGATGTCCAAGGCGTTGAACGTGCTGAAACTCGGGGCGGCGGTCGGGGGTGAGACCGGCGTCGAGGTCGGCCTGCGCACCCGCAGCCCGGCGAACAAGACGCTGCACGATCTGGACACCACCGGCGTGCCCCGCCTGATCCCCGATGACGAGGTGCATATTCAGGCCACGAACACCACCGACGGGCCGGTCGATCTGAACGTGCTGTACGTGGGGTCGGATTTTTCGATCAGCCACATGTTCAAGGGCCGCCTGCAACCGGGCGATACGCTGAAACAGGGGCTGTTGCGCGTCACCGATACGGCCTTTGGCCGTGACCGGGTGATCCTGGTGATGACGCCCGCGAAACCGCAATCGGCGGTCGAGGATCTGGGCTTTCTGGCACAGGACGCGGTGGACCTTCTGCGCGGCAATGCGTCGGCGCTGAAACAGGCGCTGAAAGAGGCGGGTTTCGGCGAAACCACCCGCGCCGCCGTCAGCCTGTCGGATGAGGCAGACGATACCGGCCCCTCGCCCGCAATCCTGCAGTTCGAAATCGACACGGTGCCCGCGCTATGACCAAGGCCCCGCTTCCGCCTTCACCTTGCACAAATATCCCACGGGGGGTGCGGGGGGTGTGAAACCCCCCGCTTCTGTTTGACATGCACCCCACGCCCCACCCCCCCATCACACCCGAGACGTTGCTGCGCGCCTATGCCATGGGCGTCTTCCCGATGGCCGAAGCGCGCGGATCGCGGGAAATCCACTGGGTCGATCCGAAAAAGCGCGGGGTCTTCCCGCTGGACCGCTTTACCATCTCGCGCTCGCTCACGCGGGCCATCGGCAGGGGGGACTACGCCGTCACGGTGAACAGAGATTTCGCGGGCGTGGTTGATGGCTGTGCTGACCGGGCCGAGACGTGGATCAACGCGGAAATCCGGGCGCTGTATCTGGCCCTGCACGCGGCGGGCTTTGCCCATTCGCTCGAAGTGCGGAACCTGGACGGCGACCTGATCGGCGGCGTCTACGGCGTGACCCTCGGGTCGGCATTCTTCGGCGAATCCATGTTCTCGCGGCGCACAGACGCGTCCAAGATCGCCCTTGCCTGGCTGATGCACCGCCTGCGCGCGGGCGGATTCACGCTGTTTGACACGCAGTTCCTCACCCCGCATCTCGCCAGCCTTGGCGCGGTCGAAATCCCCCGTGCCGAGTACCGCCGCCGCCTTGACGCGGCACTACTGACCCCGGCGACTTTCACCCCGCAGGGCTATGCCCCCGACGCCTATTCCGTCAAACAGCGCAACACCCAGACGTCATAGCGCGAATGGTCCATCGCTGACAGCGCGGGCGACGAGGCCAGCATCCACCCCGAAAACACCGGCCCCTGCAACAGCGCATCGGTGACCGTCAGATGCGCAAAGGCATCCGTCGGCGCCCCGTCCGCCGGATACCGGCATTCGTCCAGCAAGATGGTCAGCCGCCCCGTCTGCCCCGCCTGCCCCCGCGCAAGCTCAAGGTCGCCCGAAGTGCCCGACACCCTGTCAAGCCAGCGGATCACCGCCCCCGGCGCCGCCGTCGCGGCAGATCGTTCGCCCGACCCGGCCTCGGGCAGGGTCTCGTCCGCGCCTGTGGGGGGGGGCAGGTCCTCGGGTGCAGGGTCGTCCTGCGCAAGCGCCGGCAGGGCCGCAAGCGCTGCCACCAGAACCAGCCACCTCATGGGGCGGCGGTCCCGGCGG
The DNA here is from genome assembly GCA_038209775.1 of Rhodobacterales bacterium. GTDB lineage: Bacteria > Pseudomonadota > Alphaproteobacteria > Rhodobacterales > Rhodobacteraceae > JBBQXK01. The sequence continues at coordinate 102,336 of JBBQXK010000006.1, read as the reverse complement.
CAGGCGCGTCGGCCTTGCCACCGACGAATTTCATCAACAGGTTGATCAGGCTGACCGACCCCTGGGTGTCCAGAATTTCGTCACCCGGGGCCAGGTTCTCGGTCGAACCACCGGGCACCAGTTCCACGAAATTGCCGCCCAGCAAACCCTCGGACGAAATCAGGATGGCACTGTCATCGGGCAGGATGATGTCGGACGGGATCGACACCGTGGCATCGGCAAAGAACGTCGTGGGGTTCAGCGCCAGCGACGTGATCGACCCCACCTTGACCCCCGCCAGCCGCACATCCGTGCCCACCTGCACCCCGTCGACCGACCGGAACGACGCGCGCAGGTCATAACTGCCGCCATCACCCGCCACGCCCCGCCCCTGTGCCGCGAACACCACAAACGCCACCGCCGCCACCAGCACCGCCGCCCCCACCAGCACTTCGCCCGTATTCTCGGCCATCCGCCCCACCCTGTCGTCCCTGTGGGGGTGATATGCCGGAAGCGCGGCCCAAGGTCCAGTGGCGGTGCCGGGCGGTGGGGGGAAAGCGGCGCGTTGGGGTGGACCGACCGTTGCGGCGTTGTTGCCCGCCCGTTGCCGCCTGATCGGAGCAAGACACTGTAGGGTGCGCATTCATTGCGCACCTTGTCCCGCTAATGGTGCGCAATGAATGCGCACCCTACATCAGCGCGTTGTCTCGACCGAGGTGGCCGCAACAGCGCCCTCACCCCATCACAGGCCGCATGCCCCCACGCACAACCGCCTTGCGCGCGGGCCGCAGATACCGCCCGTACCCCAGATCGGCACTTTCGATGTCCGCCGCACGCCCCGACATCACGTCGGCCAACAGCCGCCCCGACCCTGCGGCCATCGTCCAGCCCAGCGTCCCGTGCCCGGTGTTCAGCCACAGGTTCGGCACGGTCGAGGCACCCACCAGGGGTGTGCCGTCGGGCGTCATCGGGCGCAGGCCGCACCAGAAGGATGCGCCCTTCAGATCGCCGCCGCCGGTGAACAACTCGCCCACCGATTTCTCCAGCGTCGCGCGCCGTTTCGGGTTCAGCGACAGATCAAATCCCGCAATTTCGGCCAGACCGCCGACACGGATGCGGCTGCCCAGACGGGTGATCGCGACCTTGTAGGTCTCGTCCATCACCGTCGACACCGGCGCACGGGCCTCGTCGGTGATGTCGGCGGTGATCGAATAGCCCTTCACCGGATAGACCGGCAGGTTCATCCCCAAAGGTGCCGCCAGCCGCGGTGAATGCGACCCCATCGCCAGCACAAACGCATCCGCCTCCAGCGTGCCCTGATCGGTGACGACGCCGGTAACCCGGCCATTGCGGCCCACCAGACGGTCAATCGACACACCCCAGTGAAAGGTCACACCAAGGGCCCGCGCCTTGTCGGCCAAGCCGTTGGTGAACTTGAAGCAATCGCCGGTCTCGTCCCCCGGCAAACGCAGGCCGCCCGCAATCAGGTGCGCCGACCCGGCCAACCCCGGTTCCGCCGCCAGACAGCCCGCACGGTCCAGCACCTCGAACGGCACTCCGTCGGCCTTCAGCACCGCGATGTCCTTGGCGGCGGCGACCACCTGTTTGTCGGTGCGGAACAGTTGCAGCGTGCCCTGCGTCCGCTCGTCATAGGAAATGCCGGTATCGGCGCGCAGCGCGATCAGGCAGTCGCGCGAATACTCGGCCAGCCGGACCATCCGCGACTTGTTGCGCTTGTAGGCGGGCGTGGTGCAGTTCGACAGCATCCGCGCCATCCACTCGATCCGCTGACGGTCAAGCTTCGGTTGCAAAACCAGCGGCGCATGGGTCTGGAACATCCATTTCAGCGCCTTCATCGGGATGCCGGGGGCGGCCCAGGGGGCGGAATAGCCGGGGCTGACCTCGCCCGCATTGGCGAACGATGTCTCCAAAGCCGGACCCATCTGGCGGTCGATCACCGTCACCTCATGGCCCGCCTTGGCCAGATACCAGGCCTGCGTGACCCCGATAACCCCTGCGCCCAGAACGATGACCTTCATGACGAACCCCTGATCCATGTCGCAGGGGCCGGATGCCCCGTTGCGACAGGGGATACTGCGGCGGCTGGTGAAGGTGTTCGCTTTTTCGGCCTGCTTGAAACGATTTCACACAAGATATCTTTGCAAATGACTTACTTTTCAAACTTTTCCATCATGTTCGATGTCAGAGACCGCAGAATCCCCTGCACTTTGCCAGAACAGCCGCAGGTATTACCAAGCCATCTTGCATCGACACATTGCGCGCACATCGGGGTTTGCCGACTGTTCAACAGGGGCACGCAGGACGGGTTTGTTCAACGAAGTCTCCCCGTTGAAGGTGAGGGGGCATCAGCGCGGCATAAACCGGAGCGGTCACGCCTACAGCCTCGGTCAGCCTACAGCATCGCCATGATCGCCTCGACCACCAGCCGGTGATCCTCCACCTGCGGCAGGCCCGAAACGGTGGCCACTGCCGCCACCACGCCCCCCGCCACCCGCAAAGGCACGGCGCCGCCGTGGTCAGCGTGCAGGTCCGGGTCCAGCCCGTGTCTGGCCAGCGTCTCACCCTTGGCCACATTCCTGCGCCCGACCAGCAGCGACGCCTCGTGCATCACCAAGACCGTCGCCGACTTGCGCCGCGCCCAAATGTCGTTCAGGGGCGCCGACCCCGGCATCGACGCGTGGAAATAGGTCCGCGTTGCATCACGGATGTCGATGACCACCGGCAACCCCCGCGCCCGCGCCAGATCGACCAGCCTCAGGCCAAGGTCCAGCGCCACCCCTTCATCAAAGCGGGGCAGGACAAGGCGGGCGGCTTCGGCCTCAAGTTCGGCAATGTCCATCGGATGCTCCGCTTTGGTTCCATGCCGTTCTAGGCGCACCGCTGCCGCCTGTGAAGCGGCGATAAGCCCCCTATTTCCGCTCGACCTCGACAAAGCTCATCCCGTCCGCCCCGTCGCACACGACGTTATGCTCAACCCCCGCATCGCGGGCGTAGGCAGTGCCCGCAGGCACCAGCACCCGCCGCGTGACCCCGCCCGGATCCTCGATCAACATCGGGCAATCGGTGATCGCCACGATGACATAGGCCAGCCCGTGCCGATGCCAGCCGGTCTCGGCCCCGGGCACAAAGTCGAACCTTGTGGCGCGGGTGTGGGCGTCGTCGATCAGGGTGGTGGCGGTGCAGGCAGGTCTCATTCTTGCGGGCCTTCCAGACGGTTGCCGATATCGGCGGATTGGTGGAGGAAATCGACGATCAGGATTCGATTGCCCCGGTCGACGAAGACCGCAAAGTGACTGCCCGTTCGGACAAAACGCAGGTCTTCGTTCAGATCATCGGCAAAGAAATCGCGGCAGGATTGATGCGAAAGGCGCCCCGCCGCCACCTGCCGGCACCGTTTCAGCATATCTACGACATTGCGCCTGCCACGCGCATTGCCGTAGTGTTCTCGCGAAAAGGTCGAAATGTTGGAGAGGCTGCGTTCCGCTCTCGGCGACAGTTCAAGTTCCTTCATTCCCCGTCAAATGTCTTGCCGATGATCCGCGCAAATGCCTCTTCCCCGTCCACCGTCTCACCGCGCCGGATCTGTTCCAGCCCCTCCATCACGCCCGCCTTGGCCATCTCCCAGACCTCTTCCTCATGCTGCAACTGGCGCAACGCCTTGCGCATCAGTTCAGAGGCGTTCTGATAGTTGCCCTGTTCGACCATGCGGTCGATGAAGGCGGACTGGGCATCGGTCAGGACGACATTGCGGGTGGGCATCAGGGAAATCTCCATCAGGCCATTGGCATATTATGCCAATCCGGCAAAGCGTCAAGAGCCACGACGCACGCCCCGGACGGGAAAGGCGGGCTGCAGCCCGCCAGCCCTGTCAGTCCAGCCGCTTCAGCACATCCCCAAGCGTGCCGACCAGCGTGTCGATCTGTGCCTTATCGATCATCAGGGGCGGCGACATGGCAATGATATCGCCGGTGGTGCGGATCAGGATGCCCTTGTCATAGGCCGACAGGAACGCCGAAAACGCCCGCTTCGTGGGCTCGCCTGCAATCGGGTCCAACTCCACCGCACCGATCAACCCCATGTTGCGGATGTCGATCACATGCGGATGGTCGCGCAACGAATGCAGCGCATCCTCCCAATAGGGCGCGATATCGGCGGCGCGCTGGAACAGACCCTCTTCGCGGTAGGTCTCCAGCGTGGCGATCCCGGCGGCACTGGCGATCGGATTGCCGGAATAGGTATAGCCGTGGAACAACTCGATCATGTGCTCGGGGCCTTGCATGAAGGCGTCATGCACCGCCCCGGTGGTCAAGACCGCCCCCATCGGAATGACGCCATTGGTCAGGCCCTTGGCGGTGGTCATCATGTCGGGCAACACGTTGAAATACTGGGCGGCAAAGGGTGCCCCGAGACGCCCGAACCCGGTGATGACCTCATCAAAGATCAACAGGATGCCGTGCTTTTTGGTGATCGCGCGCAGCTTTTCCAGATACCCCTTGGGCGGCAGGATCACACCCGTCGACCCCGCCACAGGCTCGACGATCACCGCCGCAATCGTCTCGGCCCCGTGCAGCGCCACGATCCGCTCCAGTTCGTCCGCCAGGTTCGCCCCGTGTTCCGGCTGGCCCCGGGTGAACCCGTTCTGCGCGGGCAGATGCGTGTGGGGCATGTGATCGACCCCGGCCAAGAGCGTGCCGAACATCTTGCGGTTGTTGACGATGCCGCCCACCGAAATGCCGCCGAAGTTCACCCCGTGATAGCCCCGCTCGCGCCCGATCAGCCGCGTCCGCGCCCCCTCGCCCCGGGCCCGGTGATAGGCGATGGCCAGCTTCAGCGCCGTCTCCACCGCCTCGGAGCCCGAGTTGGTGTAGAACACATGCTCGATCCCTTCAGGTGCTATGTCGATGATCCGGTTGGCCAGTTCGAACGCCTGCGGGTGCCCCATCTGAAAGGCCGGGGCATAGTCCATCTCGGCCGCCTGCCGCTGGATCGCCGCCGTGATGCGCGGCCGGCAATGCCCCGCATTGCAGCACCACAACCCCGCTGTCCCGTCCAGCACCTGCCGCCCGTCGTCGGTGGTATAGTGCATGTCGCGTGCCCCCACGAACATGCGCGGGGCCTTCTTGAACTGCCGGTTCGAGGTGAACGGCATCCAGAAGGCGTCAAGATCATTCGGGCTTGGCTTGCGGTCGAGCGCCATGGCGGGGGGGTCCTGTAACTGGGTGATAGCGGATCGGCATTTGACCATCCGGTCAGCGCAACGTTAGCATGGGGTCCGTATCCCCTCAAGGCCAGCCCCATGCCCCCCCATGCCCGCCCCCGCACCCGTATACAGGCGCGCAACCACGAGACGATCCTTGACGCGGCGCTTGAGGTCTTCGCGGCCCAGGGCTTCCGCGGCACGACGCTGGACCAGATTGCCGAGGTTGCGGGTCTGTCGAAGCCGAACCTCCTGTACTATTTCCCCTCGAAAGAGGCGATCCACCAGGCGCTTCTGGCCGACCTTCTGGATGTCTGGCTTGACCCCCTGCGCGCGATGGACGAGGGCGGCGATCCGGTCGCGGAACTGATGGCCTACGTCCGCCGCAAACTGGACCTTGCCCGCGACTACCCCCGCGAAAGCCGCCTTTTTGCCAACGAAATGCTGCAAGGCGCCCCCCGCATGCGCGACGTGATCGAGGGTGACCTCAAGGCACTGGTCGACGACAAGGCACAGGTGCTGCGCCTCTGGATGGACCAAGGCCGCATCGCCCGCGTCCATCCGGTGCATCTGATCTTCTCGATCTGGGCGCTGACCCAGCACTACGCCGATTTCGATGTGCAGGTCCGCGCCGTCCTCGGCCCCGGCGAAGACCCTTACCCCCAGGCTGCGGCGTTTCTTGAGGTGCTGTTCCGCAAACTCCTGCAGCCCTGATCATCGCGGGGCCGCCGCTGTGAGTATTTGGACAAAGAAGAAACGAAAGTTTGATTCAAATTCGGGCATCTTCTTTGTCCAAGTACTCGCGGGGGGAGGCGTCAGCCGGGGGGCGGCAGCCCCCCTTGCGACATCGTCACTTGTCCTGCTGCTTCAGCTTCCAAGCGATCTGCCGCAGCATCCCGTGAAACGTCTGCACCTCGGCCCGCGTCAGGCCCAGCCTTGCCCACATGTTGCGCAGGTTGCCCTTCATGTGGGGGGCTTTCGCGGGCGGATAAAAGAAACCGGCATCGCCCAGCCGTTCCTCGAAATGATCGGCCAGACGCGCCACCTCTTCGCGGTTGGCCATATCGCCCCCCGCCATCTCCAGCCGTTCGGCCACGTCCCCCCCGGCCTGCCTGCGCCACTCATACCCCATCAACAGCACGCACTGCCCAAGGTTCAGCGACGGGAAATCGGGGTTCACCGGCACCGTCACGATGGCATTGGCCGGGATGATCTCGTCATTCTCCAGCCCCGTCCGCTCGGGCCCGAACAGGACGCCCACCTTTGCCCCTTGGGCGGCCAGCATGCGGGCATGCGCCATGGCGTGTTCGGCGGTCATCACCGGCTTGACCAGTTCCCGCCCGCGCGCCGTGGTGGCAAAGACATAATCGCAATCGGCAATCGCCCCCGGCACATCGGCAAACAGCCCCGCCGCGTCCAGTACCCGCCCCGCCCCGCTGGCCATCGCGGCGGCCTTGGGGTTCGGCCAACCATCGCGCGGCGCCACCAGACGCATCCGGTCCAGCCCGAAGTTCAGCATGGCGCGCGCAGCGGCACCGATGTTCTCGCCCATCTGCGGGCGCACAAGGATGAAAACCGGGGGGATCGGGTCGGGCATGCGGGGCTTTCGGGGCAAGGTGCGGGCCTGATACGACAGCGCTGACGGGCGGGCAAGTCAGGGTAACGCGGCAAACACGGCACCCCCAAGTAGCCAAGCCCCGCGATCTGCGCTAGGACGCGGCAACCACACAGGATCACCCGCACCATGCCCGACGCCGACCGCCCGCAGCTGTATCTCGTCACCCCCCCGGTGTTTGACGCCGAAACCTTTCCTGCCGTGCTGGCGCGGGTGCTGGACGGGATTGAGGTCGCCTGCCTGCGCCTTGCCCTTGCCGGGCGCGACACCGATGCCATCGCGCGGTCAGCGGATGCGCTGCGCGAGGTCGCCCATGCCCGCGATGTGGCCCTGGTGATCGAGACGCACGCCCTTCTGGTGCCGCGCCTTGGCCTTGACGGCGTGCATCTGACCGACGGCGCGCGCAATATCCGCAAACTGCGCATGGAACTGGGCAAGGATGCGATCATCGGCGCCGCCTGCGGCATCACCCGGCACGAAGGGATCGCCGCCGCCGAAGCGGGCGCGGATTATGTAAGCTTCGGCCCGGTCGGCGAAAACACCCTTGGCGACGGCAGCCGGGCCGAGGCCGACCTTTTCGACTGGTGGTCCGAGATGATCGAGGTGCCGGTGGTGGCCGAGGGCGCGCTGACCGCCGATCTGGTGGCACGCCTTGGGCCCGTCACCGACTTCTTTGCGGTGGGTGAGGAAATCTGGGGCGCGGACGATCCGCTGGCCGCGCTGCGCCACCTTCTGGCCCCCCTCGGGCCAGCCTGATCGCGGCCATGAAAGCCGGAATTTTCGAAAATTCCGGTCCGATTTCTTTGAAGAAATCGGCTTGCGGCCCGTTCGCTCAGGCCGCCGCCGCCGCCACCGCCTCCACAATGCTGTCCACCACTTCGGCCATCAGACCCGCGTCCTCGCATTCCGCCATCACGCGGATCAGGGGCTCGGTGCCCGACTTGCGGATCAACAGCCGCCCCGTGTTGCCCAACCGCGCCTCGCCCGCCGCAATCGCGGCCTGCACCGGGGCTGCGTCAAGCGGCCGCGCACCACTGGCAAAGCGGACGTTCTTCAGCATCTGCGGCACTGGCGCGAACTGGTGCGAAAGGTCGCTTGCCCTGCTGCCGGTGCGCGCCATCTCGGCCAGAAACTGCAACCCCGCGATCAGCCCGTCGCCGGTCGTGGCATAGTCGGTCATCACCACATGCCCCGATTGCTCGCCCCCCAGATTGAACCCGCCCTCGCGCATTCGCTCGACCACGTAGCGGTCACCGACCGCCGTCCGTTCCAGCCGCAACCCTTGCCCCCCCAGAAACCGCTCCAGCCCCAGGTTCGACATCACCGTGGCCACCAGAGCCCCACCCCGCAGCCGCCCCTCGACAGCCCAGCGTGCGGCCAAGAGCGCCATCAACTGGTCACCGTCGGCCACCGCCCCCGCCTCATCCAGGATCATCACCCGGTCGGCATCACCGTCCAGACAGATGCCCACATGCGCGCCATGCGCCACCACCGCCTCGGCCGCCGTCATCGGATGGGTCGACCCGCAGCGGTCGTTGATGTTGCGCCCGTTCGGCGACACGCCCACCGCGATCACATCGGCGCCTAATTCCCAAAGTACCTCGGGCGCGGCCTTGTAGGCGGCACCGTTGGCGCAGTCGATCACCACCTTGATCCCGTCCAGCCGCAGACCGGACGGAAAGGTCGTCTTGGCAAACTCCTGATACCGCCCGCGCCCATCCTCGATCCGCCGCGCCCGGCCGATGTCGTCGGGGTCGGCGGGCGTCACGTCGGACGCGACCAGCGCCTCGATCTCGGCCTCGGCCTCATCAGACAGCTTGAACCCGTCGGGACCAAAGAACTTGATGCCATTGTCCTGCGACGGGTTGTGACTGGCCGAGATCATCACACCCAAGTCCGCCCGCATCGACCGCGTCAGGAACCCCACCGCCGGCGTCGGCACCGGGCCCAGCAAAAGCACGTTCATGCCCGTCGAGGTCAGCCCCGCCGTCATCGCGTTTTCCAGCATGTAACCCGACAGGCGGGTGTCCTTGCCGATCACCACGCGGTGCGCGCCCGCCGCAGCGCTGCGCCGGAAATACCGGCCCGCCGCCGCCCCCAGCCGCAACGCCATTTCGGCGGTCATCGGCCAGGCGTTGGCCCTGCCCCGCACGCCATCGGTTCCGAACAGCTTCTGCGTCATCGCACGCTCCATACCGCTTGCCACAGGGACAGGGCCTGCCTTGTCGGCCCGACGTCATGCACCCGCACCATCTGCACCCCCTGCGCCACACCCGCCAGCGCTACCGCGACCGACCCGGGCATCCTAGCATCGGCGTCACCGCCGATAGTGCCGATGAACCGCTTGCGCGACGCCCCCAGCAGCATCGGCAACCCCAGCCCGTGCAACAGCGACAGACCCCGCACCAGCGCCAGATTATGCGCCACCGTCTTGCCGAACCCGATGCCGGGGTCAATCATGATCCGGTCGCGGGGTATCCCTGCCGTCTCTGCCGCCGCCACCCGGGCCGCCAGCGCGTCGTAGACATCCAACAGCACATCGCCGTACCGGGGATCGTCCTGCATCGTCGCAGGCGCGCCCTGCGCGTGCATCAGGATCACAGGACAACCCGCCCCCGCCACCACCCCCGCCAGCCCGGCATCGTACCCCAGCGCCGACACGTCGTTCACCGCATCCGCCCCCGCCGCCAGCGCCGCCCGGGCCACGACCGCCTTGCGCGTGTCGACCGAAATCGGCGTGGTCATCCCCGCCGCCCGCAATGCCGCGATCACCGGTGAGGTGCGTGCTATTTCGTCGTCGTCGGGCACCGTAACTGCCCCGGGCCGCGTGCTTTCGCCGCCGATGTCCAGCACATCGGCGCCCTCCGCCACCAGCGCCCGCCCCTGCGCCAGCGCCGCCGCATGGTCCAGATACCGCCCCCCGTCCGAGAAACTGTCAGGGGTGACGTTGAGGATGCCCATGATCCGGGCCCGGTCCAGTTCCATCCCCGCAAAGGCCGCGCGGGGCGCGCACAGCCGGTCCAGCACTTCGGCCGGCAGATCGCGCGCGGGCACCGTGCGCGACGGCTGGCCGCGTTCCAGAAGCTCGGCCCGGTCGAACCAGCACCAGCCACCAGCCAGCGGATAGGCCGCCTTGGGGCGGGCTGTGTCCTGCATGACGATGGGTCGGGGGTAGATCATGGCGGTCCCGTACTTGCGCGCGCGGCCCCTGTTTCATCGGCAGGAGCCTCCGGCGGGAGTATTTGGGGCAAAGAAGAAACCACAAGACGCCGGTTTTCGCCACGCGGTGTGGCGCAAGGGTGGGCGCTTGGCAAGGGCCCGGTCAGGGGGCGCGGATCACCGGCACGCAAGGGTCGGCGGGAACCGTTACAGCGCCGTGAACGATCAGCGCCCGCGCGCCCACCACCCCGGCCATCCACAAGGCCAGCGTGACCGCGCCGTGGGACGACGGCCCGTCCACCGCATCCAGCACCAGTTTCGACGGGGCCCAGACCACCATCCGGCCCTGTCGCATCGCCCAGTCAATCTCGGTCCGGGTTTCCACCACCACGCAACGGGGGTCGCGGGCGGCCAGAACCCAGGCGTTCTGCTCGATCGCCAACAGATCGATCCGCCGTTGCGTCGGGGCGTGGCCAGTGGCCGGGTGGGCCACGTCCGGGGGGCCGACCGTCAGGATTACCGGACCTTCCGCCTGCCAGCCGGTCAGTCTTGCGCCAAGGTCGGGGGCACCGATGGTGGCGTTGTCCAGAAACACCACCAGCGGGTGCAACCCGTCGCCGCCGCGCGGCGCGGGCCCCCCCGCGCGTGAGCGCACGATTTCAACACCCAGCGCATAGGCACCGATGTCCAGCTTTTCGATCCGCAGGAACACCCGCACCGCCTGCGGTGCTGCCAGAATTCGCGCGGCCACCCCTTCGGCCAGCGTTTCCAACAGGTTCAGCCGCTCTGCCGCCAGTTCCGCCGCAATCGCCTCGGTGATGCGGTCATAGGACAGGATGCGGTCGACGTCGTCGTTCAGCGGCCCCGCCGCCCCCACCTCGACCACCACGTTGAAGCGCAGCCTCTGCCGCTGTCCCCGTTCCTGCTGAAAGGCCCCGATATCCGCCTGAACCACATGATCGCGCAGCGAAATCCGGTCAAGCGGCCGGTCCCCCGCAAGGGCTGCGGCGCGCGCCTCGGGGTGGGCAAAGGCAAGGCTGGTGTCATCGGTCATCGGGCGCTGTCCGGGATGTGGATGCGCGCATCCTTGCACGCGGTGCCAGCCCTGCCTGTGCCGGGTGCGGCGGTCAAGCCTGTTGCCGCGACAGGCTCAGTTGACCGCGACCGTCGGCCGCGCCCCGGGCTGGCGATAGAACAGATGGGCGCCGATGACGGCGGTGCGCGGGAACCGGTGCGCCCAACCCGGGCGCACGGCGCGGGTGTGGAAATGCGTGGCCCCGTTGGTCAGGGTGCGCGGCGCGCCGCCCAGCATCGCCGCCGCGATCTTGCCCGCGATCCGCGTGGCCTCACCGTCGCGCATCGTGTCGGCCCGCCCGTCACAGACATAGCTGAACTGGCACCCGCCGCCGCCCCGCTGCCCGACCACACCGCAGACGCTGCGCGGATACAGCCCGCTGACCGCGCGGTTCACGATCACCTCGGCCACCGCGAACTGGCCCGCCAGCGTCTCGCCCCGGGCCTCGAAATAGATGGCCTTGGTCAGACAGGCCCAGTCCGCGCCGCCCTTGGCCACCGGCTGGGTCGCAAGCCAGGCCGCATCGGGGCGGAACGCCGGCGCCTTGGCCTTCTGCGCCACCACAGGTTTGCGCGGGGCAAGGGTCTGATCCGGCAGTGCCGCCATCGCGTTCGTGTCCGCCCCCAGCAGCGCCGCCACCGCCTGCGTCGCCGCCCGGGGGTCGTTCGATGTGCTACGCGTGGTGTCGGCAATCGCCGGAAAGACAAGGGAAATACTGGTGACAATCGCACAGGCTACGCAACGCAAGGTCTGCATCGTGGCCGCTCCACCCCAAGGCCCTTGACGTGGCGGTCTGGATGAAGATCCACCCGCAAAGGCAACAGCGGCCTTGGTTAATGATCGAAAGGGAACCTGTAAACGCAGGCGTGCCCGAACCGGGCATTTCGGCAGAAACCCGCCTATAGGATTAATGCTGTTTCTGAAACAATCGCTCCAACCGATTGTTCAGGAACGATTATCCGGCTTCTTGTCCAACAGCGCAATATGCGCCGCCGCAAGCCGCGCCAGGGGAACACGGTAAGGTGAGCAGGACACATAATCGAACCCCGCCTTGCGGCAGAAGGCTATCGATTCGGGGTTCCCGCCATGCTCGCCGCAGATCGACAACGTCAGATCGGCCCGCGTCGCCCGCCCCCGCTCGGCCCCCATCAACAGCAACTCGCCCACCCCGTCCACGTCCAGCACATGGAACGGATCCTCGGGGAACACGCCCTGCTGCACATAAGTATTCATGAACTTGCCCGCGTCATCGCGGCTCATGCCATAGGTCATCTGTGTCAGGTCATTGGTCCCGAACGACAGGAACGCCGCGTGCTGGGCAATCTCACCCGCGCGCAGGGCGGCACGCGGGGTTTCGACCATCACCCCCAGCCGATAGGTAAAATCGCGCCGCGTCTGGGTGCGCACCATTGCCGCAACCGCGTCGATACGGGTCTTGACCAGCTCGACCTCGCGCCGCGCGCTGACAAGGGGGATCATCACCTCGGGCACCACGATCGCCCCGCGCCGCCCGACCTCGACCGTCGCCTCGAATATCGCCTGCGCCTGCATGTCATAGATCTCGGGCAGCACGACACCCAGCCGAACCCCGCGCATCCCCAGCATCGGGTTGAACTCGGTCAGCGATTCCGCCCGCCGGGTGACCTCGGACAGGGGCCGGTCCAGCGCCTCGGCCAATTCGCGCAAACCCTCACGCGATTGCGGCAGAAACTCGTGCAGGGGGGGGTCGAACAGGCGGATGCAGACGGGCAATCCGGCCATGATTTCAAACAACTGCACAAAGTCATCACGCTGCATCGGCAGGATGCGGGCCAGCGACCCGGCGCGGTCCTTGGCGGTATCGGCAAAGATCATCTCGCGCATCGCGACCAGACGATCTTCCTCGAAAAACATGTGTTCGGTGCGGCACAACCCGATCCCCTGCGCCTCGAACCGGCGGGCGGTTGCGGCGTCCGCAGGGGTGTCGGCATTGGCGCGGATACCAATGTCGCGCACCGCATCAGCCCAGCCCAGCAATGTGCGGAACGTGTCGTCCAGCGCGGGCGGCAGCATGTCGGCGGCCCCCGCCAGCACTTCACCCGTGGTGCCATCGACGGTGATCGTGTCGCCCTCGCGGAAGACGCGGCCATCCTTGGCGGTCAGTTTCCGCTCTTTGCCATCAAAGCGCAGCTCGGACGCGCCGACGATGCAGGGCAGCCCCAGACCGCGCCCGATCACCGCCGCATGGCTGGTCATGCCGCCCCGTTCGGTCAGCACACCGACCGACGAATGCATGCCCCGGATATCCTCGGGCGCGGTTTCCCGACGCACCAGAATGCACGGCTCGCCCCGCGCTGCCGACGCCTGCGCGCCTTGCGACGAAAACACGATCTTGCCGGTGGCCGCCCCCGGACTGGCCGGCATCCCGCGCCCGAACACATCGCGCGGGCTGCGCGGGTCGATCTGCGGGTGCAACAATTCCGACAGCGCGCGCGGTTCCACCCGCAGAATCGCCTCGTCGCGGGTGATGATCCCCTCTTCGGCCAGCGCCACCGCGATCTTCAGCGACGCCCGCGATGACCGCACCACCTTGACCGCGTCGATCACTGCCAGGTTGCCGTCATCGATGGTGAACTCGACCTGCATCTCTTCGCGCAGTCGCTGGCGGCAGGCGCTGCCAAAGCGCAGAAGATCGGCAAAGCGGTCGGGTGACAGCTCTTCCAGCGACGGCCCGCGCACATCGCGGGTCAGGTACAGCGCCTCGGTCTGGGTCAGCGCATCGCGCCCCTGGCTCTGGCTGAGGTAGCGGCCGGTGATCTGCGGCGCGCCCGTGACCGGATCGACGAACTGGATCACCCCCGACCCTGACAGCCCCTGCCCGATCCCCTGCGCCATCGCTTGCACGATCAACCCAAGCCCCCCCTCGGCAGGGGCCCCCTTGGCCTGCCGCAAAAGGCGTGCCGAAGTCCCCTCCCACGCCCGCGCCATCGACCGCAGAACCCCGGACAACTGCTGTGCCGGGTCCTCGGGGAACGCCTCGTCCATCTCGTCACGGTAGGCGCGCAGCGCCTCGCGCAGACTGTCGGCACTGGGGGTCTGGCCCGCGAACATCTCGGGGTCCAGCCGCGCCACATGCACCGCATAGCCCTGCACGAACTTGAGATACAACTTGTCCGCCGCCGCCTGCCCGTGCGTTTCCGCCAGCCGCGCATGCCGCGCCGCGTTCAGCCCGATGTTGAGAACGGTCGAAGGGCCGCCCCAATCCGAGTTTTCGGGGCTGGGGCGCACCGACACCAGCGGCGCCTCGCCGAAATGGGTCAGGATGGCGCGGGTGTCGGGCATCTGCCCGGCGGCGATGGCCCGCACCGTGGCCACCGGCAGCGTCACCGTCTGCGGCACCGGCAGGTCCATGCGGACCAGCCTTTGCAGGCACTTCGCGCGCCAGCCATGGGTGACGGCGGCAATCCGCGCCGTCGGCGTGATCACCGCATAATCGGTGATGGGATCGTGTTTCTGCACTGCGGCACCTGATGTTCAGGCGCAGCATACGCCTTTGTGACAGTGGCGCAAGTGTCGCGGGCAGGACCGGGGGGTTTCACACCCCCCCATGCCACCGGTCACTCGAACCGGTGGCGTTCCCGGTGGCAAACCCCCGTGGGATATTTGGGGACAGAAAAAGGGGTTAGCCGTCGAGTTTGGTCAGGTCTGCCACCTGCGCACACAGGCTGCGGATGCGGTGGAGGAGGTTCAGGCGGTTGCGGCGGACAACCTGATTGTCGGTGTTGATCTGTACGGCGGTGAAGAAGGAGTCGACGGGGGCGCGCAGGGTGGCCATGGCCTGCATGGCGGTGGCGAAATCTTCCTGCGCCATGGCGGGGGTGATGATGGTTTCGGCATGGTCAAGGGCGGCGAAGAGGGCGCGTTCCTCGGGGCCTTCGGCGAACTTGACGTCGGGGCCGTAGGAGTATTCGACGCCGTCCTTTTTCTCTTCGGCGGTCAGGATGTTGTTGGCGCGCTTGAAGCCCTGGAGGAGGTTCGCGCCGTCGTCGGTTTTGAGTGTAGCGGCAAGGGCCTGGGCGCGTTTGACGAGAAGGGTGAGGTCGTCGTTGCCGGGCATGGCGAGGCAGGCGTCGATGACGTCAGGGCGGATGCCCTGATCGCGGAGGGTGACCTTGAGGCGGTCGTGGAGGAAGGTGAGGAGGTCGTCATCTGGATCTTGGATGTCTCCAACGCGTGTTTGCAAGTTGAGTTCAAGAAACTTTGATTTCGTATCTCGACGAGGAAGGTGCATGCGAAGTAGCTCCCTCGCTTCCTCCAAATGCCGAGACGCAATTCCCAAACTCAATGCGAGCTTTTCATCTCCAGACTGAATGTCGTCTGCAGCTTCGCGTTGGAACTGCTGGTAATGTAGATCACCTCCGATGAAGAGAGTTGTCTTTAGTTCAACCCTAGCACCATTCCCCACCACCAACCTCAAAACCCCCAACGCCGCCCGGCGCAGCGCAAATGGGTCCTTCGACCCCGTAGGCTTCTCATCAATCGCCCAGAACCCGCACAAGGTGTCAATCTTGTCGGC
The DNA here is from genome assembly GCA_038209775.1 of Rhodobacterales bacterium. GTDB lineage: Bacteria > Pseudomonadota > Alphaproteobacteria > Rhodobacterales > Rhodobacteraceae > JBBQXK01. The sequence continues at coordinate 86,735 of JBBQXK010000006.1, read as the reverse complement.
CAGCGCCACCGCCACCGACACAGGCTCGGACGGCACTGCATCCGATGGCCCCAGCGGCGCATAGTGATCGCGACAGGCCAGTGCCACCGCCTCAGGCAACCCGGCCTCGCGGGCATAGTACATGCCCATCACGCCCTGCAATTCCGGGAACTCGCCCACCATCGCCGACCGCAGATCGGCCTTGGCCACCCGCGCCGCCGCTTCGGCCAATGCAGGATCGGCCCCCACCATGGGCGCAATCTCACGCGCCAACGCCGCGATGCGCCCTACACGTTCGGCCTGTGACCCCAGCTTGTTGTGGAACGTCACCGCCGCCAACCCGTCAACCCACGCGCCCATCCCCGCCTTCGCCACACGCAGGTCATTCTCCCAGAAGAAACGTGCGTCGGACAGCCGCGCCGACAGCACCTTGAGGTTGCCCTTCAGGATCGTGGCCCCGTCATCCGCCGTCACCATGTTGGCCACGGTCACGAACCCCTCGATCCGGCCCGTGGCGGGGTTCTTCACCGAAAAGAACTTCTGATGTTCGCGCATCGAGGTTTGCAGAACCTCGGGCGGCAGCCCCAGAAACTCATCCGATATCCGGCCCATCAGCGGCACCGGCCATTCGACCAGCCCCGCCACCTCGGCCAACAGCCCCGCATCCGGCACCACCTCCAGCCCTGCCGCAAAGGCGAGGTTCGTGGCCCCCTGCCAGATCGACGCCTCCCGCTCGGCGGGGTCAAGCATCACATGGGCGCGGCGCAGGCGCGCGGAGTAGTCGTCAAACGACCGCACCACGAAACGGCCCGGCGACAGGAACCGATGGCCCTCGGTGGTGTCCCCCGCCGCGATCCCGTCCACCGACAGGGGCACCACGGTGGCGCCCCCCTCGTCGGTCAGGACACAGAGGATGGATTTCAAAGGCCGCACCCAGCGCAAGGTGCCATTGCCCCAGCGCATCGACTTGGGCCATGGGAAGGTACGGATCACCCCCTCCAGCACCTCGGCCACGATCGTACCGGCGGGGCGGCCCGGGCGTTCCACGACGGCAAAGAACACCTGCGACTTGCCCTGATCGCGCAGCACCAGTTGCTCGCGGGTCAGCCCCGTTGACCGCAGGAACCCCTCAACCGCCGCATCCGGCGCGTCGGCCCTTGGCCCCTTGCGTTCCTCGGTCTGGGCCGGGCTGGCCGCCGTCAGCCCCTCAACCGCCAGCGTCAGGCGGCGCGGCGTGGCAAAGGCGCCGGCCGACACATAGGTCAGCCCCGCCGACACCAGCCCGTCCGTCATCAGCCGTTTCAGGTCGGCACTGGCGCGGGCCTGCATCCGGGCGGGGATTTCCTCGGAGAAGAGTTCGATCAGAAGGTCGGGCATGGGTCTGGTTACCTCGTGGCCGCCGCGCGGACGGGCGGCGGCGGACAGCCTTCGGGGGCGGTCTTGCCGTTGAACACGGCCATGCCGCAGGGGTTGATCTGGTGCCAGACATAGGCGCGCCCGTCAGGCATCAGCGCCAGCACCCGGTCGATGCCGTAATGCAAATCCTTCTGCGCCAGAACCGCCTGCGCCCGCCCCGTCTCCAGCGCCTCGCCGATGGCGCGGGCGTCAAAGCACATGAACCACATCGGCGCGTTCAGGGGATCGGCGGCGGGATAGGGGGCAAGCTCGGCCAGCGGCGGCAGCGCCTCGGGCGTCAGGCAGGCGCGGTAGCGGATGGGCGAACTGGCGGCGTCGATGCCGTCGAAATCGGTGGCCGTCACCGGCACCTCGCGGCCATCGGCCAGCGTCACCCGCAGGTCGGCCACGGCAGCGGCAGGCAGCCGGGTGTAAAAGGCATAGACCTGCAGGTAATACAGCACCGCGCCGCCGATCAGCGCGGTCACCACGATCAGGATGCCGACCGCCTTGCCCATCATGCGCTGGCCCCGGCGGGCGTGGTCACAAACGCATCGGCACAGGCCTTGGCCAAGGCCCGCACCCGCCCGATATAGGCCTGCCGCTCGGTCACCGAGATCACGCCGCGCGCATCCAGCAGGTTGAACAAGTGGCTGGCCTTGATGCACTGGTCATAGGCCGGATGCGCCATCACGATCACCCGGCCCGCCTTGTCGACCGGATCAGCCGCCAGAATACGCCCGCATTCCGCCTCGGCATCCTCGAAATGGCGCAAAAGCTGGGTGGTATCGGCGACGTCAAAGTTGTGGCGCGAGTATTCCTGTTCGGTCTGGCGGAAGATGTCGCCATAGCTCAGCGGGGTAGGCGACGCAGGATCATTGAACGGCATGTCCATCACATGATCCACGCCCAGCACATACATCGCCAGCCGCTCCAGCCCATAGGTCAATTCACCCGAAACAGGCTTGCAGTCATGCCCGCCGACCTGCTGGAAATAGGTGAACTGCGACACCTCCATCCCGTCGCACCACACCTCCCACCCCAGACCCCAGGCGCCCAGCGTGGGGCTTTCCCAGTCATCCTCGACAAACCTTATGTCGTGAAGCGAAGGGTCGATGCCGATGGCCCGCAATGACCCCAGATACAGGTCCTGCAGATCGGGCGGTGATGGTTTGATGATGACCTGATACTGATAGTAATGCTGCAACCGGTTCGGGTTCTCGCCATAGCGCCCGTCGGTCGGCCGCCGTGAAGGCTGCACATAGGCGGCGGCCCAGGGCCGCGACCCCAAGGCGCGCAGCGTGGTCGCCGGATGGAACGTGCCCGCCCCCACCTCCATGTCATAGGGTTGCAGCACGGCACAGCCCCGCGATGCCCAATAGGTCATCAGCGCCAGGATGATGTCCTGAAAGCTGGTGGGTCTGGCCACGGCATCGTTCATCGGCAGGCTTCCCCGTGGCGATTGACGCCCCTTCCATAGGCAGATCGCTGCAGGGGGTCAATCCGCGCGGGGGGCCCGCGTCAACCGCGACAACCTCAGCGGGAACACACGAAAAATTACCGCGCGGGCGACATTCCTGACCGCCCGATGCTCTGGCCAAGCGTTACAAATTATGGTCTGGCGGGGTAACGGATTTGTTGCAGGGGTCTGACGTTGGATATCGGTGTTGCGGTGCGGCTGTTGGGCCTTGTGATGGCGCTGGTATTGGCCCCGGGTCTGGGGGGCATCGCGCAGGCGCAGACCGGCCCCCGCGCATGGGTGCAGATCGAGGCGCAGCCAACCCTTGCCGGGGCCGAGGAACGGGCGCGTGCCTATGCCGGGGCGTTTCCCGATGTGGCCGGGTTCCGCATGGCCTCGGGCTGGTACGCCATCGCCCTTGGCCCCTATGCCCCCGAAAGTGCGGCCCTGCGGCTGTCGGACCTGCGGGTCAACAATCTGGTGCCCGCGGACAGCTTCGTGACCGAAGGCACCCTGTTCCGCGCCCCTTTCTGGCCGGTGGGCGTGAACCCCGCCGATGCCCCGCTGGTGGGCGTGGCCCCGCCGGCACCCGTTGACGTGACCACCCTGCCCGATGCGACCCCGGATGCCACCCCCGACACCACCCCCGAAACCGCCGTCATCACCCCCGAACCGATCCCCGCCCCCCCCGCACCCGCACCCGAACCCGAGGAAACCGTGGCCGAAGCCCGCCGCGCCGAGGCCGCCCTGTCGCGTGATGAACGCGAGGCGATCCAGTCCGCCCTGCAATGGTTCGGCTTCTACACCAACGCCATCGACGGCGCCTTCGGCCCCGGCACCCGCGCGTCCATCGCCGCATGGCAGGTCGCACAGGGCGTCACCGAAACCGGCGTCCTTACCACCAAACAACGCGCCACCCTGTTGGGCGAACGCGCCCGGATCGAGGCGGAACTTGGCCTTGTCGCCACGACCGAGCCTGAATCGGGCATCGAATTTGCCCTGCCCTCGGCCCTTGTGGAGTTTGACCGCTACGACCCGCCGTTCGTGCAGTACCGCGCCAAAGATAACAGCGGCATCCGCCTGACCCTGATCTCGCAGCCGGGGGATGAGGCATCGCTGTACGGCCTTTACGACATCCTCCAGACGCTGGACATCGTCCCCCTGACCGGCCCCCGCGAACGCGGTGACCGGTCTTTCACCATCGACGCCGCCGATGCCCGCATCGCCACCCATGCCGAGGCGGGCCTGTCACAGGGCCTTATCAAAGGCTGGATGCTGACTTGGGAGCCGCAGGCAGCGGCCACCGCCGACACGGTCCTGCAAACCATGAAGGCCAGCTTCAAACCCGTGGGCACCCGTGCCCTTGACCCCGGCCTCGTGCCACTGGACGACAGCGCACGCGCGGGCATGCTGGCGGGGATGGAGGTGCGCCGCCCGGAACGGTCCCGCACCGGGTTCTATGTCACCACGGCGGGCGCGGTCATCACCGTGCCCGAGGCGGTGACGGGCTGTGCCCGCATCACCCTTGACCGCGATACCGAAGCGACCGTGACCCTGACCGATGCAGCCCTTGGCCTTGCCCTTCTGACCCCCGCCAAACCCCTCGCCCCCGCCGCCGTCGCGGGGCTTGAGGCCAGTGCGCCCCGGCTTGGGTCGGAAATTGCAGTGGCGGGCTATTCCTACGAAGACGCCCTGCCCGCCCCCGCCCTGACCTTCGGCACGGTTGAGGCCGACAGCGGCCTGAACGGCGAGGCTGACCTGCGGCGTCTGTCGCTGGATGTCCTGCCGGGCGATGCGGGCGGGCCGGTTCTGGATGCCTCGGGCGCGGTTCTGGGGATGCTTCTGCCGCGCGAAACCGGCGGCACCCGGCAGTTGCCCGAAGGCGTGTCCTTTGCCGCAGGCAGTTCTGCCATCGCGGCACGACTGGTCACGGCGGGCCTGACCCTGCCGCCGGCGGTGCGCGACGGCGCACTGGCCCCTGCCGACCTTACAAGGCGCGCCACGCAGATGACGGTGCTGGTGTCCTGCTGGCCGTGACCGCGCGCCGGGCCCCGGGTCAGGTGCGCCAGAACCGCGCCAGCAACAGCACATAGACCGACAGCAACTCCAGCCGCCCCACCAGCATGCCCCCGATCATCATCCATTTGGCCGATGTCGGAAACCCGTCGATGGCCCCGGTCGGCCCCACTTCAGAGCCGAACACCGGCCCCACATTCGCCACCGCCGTCCACGCCGCCGTCACCGCCGTGCGGAACCCCAGCCCGGTCAGCGACAGCCCCACCGACAACAGCCCGAACGTCAGGATGAACAGCGTGAAGAACACGCAGACCGAGGTGATCACCTCCTCATCCACCCGCCGCCCCTGATAGCGTACGAACAACACCGACGACGGGCTTTGCAACCGCCGCACCTGCACCTTGATCGCCTCGAACAGGATCAGATAGCGGAACACCTTGATCGAACACCCGGTCGATGACGTGCAGCCCCCGATCAGCCCGACGATGATCAGGATGGCAAACGGAAACGGCCCCCATGCCGTCAGGTCCACACTGGCAAACCCGGTGCCCGAAAACGTCGAGATCACGTTGAACGTGGCCTCGCGCAGCATCGGCCAGAACTCGGCCCCGCGCACCGTCACCTCGTACGCGACCACCGCCGCAATCGCATAGGCGTTCCAGCGCAGATAGGCCCGCACCTGCACATCCCGGAACATCGGCCCCAGATCGCCCTGCGCCACCTGCACGAACCGGATGAACGGCAACGATGCCAGGATCATGAACACCGACGCGGCATATTCCTGAATCCCCGCGAATGCCCCGAAGCTGCGGTCATAACTGGAAAATCCGCCTGTCGACACCGTCGACATCGCATGGAACACCGCATCAAACCCGCCCATCCCCAGCATCGCATAGGTCAGCGCACAGGCCAGCGTCATCACGATGTAGATCTGGATCAGCGCCGCCGAGATATCCAGCGCACGCGGCAGGATCTTGCCCAGCGTGTCGAACCCCTCGGACTTGAAGAACTGCATGCCGCCGACCTTCATCACCGGCAGAAAGATCATCGCCACGATGACGATGCCCAGCCCCCCCAGCCATTGCAGCATCGCGCGCCACATGTTGGCCCCGGGCGGCAGCGTGTCCAGCGACGGAAACGCCGTGGTGCCGGTGGTCGTCATCCCCGACACCGCCTCGAACAGCGCATCAAGATAGGGCGCGCCGGGCTCACCAATGACAAACGGCAGCGCGCCAAAGGCCGGCATCGCCACCCAGACCCCCGTCGTCAGGATGAACGACTGCTGCAGCGTCAGCCCCCGCCCCGCGCCACTGGCACAAGACAGCGCCACCAGCCCCCCCGCCCCCAGACTGATCAACCCCGAGATGAAGAACGCCCGCCAGTTCCCATCCCCCGCCGCCACATCAAGGATCAGCGGGAATACCATCAGCACACCCAGTGTCGCCACCAGAAGGCCGATGATGTATCCGACAGGGCGCAAGTCCAGCATGGGGCGCAAGGTCGTCGGATCACCCCGCCCCTGTCAAGCCACCCAGAACCGCGGCAGCGCCAGCACAAAGATCGCCAGCAACCCAAGCCGCCCCATCAGCATCGCCAGCGTCATGATCCAGATCGCCGTATCATTGAAATCGCGGAACGTCCCCGTCGCCGCCACCAGCGGCCCATAGCCGTAGCCGATGTTGCCCATCGACGTCCAGATCGCAAAGATCGCCGACGTCGCATCGATTCCCGTAAGCGTCAGCGCCACGCTCAGAACCCCCAGCGTCACGATATAGCCGTTCACGAACGTCATGACCCCCGCCACCGTGTCCTGTGACACCGGCCGCCCGTCATAACGCAGCATCGTCACCCGGCTTGGCTCGGCAATCCGCTGCACTCCCATGCCGATGGCCCGCATCATCACCTGCACGCGAAAGATGCTCAGCGCGCCGGAACTTGACCCCGAACAGCCGCCGATCATCCCCAGCACCATCGCCACGATCATCGCAAACGGCCCCCAGCCGCCGAATGACCCCGAAAAGAACCCGGTTCCCGTCAGCACCGATGACAGGTTGAACAACGCCTCACGGAACACCGGCTCCACGGCCTGATCCGACGTTGCCAGCCGCCACACCACGATCACCGCCAGCGCCACCACCAGCACCTTGACGATCCCCCGCACCTGCAGATCGCGCCACAGCGCACCGGGGCTGCCCGTCACCATCTGCACATAGCGGATATAGGGCAGGCTCCCCAACAGCATGAACAGCGCCCCCGCATATTCCGCCGCCCCCGGATACTTGCCGAAACTCGCGTCCGACGGCGAAAACCCCCCCGTCGCAATCGTCGCCGCACCATTCACCACCGCATCCAGCGGCTCCATCCCCAGTGCTGCATAAACCCCGATGCAGGCAAACGTCAGCCCGGCATAGACATTGACCAGAGCCCGCGCGATGTCTGCGGCGCGCGGCAGCACCTTGCCCATCGTGTCAAAACCCTCGGTCTTGAAAAACTGCATCCCCCCCACCCGCATCACCGGCAGAAAGATCATCGCCACGAACGCAATCCCCAAGCCGCCGATCCAGTTGAGCATGCCCCGCCACAGGTTGATCCCCGGCGGCAGCGCATCAAGCCCCACGATCACCGTCGATCCCGTGGTGGTGATGCCCGACACCGCCTCGAACACCGCATCGGTGAACGACAACTCCGGCGGCCCCAGCATGAACGGCAGCGCCCCGAACCCCGACAGCGATACCCAGATCCCCACCGTCAGCACAAATGCCTGCCGCCCGTCCAGCGACCGCAGCGGCGCATCCGCCGTCGCCGCCGCCATCGCACCGCCCACAAACATCGAGGCCACGCCCGCAGTCACAAACGCGCGCCAGTCGGGCAAACCCCCGGCCAGATCAAGTGCTGCCGGAAATATCATCACCGCCCCGAACGCCAACAGCATCAGGCCGATGATGTGGAACACGGGACGCAGATCGATGGCCATGGTGCGGGCAGGCTTGGGCCTGCCCGCTGGCACTGTCAATCCCCGCCGGCCGAAGCCGTGGGATCAGGGTTCGGCAATCCCGGACACCCGCCCAAGGATCGGGCAGGCGTCACCCCGCGTGGATCAGGCTCTGGAACAGACGCGGGTCCAGACTGTCGGCGGCAAACGTCTTGCCTTTGGTCAACAGGCTCACCGCGTCATGGCTGTGCAGGCTTTCCTGATGGCTGGCCAGCACCCGGAAATCGCCAATCCGCGCGTCCCCCGCCAGCACCGCACAAAACGCCCGCGCCGCATCCTCGACAAAGATCGGGTTGGCCGCGTTCAGTTCCGCAAACGCCTGTTCATCCTCACGTTTCACCATCACCTGCGTCTCGGTCGGCACGCCCTTGCGCGCCAGTTCCACCAGATCCTCGAACCACAGCGTCCGCCCCGGCACCACCTCGACACTGATCCGCGCCACCGACCGCTGGCTGTGCGGCGTCGCCAGTTGCCCGCGCGTCCGGCGCGCATGTTCCGACAGTTCCAGCGAACAGGGGCAGGTGCTGGAATAGACGAAATCCAGATGCAGGATCTTCTTGCGCACCCCCGCCTGTTCCACCAGTTCCAACGCGATATCGTAATACTGCCACCCCACCAGCCCCGACCGCAGACTGCTCACCTGCATCGGAAACGACAGCCGCATCATGATCCGCGCGTCGTACGATCCAAGGTCGTTCTTGTAGTCGTCCAGCACGCGCTCGATCAATTCAAAGCTGAACACCTCCCCCGCATGGGCATAAAACGACCGCATGATGCGGCTCATGTTGATGCCCTTCTTTTCGGCCTCCAGACTGACGGTGCCCGTCACGCTGGTCTCCAGCACCATGTCGCCCGCATCGCGGGTGCGGTATTTCACCGGCAGCCGGAAGTTCGCGATGCCGACATGCTGGATCGGCACATGCGCCCCCACGATCAGGCTCGCAGGCCCGTTCTGCAGATCGGGCAAGCCCGCCTTGTAGGCGTCATCGGCCCGAAACTCGACCGGATAGGTGCGCCCAAGTTCGGGATAGGCCGGTATCCCCACCAGCACCAGCGCCGCCGGCGACAGATCGGCAATCTCGTCATCCGACGATTTGCCCGCCCATTGCCGCAACAGCGCCAGCGCCGCCTCAGCCTCGGCGCGCGTGGGCAGACGGTCGATCTCGGGGGTATGGACGTTCATGGCGGGTATCCTTCCGGTTCGGGCCGCCCTCGTCTCGGGGGGCCGTCAATGTCTAAAGGTTCTACGCGGGGCACGGCGCCCCGGATCACTCTCAGGTGGCAATCAGGCCGGCCCATTGCAAGGTGGGACGTGCCTGCCGGTCGGCAACGCCCCGTTTTTCCCCCCTGCCGGTGCAGCGTCGGCATGCAGACGGGTTGTGCATGGACTGTGCATCGAATGCACATCCCCGTTTTGCGGGTTTACAGCCCCATCGCCTGCGCCAGATCGGCAATCAGATCGTCCGGGTCTTCCAGCCCCACCGACAACCGGATCAGCCCCGGCGTGATGCCCAGCGCATCCTTCTGCGCCTGCGGCAGGCGTTGGTGGGTGGTCGTCGCCGGATGGGTCGCAATGGATTTCGCATCGCCCAAGTTGTTGGAAATCTTGATGATTTCCAACGCGTTGAGCATCCCGAATGCGGCCTCCTTTGACCCTGCGTCAAACGTGACCAGCGTCCCCCCCGACCCCATCTGCGCCATCGCCAGCGCATGCTGCGGATGCCCCGCCAGCCCCGGATAAATGACTTTCGTCAGATTTTCCTGCGAATCCAGCCACTTGGCGACCGTCAACGCCCCCTCCGCCATCGCCCGACACCGCAGGTCCAGCGTCGCCATCCCGTTCAGCATGATCCAGGCGTTGAACGGGCTCATCGACCCGCCGGTATGCTTCATGTAGGGTTCAAGCACCTTGCGCACCCAATCCTTGGTGCCACAAACCACGCCCCCCAGCGCCCGCCCCTGCCCATCGATGTGCTTGGTGGTGGAATAGACGACCACATCGGCACCCTGCGCCACCGCCCTGGAGAAGATCGGCGTGGCAAACACGTTGTCGCAGATCACAATCGCCCCCACCCGGTGCGCAATCGCGGATACTGCCGTGATATCAACCAGTTCCAGCGTGGGGTTCGCCATTGACTCAAAGAACACCGCCTTTGTGCCCGGAACCACAGCCTTTTCCCATTGTGCCAGATCAGTGCCATCGACAAACGTCACCCGGACGCCATACCGCGTCAGCACCTCTTCCAGAACGTAAAGGCATGATCCGAATAGCGCTTTTGCCGAAACCACATGGTCCCCGGCCCGCAGCATCGACGTCAGCGCCCCACTGACCGCCGCCATGCCGCTGGCCGTCGCAAACGCATCCTCGGTGCCCTCGATCGCCGCAATCCGCTCCTCGAACATCCGCACCGTCGGGTTGCCGTAGCGGGCATAAATGAACTCATCATCCCCCGCCTTGACGAACCGCGCCTCGGCAGCCTCGGCGGTGTCGTACACAAACCCTTGTGTCAGAAAGATCGCCTCGGCCATCTCGCCATACTGGCTGCGTCGGCTGCCCTCGTGGACCAGTTTGGTGCGGGTCTTCCAGTCGGTCATCGTGCAGGCCCCCTGGCCAAAGAAAAAGCCCCGGAAAACCAAGGGGTTCCGGGGCCAATCGCCCGTCACCTCTTTAGCGGTTTGTTTAACGTGGCCCGCAATCCGGTCACAAATTGCCACGGACATCCCGGATACTCCTGCCGCCCCGGCACGTCAAGACCAGAGCGCGGCATGTTCGATCCGTACAGAATCCCCGCCCCGTTGCGTTGCCGTCAAGCACCGTCACGCATGGTTCATGCCAGTTTCATGCCGATTTCGCAGATTTGCCTAAATGTGCGCAGCAACTGGGCCAAGGGGCGCCCGTAACCGGGGTAAAGCGATGACTGTCATCGCCGTGAATGCAAACGGAAAATGGCCCGCACCCGCTGCGGGGATCACCGCTCTGCCACCCGGCACACCCATCACCATCATGCTGCACGGCTACCGCTATACCCCCGACATCGCTGCAAAAGACCCGCATCGCACGATCTATTCCACCACCCCCGGCCAGCCCAACCCCCGCACCCTGTCATGGTCGCGCCGCCTCGGGCTGCAGGGCGCGCGGACTGGCATCGGCTTTGGCTGGCATGCCGACGGTTCGCTCTGGGCCGCCTACGCCGAGGCTGCCCGCGCAGGCCATGCCCTCGCAATGCTGATCGCCACCCTGCGGGCGGCGGGCGCGGGGCCGGTCGGGATGATCGGCCATTCGCTGGGCTGCCGCGTGGCGCTGTCGGCGCTGGCGCATCTTGACGCAGGCGATGTGGGGCGGATGGTGCTGTTGTCAGCGGCCGAGTTTCGCGACCCCACAATCGACGCCCTTGCCACCCCCGCCGGCCGCACGGCGCAGGTGCTGAACATCACCAGCCGCGAAAATGACTTTTATGACAAGGGCATAGAGGTTCTTCTCGGGGGCGGCTGTGGCCCTGCGCTTGGGGCGGGCCTTGATGCGCCGAACGTGGTGACGGTGCAGATCGACGGCACACAGCATCGCGACGGGCTGCGCGGCCTTGGTTATCCGACGGCCGACCCGGTCCGCCGCATCTGCCACTGGTCGGCCTACATGCGCCCGGGCCTCTTTCCGATGTACCGCGCCTTCCTGCACCGCCCCGACACGCTGACCCTGCCGATGCTGCGCGCGGCCCTGCCCACCGCCACAGCACCCCGCTGGTCGCGCCTTGTCACACGCCCCTTGCGCCCCACGGGTTTCGCCGCACAATAGCGCGAACCTGCGGGGAACACCGATGATCGACCTCTACTATTGGCCCACGCCCAACGGCTGGAAAATCACCGTGGCGCTGGAGGAGATGGGCCTGCCCTACCGCATATCGCTGGTCGATATCGCCAAGGGCGACCAGTTCCGCCCCGAATTCCTCACCCTCTCACCCAACAACCGCATGCCCGCAATCACCGACCCCGACGGGCCGGGGGGCACGCCGGTGTCGATGTTCGAATCGGGCGCGATCCTTCTGTATCTGGCGCGCAAAACCGGCCGGTTCATCGGCACAACCGAGCGTGACCGCATCAACGTCGAGCAATGGCTGATGTGGCAGATGGGCGGCGTCGGCCCGATGGCTGGTCAGGCGCATCATTTCCTGAAATTCGCGCTGCTGCAGACGCCGCCGCAGGACATCCCCTATGCCAAGGACCGCTACCGCCGTGAGGTTGAGCGTCTGTATGGCGTGCTGGACCGGCAACTGGCAAAGGCGGCGTTTGTGGCCGGTGATTTCCTGTCAATCGCCGATTTCGCAATCTGGCCATGGGCTTCGCTGTGGGAGGGGCAGCAGCAGACGCTGTCCGACAAGCCGAACCTTGCCCGCTGGCTGGAGGTGATGGGCGCCCGCGAAGGTGTGCGGCGCGGGCGGGCGGTGGCGGCAGAGTTGCGCCGTTAGCCCGCGCGCAACGCAGCCAGCGCCTGCCCCAGATCCAGCGCCCCCTCATACAGCGCCCGCCCCGAGATGGCCCCGGCGATCACGCCGGTATCACGCAGTGCGATCAGGTCGGCCAGCGACGACACGCCACCGCTGGCAATGACCGGAATGGTGACGGCCCGCGCCAGCGCCTCGGTCGCCGCCACGTTCGGCCCCTGCATGGCCCCGTCGCGGTCGATGTCGGTGTAGATCACCGCCGCCACCCCCGCATCCTGATACGACCGCGCCAGATCGGTCGCCTGCACGCCGGTATCCGTGGCCCAGCCCTTGGTCGCGACAAGGCCCCCGCGCGCATCGATGCCCACCGCCACCTGCCCCGGAAAGGCCCGCGCGGCCTCGCGCACCAGCGCCGGGTTCTCGACCGCGACGGTGCCCAGGATCACCCGCGCCACCCCCCGCGACAGCCACATCCCGATGGTCGCCATGTCGCGGATGCCGCCACCCAACTGGCAGGGCACCGTGACGGCGGCCAGGATCGCCTCCACCGCCGCACCATTCACCGGGGTGCCTGCGAACGCGCCGTTCAGGTCCACCAGATGCAGCCAGCCGCAACCCGCCTTCTGGAACGCCAGCGCCTGTGCTGCAGGGTCCGCACCGAACACCGTCGCCGCATCCATTGCGCCGCGCAACAGGCGTACGCACTGGCCGTCCTTGAGGTCGATGGCGGGGTACAGGATCATGTCGCACGGCTTCTGGCACGGCCCGTTTGCGATGCCAAGAGGGCGTCGCGACCCGACGTCACGCTTGATCGGATGGCTGGCTTTGGCAAAAGATGCGTCACAGGTTCAGGGAGGACCCCCACAATGAAAACACTTCTTCTTTCCGCCGCGATGGCACTTCTGGCCAGTGCGGCGCTGGCCGAGCCGTTGCTGGGCACCTGGCGCACCGCCAAGGACGACAACGGCAATTCCGGCCTGATCGAGGTCAAGGCCTGCGGCGCCGCCATCTGTGGCACGCTGGTCAAGTCGTTCGATGCCGCCGGCAAGACGTTCGCGTCGCCCAACGTCGGGCGCAAGATCATCTGGGATACGGTTTCTGCCGGTGACGGTGAGTATCGCGGCATGGTCTATTCCCCCGACCGCGACGCCGAATACAAATCCAAGCTGGTGCTGACGGGTGACAAACTGTCGGTCTCGGGCTGCCGCATCGGTATCTGCCGTGAAGGCGGGGTCTGGACGCGGTCCAAGTAAACCGCCGGTTCCGGGTCGCGGCGGTGCTGCGGACAGGATAGGACGGGGGCATGAGTGCCCCCCTCCCCATGCGCCGCATTGACTGGTTCCGGCTGGTGATCCTGTCCCTTCTCTGGGGCGGATCGTTCTTTTTCATCGAGATCGCGGTGCCGCACCTGCCGGTGCTGACCATCGTCTGGGCACGCGTGATGCTTGCGACCGGGATGCTGGCATTCGTGCTGGCGGCCACCCGCACGCCGTTTCCGGCACCGGCTGTCTGGCCTGCGCTGATGGTGATGGGGCTCTTGAACAATGTCCTGCCGTTCTCGGCCTTCGTTCTGGCGCAGGGGCAGATCACCGGGGCGCTTGCCGCGATCCTCAATGCCACAACGCCGCTTTTCACGCTGATCGTGGCCGCCGTCCTGTCCCACGATGAGCGGCTGACAGGCCCGCGTCTGGGCGGGCTGGTGATCGGGCTTGCCGGTGTCGCGGTGATGGTCGGCGGGGCGGCGGCAACAGGCGGCGTGGCGGACGCGCTGCCCTACCTGCTGTGCCTCGGGGCCGCGCTTTCCTATGCGTTTGCAAGCGTCTGGGGGCGGCAGTTCCACCGGCGGGGACTGGCCCCGATGACCACGGCGTTCGGCATGCTGGCAGCCTCGTCGCTGATTCTCATGCCACTGGTGGCCATTGTTGACACACCCTGGGCGCTGCCCATGCCCCCGGCCCCGGCGATCGCCGCCATCGCGGCACTGGCCGTGTTGTCCACGGCATTCGCCTATATCCTCTTCTTCCGGCTTCTGGCCGACGCGGGTTCCGTCAACGTGGCCCTCGTCACCTTCCTCGTCCCGGTCAGCGCCATCGCCCTCGGCATCCTGATCCTCGGCGAAACGATCCTGCCCCGCCACGCCGCAGGCCTTGCCCTGATCCTCGCAGGCCTCGCGGTCATCGACGGCCGCCTGACCCGCCGCTGACCCTTTCATCTTTGCGAAAATATCCCGGGGGTGCGGGGGCCGGCCCCCGCGCCTGCCCGTGCCGTCAGGGCTTCCATCCCAGAAAATTCGCAATCAGCCGCAACCCCGTCGCCTGTGATTTCTCGGGGTGGAACTGCGTGCCCAGCATCGTCCCCCGCCCGACGATGGCCGTGACCGCCCCGCCGTAATCGACGTGCGCCAGCCGGTCCGCCACATCCGTCACCGCCAGATGATAGGAATGCACGAAATACGCATGATCCCCCGTGGCAATCCCCGCCAGCACCGGATGCGCGCCCTCGATCACCAGATCGTTCCACCCCATATGCGGCACCTTCAGCCCCGGTGCTGCAATCCGCACCACGTCGCCGGCGATCCACCCAAAGCCCGGCGTTTTCCCAAACTCCAGCCCGCGCGTGGCCATCATCTGCATGCCCACACAGATGCCCAGGAACGGCCGCCCCCGCACCGCAACCGCCTCGACAATCGCCTCGGCCAGCCCGCCGATATCGCCAAGCGCGCGGCGGCACGCCGGAAACGCGCCGTCGCCGGGCAGCACGATCCGGTCGGCGCGGGCCACATCCTCGGGGTGCGATGACACCAGCACCTGACCGCCGGTATCCACCGACATCCGCTCGAACGCCTTTTGCGCCGAATGCAGGTTGCCCGAATCGTAGTCGACCAGAACCGTCAGGCTCACAGCACGCCCTTGGTGGATGGCACCACACCGGCGCGGCGCGGATCGGGTTCGACCGCCTCGCGCAGGGCGCGGGCCACGGCCTTGAATGCGGCCTCGGCGATGTGATGGCTGTTGATCCCGTGGATCAGGTCCAGATGCAGGGTGATGCCGCCATGGGTGGACAGCGCCTGAAAGAACTCGCGTACCAGTTCGGTGTCAAAGTTGCCGATCTTCGGCGCGGTGAACGCCACGTTCCACACCAGATAGGGCCGCCCCGACAGGTCCAACGCGCAGGCCACCTGCGTGTCGTCCATCGCCAGCCGGAAATGCCCGTACCGCCGGATGCCCCGCTTGTCGCCAAGCGCCGCCGTCAGCGCCTGGCCGATGGCTATGCCGCAATCCTCGACCGTGTGGTGGTCGTCGATGTGCAGATCGCCCTTCGCCGTCAGCGCAATGTCGATCAGCGCATGGCGCGCCAACTGGTCCAGCATGTGGTCAAAGAACCCCACGCCCGTCGCCACCTGCGACACCCCGGTGCCGTCAAGGTTCAGCGTCACCGTGACATCGGTCTCGGTCGTCTTGCGGGTAATCCGGGCCTCGCGCATGGGGCGGCTCCTGTTGCGACTGCGCGGCTTATAGGGGCACAAGCCCGGCTTGGAAAGTCAGTGCGACAGCACCGGCCACAGCGACAGCACCAGCAGGACCGCCATCGTCACGTTGAACGCGCGCAGCCGCCCCGGCGTGTCCAGCCAGCGGCGCAACGCCTGCCCCGCTGCCGCCCAGACGGTGACCGACGGCAGGTTGACCATCGCGAACACCACGGCCACCGCCGCCGTCGTCCAGACCTCGCCCCCCGGCGCATAGACCGTGACGGCGGTCAGCGCCATCGCCCAGGCCTTGGGGTTCACCCACTGGAACGCCGCGGCCTGCACAAAGCTGAACGGCCTGCCCGCCACATCCCCCGCACGCGGCGGTGCAGCCGTGGCGATCTTCCACGCCAGCCACAGCATGTAGACCACCGACACCACCTTCAGCGCCACGAACAGGCGCGGCTCCGCCAGAAACAACCCCGCCAGCCCCAGCCCCACCAGAAACACCATCACCGAATGCCCGACACTGATCCCCAGCATATGCGGCACCGTCCGGCGCAGCCCGAAATTCGCCCCCGATGCCAACAGCATCATGTTGTTCGGCCCCGGCGTGACCGAGGTGGCAAAGGCAAAGCCGATCAGGGCCAGAAGGATATCTTGTGTCATGCGCGCAATCCTGCACCGGATTTCGCGGTGATGGATTGCAAAATGGCGCGGCTGCAGGCTATTCCTGCAATCCATGGCCAAGATCGACGCCCTGAACGACCGGATATTGCGTGAGCTTTCGCGTGACGCGCGCCAGTCCAACCTCGACCTTGCCGCGCGCGTTGGCCTCTCGCCCTCGGCCTGCCTGCGCCGGGTGCAGGAACTGGAACGGTCCGGCGTCATCAAGGGCTACCGCGCCGTCCTTGACCCTGCCCGGATGGGCGTGGGCTTTACCGCCTATGTCGCCGTCGGGCTGAACAGCCATACCAAGGCCAGTCAGGAGGGGTTTGAGCGCGCCATCGCCCGCGCCCCCGAAGTGCGCGAATGTCACAACATCACCGGCCAGGTCGAATACCTGTTGCGGGTCGAGGCGACTGACCTTGCCGCCTACAAGCATTTCCATACCGAAGTTCTGGGCATCCTGCCCGGCGTCGCCGCGATCACCACCTATGTCGTGATGGGCAGCCCCAAGGACGACCGCGCCTGACACCCCACCATCCCGATGCCTTGATGATTGGTGCCCCCAGCAGGATTTGAACCCGCGACCCCCTGATTACAAATCAGGTGCTCTACCAACTGAGCTATAGAGGCACTGCTGGCCCGAATACCCCGACCGGCCACAGGCTGCAAGCACGCTCATGACCGGTCCTGTGTCGCGCGGGCCAGAACCAGCACCGCCACCAGCCCCACCGCCATCACCAACAGCGCCGCCGGGGCCGCCTCGGACAGACGCTCAAGACTGGCCAACTCAAACACCCGCGTGGCCAGTGTGTTATAGTTGAACGGGCGCAACAGCAGCGTCGCGGGCAGTTCCTTGACGCAATCGACGAACACCACCAGCAGTGCTGCGGCAACCGATCCCCGCATCATCGGCAGATACACTGCGCGCAAAACACCCCCCGCTCCCCGCCCCAGCGACCGCGCCGCCATTGGCAGCGACGGCGACACCCGCCCGAACGCGCTGTCGGTCGCCCCCTGCGCCACGGCAAAGAACCGCACGGCATAGGCCAGCACCAAGGCCGCCGCCGTCCCGGTCAGCATCAGCCCCGGATCATGCCCGGTCAGCGCCAGCACGCCGTCGGCCACCCGGTGGTCAAGGGCTGCCAAGGGGATCAGGAACCCCAGCGCCAGCACCGCCCCCGGTGCCGCATAGCCCAGCATCGTCAGCGGCAACAATCGGCGCGGCAGGGCGCTGCCCGACAGGCGCACGCCATAGACCAGGAACAGCGCCCCCGCCACCGTCACCACCGCCGCGATCCCCGCCACCGTCAGCGTGTTCCACAACGCTCGCCCCAGCCCCGGCACCAGCCACACCTCGGGCCGCCGCAGCGCATGCCCCAGCATCACCGCCACCGGCAGCACGAACCCCAGCACAAACGGCACCAGACAAACCCCCGTCGCGGCCCAGCCCATGGCCCCGGGCAACTCAGGCCGGTCAATCGGCCGCGTGCTGCGCCCCAGCCGGTGGAACCGCGCGCCCCGCCGCCCCGCCCGCTCCAGCGCCACCAAGAGCAAGACCAGCGCCAGCACCACCAGTGCGATCTGCGCCGCCCCCCCCGCGTTGTTCCCCGTCAGCCAGACCGAAAAGATGCCGGTGGTCAGCGTCTGCACCCCGAAATGATGCACCGTGCCGTAATCCGCCACCGTCTCCATCATCACCAGCGCGACCCCCGCCGCGATCGCGGGGCGCGCCAGCGGCAACCCCACCCGCCAGAACAGCCGCCCCGGCCCCGCCCCCAAGGCGCGCGCCACCTCATAGGTACAGCCCGACTGTTCGCGGAACGCCGCCCGGGCCAGAAGGTAGACATATGGATACAACGCCGCCGCCAGCACAACGGCCGCCCATGTCAGGCTGCGCGTTTCCGGAAACCAGTAGTCGCGCGCATTGGTCCAGCCCATCGCGGCGCGCATCGCGGTCTGTAACGGGCCTGCGTAATCGGTGAAATCGACCAGCGCATAGGCCCCCACATAGGCCGGTATCGCCAAGGGAAACAGCAGCGCCATGTCCAGCCACCCCCGCCCCGGAAAGCGGTACATGGTCACCAGCCAGGCCGTGATCGTGCCCGCCACCGCCGCCATCCCCGCCACCGCCGCCATCAGGACCAGCGTCGTTCCCAGATAGCGCGGCAGCACCGTGGCCATCAGGTGCGGCCAGATGTTCTCGGTCGGCGTGAACGCGATCACCACCACCGCCACCACCGGCGCCAGCACCACCAGCGCCACCGCCAATGCGCCGACTGACCAGCCATCCGGCAGGGGCCACATGCGGGTAAGGTGACGGTTTCGGTCGGACATCTTGGGGGCCGGGGTACAGGAAAGCGATTTAACTGTCCAGAAAACCCCGTATGATCCGCGCGCAGAAGTCACCGGAAAGTGCTGATGAAGATTGTCTATCACCTTGGCGCGCACTGCACCGACGACGAACGCCTGTTGCGCTGCCTTCTGAAGAACCGCGCAGCTCTGGCCGCCGAGGGGATCGTGGTGCCGGGCCCCGCCCGCTATCGCACCCTTCTGCGCGACACGGCGGCACAACTGCGCGGCCAACCTGCCGACCGCGCGACGCAGACGCTTCTTTTGGACCAGATCATGGATGCCGACCGGGCCGAGCGGCTGATCTTCAGCTGGGACAACTTCATGGGCTATGCCCAGGGGGCCATCGGTGCCACGCTCTATCCCGCCGCCGCCCAGCGGCTGTCGGCCTTCACCCAGATTTTCCCCGAAACCCCGCACGAGTTTCACCTCGCGTTGCGCAATCCGGCAACCTTTCTGCCCGCGATGCACAGCAAACTGCAACTTCGCCGCCCCGAGACCGGGGATGAGGCCGACCCCGCCAGCCTGCGCTGGTCAGACCTGTTGCTGGCCATCCGCAAACTGGTGCCCGACGTGCCGATCACCGTCTGGTGTGATGAGGATACGCCGCTTCTGTGGCCCGATGTTCTGCGCAGCGTATCAGGCCATGCGGCGGATACCACGCTGGCCGACACGACCGACCTTCTGTCGTCCATCTTGCGGCCCGAAGGAATGGCGCGGATGACCGCCTACATGGCCGAAAACCCAAGGCTGGACGCCGCACAGCGACGCCGCGTGACCTCGGTGTTCCTCGACAAGTTCGCCCTGCCCGAGGCCATCGAGCAGGACATCGACATGCCCGGCTGGGACGACGATCTGGTGGCCACCCTCAGCGCGGATTATGACCGCGACATCACCCGCATCATGCAGATGCCTGGCGTCACCGTGCTGACGCCCTGACGCCGCAGGTCGTCAGACCATCCCAAGCGCCTGCTTGTACATCTCCAGCACCGCCTCTTCCTCGGCAATGTCGTCGGGCTTGCGCTTGCGCAATGCGATCACCTTGCGCAACACCTTGGTGTCATAACCGCGCCCCTTGGCCTCGGCGAACACCTCTTTTTCCTGCTCGGCAATGTCGCGCTTCTCGGACGCCAGTTGCTCGGCGCGCTCGATGAACTGGCGCAATTCGTCGGCGGTAACGGCGTATTGATCGGTCGGATCGGCCATGGTCGAAACTCCTGTCGCGGGGATTGGAGGGGCTTCTAACGCGGGGCATGGCCGGGCCGCAAGGCGGAACAACGCGGCCTGTCCCGGCAACGATCAGCCTGCGGTTGCACTTGCCAATCGCCGCCGCGTCGGGTTAGGGCAGGGCACTGCGACGCGAAAGGAACAGCAGATGCAAGCGTTGATCTGGATCGGGGCGGCCTTTGCGCTGGCCGGTGTGGCGGGCCTTGTCTGGTGCATCCTTCTGGCCCTGCGCGCCCGCCGCTCGGGGCTGGAGGATGACGCGATGCGCGCCGAGTTGCAGCGCGTTGTCGTTCTGAACATGGCCGCCCTCGGCGTCTCGGCCCTTGGCCTCATGTGCGTGGTCGCGGGCATCATCCTCGGCTGACGCCGCATTACCCGTCGCACAGTCGCAGCCTCAATCGCGCCGTCGCAACGGAGTTTTCAAAAACTCCGGTCCGATTTCTTTGAAGAAATCGGCTTTTCTGCCCTAAACCTCGTCCAGCGCCGACAACTGCAGCCCCTCGCGGATCAGATGGTCGATCACCGGCGCGGGCTGCCAAACGCCCGCATCAATCGCCGCCAGCCCCTGCAGATCCGCCCGCAGCACCAGCATCCCCCGCTGCCCGGCCCACAGCATGGGCCCCGGCACATGCGCGGGCCAGCCCAGCCCGTGCACCGCCGCCACGTCGATATCGGACGGATGGCGCACGGCCTCTTCGCCCAGCAGACGCAGCCCCTGATTGGCCAGCGCCGCCCGCAGCGCCAGTGCAAGGTCAGCCCGCCGCGCCCGCGCCGAACCACCCTCGGGCAAGGCCGGTACTGACAGCGACCACGCGGCAAGTGCGCCCTCGACCGCCACCCGGCCATGGCGCATCGCCAGATGACCCGCCGCTGCGGCCAGCACCGCCGCCAGCGGCCCGGCGATGCCCGACGCCCCCCGGCACACCACCGGCACCCGCCCGATCCGCCGCGCCAGCGCAACCGCACCCGGCACCTCATCCGCGCCGCCCAGCACCTCGGCCAACCGCCGCCCCGGCGACAGCGTCAACCCCACGCCCAACCGGATCACCGGCGCACCGGCGCTGCGCGGCGCGGCAATCGCAGGCACCTCGCCCGCCGCGAAATCCCCCGCCAGCACCACGATATCCGCCGATCCTGCCCCCGGATCATCGGCCAGCGCCGGGATCAGGCGTTGCCAGTCCTCATCCCGCGCCGCCTCGGACACCAGCCCGCGTTCGACTGCCGCCTCGGCCGCTGCCGCGATCCGCTGCAACCCCGGCACCAGCCGGTCCTGATCGGCGTCGGCCAGCGTCACCGTCAGCCCCGCCTGCAATGCCGCGATGGCCAGATCGGCCCCCTCCGGCCCCGCCCCCACCACCGTCAGCGCCCGCAGGGGAACCGCGGCAAACCCCTTGCACGCCCGGCGTTCCGCCAGAAACCCATACCGCAGCGCCTGCGCCGCCTCGGACCCCACCAGATCGCCGAACGCTGCCCGCTCGAACGCCAACCCCTGCCCAAAGGGCAACAAAAGCGCCGCCTCGACACAATCGACAATGCGCGACGGGGCCTCGGTCGCGGCCTGCGCCGCCAGCGCCCGCGCCGCAGCCACCGCCGCCGCATAACCCTGCAGATCGCCCATCCCCTCGGTCCGGTCGCGCGTGGCGGGCACCGGTCGCTCGGCCAGAACCTCGGCCAGCGCGACCGCCGTCTCGACCAGCACATCGGCGTCCGCCACCAGATCGACCAGCCCCATCGCCTGCGCCGCCTCGGCCCCCACCTGATGCCCGTCCAGCATCATCGCCAACGCGGCCTCGGCCCCCACCAGCCGGGGCAAGCGCTGCGTCCCCCCCGCCCCGGGCAACAGGCCCAGCTTCACCTCGGGCAGCCCCACCATCGCGCCGCGCGCCATCACCCGCCCGCGTGCGGCCAGCGCCAGCTCCAACCCCCCGCCCAGCGCCGTGCCATGCAGCGCTGCCACCACCGGCTTGGTGCATCCCTCGATCCGGTCGCACAGGTCGGGCAACAGCGGCGCGCGCGGGGCCTGCCCGAACTCGGTGATATCCGCGCCCGCCGGAAACGTCCGCCCCTCTGCCGCCAGCACCACCGCCGTCACGCCGTGGTCGGCCTCGGCAGCCGCCAGCCCGTCCCACAGCGCCTGCCGCAGGGCATGGCCCAGCGCGTTCACCGGCGGCGCGTCGATCACCAGAACCAGCACAGGCCCCAGACGCTCGGCCTTCAACAGCCCGGCCGGCCCAACCGCCCCCGCCAACCCCGTATCCGCCATAACCGCCGCCCCCGCCAGAAATCCCCTTGGCCATTAAGCGGTCATGGCCGCAGCCTTGGCAATCCCCCGGGCGCGCCCGTGACCTTGCACGGCCCCCGCGAAGGCGTATGCTGCCCCCGCAAGGAGCGTGCCATGAACCCCGATGTCACAGCCTTTTTCGACGAGGCCACCAATACCCTCACCTATGTCGTGGCCGAACCCGGCGGGCCTGCCGCCGCGGTGATCGATTCGGTGCTGGACTATGACGCGGCCTCGGGGCGGACCGACACAAGGGCGGCGGCAGCAGTAGTGGAGTTTGTCCGCGACCGGGGCCTGCGCGTCGACTGGATCCTCGAAACCCACGTCCACGCCGATCATCTGTCGGCGGCACCATGGCTTCAGGAACAGATCGGCGGACGCATCGGCATCGGTGCCGGGATCACCGTGGTGCAGGACACCTTCGGCAAGATCTTCAACGAAGGCACCCGGTTCCAGCGCGACGGATCGCAGTTCGACCGCCTGTTCACCGAGGGCGACACGTTCCACATCGGCAGCGTTCCGGTGCGGGTAATGCACACCCCCGGCCACACACCCGCCTGCCTGACCTATGTCGCGGGCGACGCGGCGTTCGTCGGCGACACCCTCTTCATGCCCGACAGCGGCACCGCGCGCTGCGATTTCCCCGGCGGATCGGCCGATGCGATGTGGCAATCGGTGCAGCGCATCCTTGCCCTGCCCGACGCGACCCGCATCTTCATCTGCCACGACTACAAGGCCCCGGGCCGCGACCGCTTTGCGTGGGAGACGACCGTCGCCGCCCAAAAGGCGCTGAACGTGCATGTGGGCGCGGGCCGCCCCCTGGCCGATTTCGTGGCGCTGCGGCAGGCCCGCGATGCCACCCTTTCGATGCCCCGCCTGATCATTCCCTCGTTACAGATCAACATGCGCGCAGGCCACATGCCCGAGGCCGAGGATAACGGCGTAAGCTATCTCAAGGTGCCCCTGAACGGGCTGTAAAAGGGTGCAGGATGCTGGAACCGGAATGGATAGCGGGCCTCTTGGGCGGCCTGATGATCGGCACGGCGGCGGCCCTGTTTCTTTTGGCCAATGGCCGGATCATGGGGGCCTCGGGCATTGCGGGCGATGCCCTTGACGGCACTGACCGGGGCGGGCGGGCCGAGCGGCTGGTATTTCTGGCGGGCCTCGTCACCGTGCCCTTCCTGATCGACCGTTTCCTCATCCCGGTGGTCAGCCATCTGACCCCGAACCTTGCGCTGATCGCCATTGCGGGTGTGCTGGTCGGCCTTGGCACCCGCATGGCCAACGGCTGTACCTCGGGCCACGGCGTCTGCGGCCTGTCGCGCCTCAGCTTGCGCGGTGCCGTGGCCGTGGCGGTGTTCATGGGCAGCGGGGCCGCGACCGTCGCCCTCTTCCGCCACGTCTGGAGCGTGATCTGATGCGCCTTGTCACCGCCCTCATCGCCGGTGGCCTGTTCGGCGCCGGCCTCGTTCTGTCGGGGATGACCGATACCCGCGCCGTCATCGGCTTTCTCGACATCTTCGGCGCATGGAACCCCACCCTCGCCTTCGTGATGGGTGGCGCGATCCTGCCGATGGCCCTCGCGTGGCGGTTGGCCGCCCGCCGCCCGTGCAGCCTGTCGGGCCAGGCCTTCCCCACCCGCCCGAACCCCGCCATCACCCGCAACCTCATCCTCGGCTCGGCCCTCTTCGGCGCGGGCTGGGGCCTCGTGGGCCTCTGCCCCGGCCCGGCCCTTGCCACCAGCCTGACCGGCGGCATCCCCGCACTGGTCTTTCTTCTGGCAATGGGTGGCGGTATGCTGGCCGCAATCCCGGTGCGACGCCCCGCGCCCCCGACCAGCCCCGTGAGGACATGATGGACATACGCCCCCTGACCGACACCTACGCCGTCTCGCCCCAGATCGAGCTGCACGACCTGCCCGCAATCCGCGCCGCCGGCTACACCACGATCATCGACAACCGCCCCGATGGCGAGATTCCCCCCCACCTGCACGCCGACGCGTTGCGGCAGGCGGCACTGGCGGCGGGGATCCACTTCGTCGTCAACCCGGTGATCAGCGGGGCGATGACGATGGACAACGTGACCGCCCAGGGGGCCGCCATCGCCGCCGCCGGCGGCCCGGTGCTGGCCTATTGCGCCAGCGGCAACCGCTCGTCTCAGGTCTGGGCGCTGTCGATGGCAGGCCGGATGCCCGCCGACGACCTTATCGCCCTCCCGGCCCGCTTCGGCTATCAGCTTGAGGGGTTGCGCCCCCAGATCGAGGCGCTCGCCACCAAGGGCTGAGCCTGCGCCTTCGATGCCACCCCCGGGCCTCCCCCCCGACCGCACGATCCCCCCCACGCCCGGCTCTCCGCGCTCGGTTCAGAACATTCCCGACCCTCGCCGCAACCACACCGAACGCGTCAGTAACGGCGCATCCGCCTGCGCCACGTCACGTTCGCCGCCTGCGACCGGCATGGCACTTCGCCGCTGACACCGGCCACCCCGCCCACCACTCCGTTCCATCCCCATTCGCGTTTGCCGGGAATATCCCGGGGGTCCGGGGGCTGGCCCCCGGCTCTTGCCGCCCGGCCACAGGCCCGCCCCTTATCCCGTCCCGGTCCGCTGCATCGCTGCCTCGTCGGTGGCCACCCCCGGCACGATGCCACAACGGCCCCCAGCAAAGCGCATCGCTTGACGGCGCTGTCGCCTGCGCCCGCCCACCGCCCCGGTCTACCCCATTCGCCTTTGGCCAAATATCCCGGGGGTCCGGGGGCTGGCCCCCGATCCTTGCCGCCCGGCGACAGGCCCTGCCCCTTATCCCGTCCCGGTCCGCTGCAGCGCCGCCTCGACCGTCGCTACCCCCGGCACCACACCGCCATGGCCCCGCGCAGCGGGCATCGCCTCTTCCGTCAGCCGCAAGGCGCGCATCCCGCGGTTCTGGCCCAGCCGCCCGCCCGCCATCCGCACCCCGTCGATCCCCTCAAGGTCGATCCGGTCAACCGCCGCGGCGCCCAGCCGGATCACCTCGCCCACCCCCAGCGCCATCGCCAGCGACAGCGGCAGCGTCACCCGCGCGATCACCGCATCCAGTACCGACACCGAGGCTTTCACCTGCTCGGCCATTGCCGCCTGAAACACCAGCATCGCAGCCACCCCCTCGGCCGCCACCGGCGACGGCGCAGGCGGGGCGGCGCGCCCCTCGGCAGGCAGCACCAAAAGGATGGTGCCGCTCTTGGCCCCGCCCTCCAGCACGACCTCGGCCTGCAGCACGCAATAGGCCACATCCTCCAGCATCAAACCCAAGGGCCGCGCATCCTCCAGAAACGAGGCATAGCGGTAACCGCTGGCCCAGACCCGGTCGGCCGCCGCCACCAGTCCCGCATCCATCGCCTCAAGGGCTGCATCGACCAGCCCGCCCACCATGGCCGCGTCGGTGCGGGTCGGGCGGCGCGGCAGGGGGGGTATCTCGGTCACCCGGCCCAGGGTCTGCCGCTCGATCAGGCCGGCCAGAACCTCGGGCGACAACGACAGCACGCCCAGCGTCTCGCCCGGGCCCTCAAGCACCGCGATCAGCGCACGGTCGGGTTGCACATCCAGCACCTCGGCCAGCGCCGCCCGCCGCTCGGTCATCCGCGACACGGCAAGGTCCAGCGACAACCGCAACCGCGACGCCCGCGCCAGTGCGACACCCCAGATGCCCACCGCCGTCGGCGCGCCGTCATCCGGCGGCACCCGCGCCGCTTCGATCTTCCGCCGGATCGCCGTCATCCCTGCCTCCGTCTGTGCTTCGGCGAAAATGTGGCACAACATAAGTTGCAACGGCGTTAAGGCGCGGCAGCAATTCGCCAGGTCTTGCTGCCGGACCAGCCCCGCGAAATCGGAGTTTTCAAAAACTCCGGCCCGATTTCTTTGAAGAAATCGGCGTCCACGCGCCCACCCCGACACACCCGTTCCCGCACATCCACCAGCGCCCTCACGCCGCCTGAACCGCCCGCAGCGGTACCGTTACCCGGAACGCGGCACCGCCCTGCCCCGGCAGATAGGCCACGCTGCCGCCCAGACTGCCCATCACCTCGCGGCAGATGGCAAGGCCCAGACCGGCGCCGCCGGCGCGCGTCTGATCGGTCAGCCGGGTGAACTTCTCGAAGATCAGGCCCTGCTTGTCCTGCGGGATGCCGCTGCCGTTGTCGATCACGTCGATCAGCACACGGCCCCCCCGCGCCCGCGCCACGATGCGCAACTCGGGGTGCGGCGCGTCGCAATACTTGCGGGCGTTCGAGATCAGGTTGATGAACACCTGCGTCAGCCGGTCGCTGTCGGTGCGCAGGAACATATCCTCGGCCACAAGGTCACGGTCCACCACGAATGACCGCTCGGGCCGTGTCTGGCCCGCCGCAATCAGCGCCCCGTCGATGATGTCGCGCAGGTTCCTGACCTCGAACGTCAGTTGCACCGTGCCGTTTTCAAGGACCGACAGCAGCAACAGGTCATCCAACAGCCGCGTCAGCCGTTTGGCCTCGACATGGATGATGCCTGCATGTTTCTCGGCCAGTCCGGGCGGCAGATCGCCCTCCATCAACAGTTCCGAAAACGCCCGGATCGAGGTCATCGGCGTGCGCAGCTCATGGCTGATCTGCGACAGGAACGCGTCCTTCTGCACGCTCAGCAGCGTCAGCTTCTCGTTCGCCTCGCGCAGCGCGCGGGCGGTGCGCGTCAACTCGCCCTGCTGCGCCTCCAACGTGGCGGAATACTCCATGATCTGCGCGGCCTCATTCGCCACCGCCATCAGATCCTCGACACTGACCGCCGCCCGCCCTGCGATCTGGCCGATCATCGCATGCGCCGTGGCGGCCCCGACGGCCCCCGACAACCGCCGCTCCAGGCCCGCTACAAAGGCGGATGACGGATCGGGCAGCATCCCCTCTTTCCCCTGCGCCCGCGCCCCCGCTTCAAAGAATGCCTGCGCCGCGTCGCCGCCCAGAATCCGCTGCGCCATCACCAACAGCGCCTCGGGCTCCGCCTGTCCCCGCGCCCATTCGCGCGGGCCCGCCGCCTGATCGAACACGTTGACGAACGCCGCCCCCTGCAACCGCTCAACCGGCCCCGGAAAGGTGACCAGCGACACCAGCAGGAACGCGCAGGTGTTCAGCACCAGCGACCAGAAGATCGCATGCACCAGGGGGTCCATCCCGCCCACCCCAAACAGCGCCCCGGGCCGCAGCCAGCCGATGCCCCAGGGCCCGTCGGCAAACACGGCGGCAGGCAACACCCCATCCGGCCCGAACGATGGCAGGAACAGCACGAACACCCACACCGCCGACCCCGTGACCAGCCCCGCCACCGCCCCCGCCCGCGTGGCCCCCCGCCAGAAGATGCCGCCCAGCATCACCGGCAAAATCTGCGCCACCCCCACAAACGCGATCAGCCCGATCGCCGCCAGCGCCCCCGATCCCCCCGACAGCCGATAATACGCCCAGCCCAGCGCCAGCACCCCCGCAATCGACAACCGCCGCGACACCAGCACCAGCCGCCGCAGATCGCCCGACACCACCTGCGATGCTTCGGGCCTCGGCCACAGCCGCAGCCACAGCGGCGTCACCACATGGTTCGACACCATCGTGGCCAGCGCAATCGCCTCGACGATCACCATCGACGTGGCACTGGAAAACCCCCCCAGAAACGCCAGCATCGCAAGGCCGCCCTGCCCCTCGGACAAGGGCAGGGTCAGCACGAACATGTCCGGGTTGGCGCCTTCGGGCATCCGCTCCAGCCCCATCACGGCAATCGGCACCACAAACAGGCTCATCAGCATCAGATACAAGGGAAACGCCCAGGCCGCCGTCGCCAGATGCCGCTCGTCCACATTCTCGACCACCAGCACCTGAAACATCCGCGGCAGACAGATCACCGCCGCCCCCGACACAAAGATCAGCCCGGTCCAGCGCGACGGCTGCAGGTTCCAGTCGGCAATCGGTGACGCATCAATCCGCGCGATGATGTCGGCGGGGCCATCGGCCAGCCCCCAGACCACGAACACGCCCACCGCCAGCACCGCCACCAGCTTGACCACCGCCTCGACGGCGATGGCGGTGACAATGCCGGTATGCTGCTCGTTCGCATCCAGATTGCGGGTGCCGAACAGGATCGTGAACAACGCCAGCCCCCCCGCCACCCACAAGGCCGTGCTGCCGTCGTCGCCGGTAAACCCCTGCGGCGCATCCTGTACAAAGACGCCGAACGACAGCGTCACCGACTGCAACTGCAACGCGATATACGGCGTCGCGGCCACCACACACAGAACCGTCACGATCACGCCCAGAAGGTTCGACTTGCCATAGCGGTTGGAAATCAGGTCGGCGATCGACGTCACCCGCTCGCGCCGCCCGATCCGTACCAGCTTGCGCAACACCAGACCCCAGCCGACAAACACCAGCGTCGGGCCAAGATAGATCGTCAGGTATTCCAGTCCCGACCGCGCGGCATAGCCCACAGCCCCGTAAAACGTCCAGGCCGTGCAATAGACCGACAGCGACAGCGTATAGACCAGCGGTGACCGCAACCACCCCGCCGCCCCCGCTGCCGCCCGCCGCTCAACGGCAAAGGCCACCAGGAACAGGAACACGACATACAACAGCGATGCGGCGACAAGGATGTTGAACGGCATGGCGGTCAGTCGTCCTCATCCGCAGGTCCGGCGTCATCCGCCCGCAGATGCCGCGACAACAGGGCGGCCACGGCGATCAGCCCGGCCCAGACTGCGAACAGATAGATGCCGTCGGGTGCGGTATCACTGCCCGCCGTCGTGGCCGGCGACCACATGACCGGCAACAGGAACAGAAACCCCCCGAACACCGGCAGCAACCTTGCCGCATCGCGCAGCCGCCGCCGACGGTAACGCGCGCGCGGCAGGAACAGCGGTCGCTTCATTGCCCTACCCCGCTCATGGCAGCGCCAACATGCGCACCTGCGCCAGCATCTCGGCGTTCGAGAACGGCTTCGTCATGAACACATTCGCCCCCGCCCTTTCCGCCGCCTCGCGGTCCCGGGCCAGCCCTTTGGCCGACAGCATCATCACCGGCAGCCCCGCCGTCGCAGGGTCAGCCCGAAGGCCCGACAGAATATCCAGCCCCGAAACCCCCGGCAGCATCAGATCAAGGATCAGCACATCCGGCGCCGCCGCCACGATCCGCGACACTGCCCCCGTGCCATCGTTATAAGTGGTCACGCGGAACCCGTCGCGCATCAGGATGAACCGGATCGCCTCGGCGATGTTCGGCTCGTCCTCGACCAACAGCACATGCCGCCCCGCACCCATCCCCAAACCCGGTTCCCCCTGCCGCCCCTGTCAGACTATCGGCACAAAACCGCCCCCTGTCAAAACCGCGCTGCCCCCGCTTGCGGGTCAGGCGGCACCATCTCCGACAGGATAGACGGTTCACGCCGCGCCACGCACCCGCCGCGCGGACAGATGCGGCACGTCCCCCCCAGCGCCAGCGCCTCGCCCCCGTCAGACACCGCCGCAATCAGCATCCCCGCCCGCCGCACCTCGGGGCCGCCGAACCCTGCCGGATGGCTGGCCTCGCACCACGCCCGCAGCGCAAACCGCCGCACCCCCGGCCCCGGCATCTCGCCCAGCGCCGTCACCGGCATCCCCGGCCGCGCCAGCGCTGCAAACAGCGGCCACAGCGCACAGGCCGCCCCGCCGCGCGGCATCGCAAACCCCGCCACGGGCTTGCGCAGCAACACCGCCCCGGCCCCGTCGCACAGCACGAACCCCTCCGCCGACCCGGGCCGCAGCGCCAGCCTGCGCATCGCCGCCAGAACCCCCGTGCCGCAGGCGCGCGCCAGCACCACCGGATCGCCGCCGCAGCCCTCGACCGCCGCCATCGGCATCGCTGCCGCATCCGCCGCCGCCTGTACGACCCACCCTTGCGCCAAAATCCGCGCCGCCCCGGATGCCAGCGCCGACAGGTCCACTACCCCCCCGCCGCCCGGCTCCAGCGCCGCCAGATGCCAGCCCTGTGCCGCCAGCCACCCCTCAACCTCTTCCAGGGGATCGACGCCCTGCGCCTCCGCCGCCTCGACACTGTCCAGATAGGCCACCAGCGCCTCGGTCCCCGCCACCAGCCGCGTGCTGTCCTGATGCAGGTTGGCATGAAACCGCGCCCGCCACGCGGCGTCGATATCCTCGGTCTCAACCAGAATCGCCGCCGTTGACCGCACCGAACTGGCCGACGACAGCACCTCGTGCAACGCCTGGCTCAGATGCGGGTCATGCCCGATCCGGTCGTTCAGCGCCTCGACTGCCCGCTCCAACTGCCCGACCTTGCGCGCCTGTGCCGCGATCAGCGCGGCCCAGCCGGGAAACCGGCCCAGCATCTCCGCCGTCCGGTCCACCTCTGCTGTGCCTCCTGCAACCGCTGCCACCGCGCGCAGCTCCTCGACCAGCGCCGCCTCGCCGGTCCCGGTCAGCACCGCCGGATCGACCTCCAGCAGCACCGCCAGCCGGTCCAGCACCGCAGGCCCGATCCGCCGCCGGTCATGCTCGATCAGATTCAGATACGACCCCGAAATGCCAAGGCTCCGCGCCACATCCGCCTGCCGCAGGCCCAGCGCCAAGCGCCGCTCCCGCACCCGCGCCCCTGCCAGAACCGTAACCGTCATGCCGCACCCCCGGTCTCAGGATGGCACAGCCGCCCCGCCTTTACAAACCTGTGATAACCCGCGCCAATACTTTACAGCCCCACTACAACCCCTTCAATTTACATAAAATTTCGCATCTTCTTTGCCCAAATACTCATCTTCCCTGCACCCCATGACAAAGGGCGCGCCCGACCCCGGACGCGCCCCCCACCAATCACCCAAGGATCACTTCAGCGCTTCATCCGTGATCACACTCGTCCAGGCACCCACGGGCGCCTTGGAAATCACCGGGTCCGACCCGCCCGCCAGCAGCGTGGCCACCGTCCGCTCTGCCGCCGCCACGTCCAGCGCCCCATTGGAACCGGCGGTCAGCTTGGCCACTTCGCCCATCATCCGCTTCTGGTGCGTCTCGGTCTGCGCGCCGGTCTCGTCGTTCTCCAGCACGATCATTGCCGCCTCGTCCGGGTTCGCTTCCGCATACTTCCACCCCTTCATCGAGGCACGCACGAACTTGACCATCTTGGCGGTGAACGCCGGATCGGCCAGCTTCTCCTCCAGCACATAAAGCCCGTCCTCCAGCGTCGCGACCCCCTGATCCTCGTACTTGAAGGTAATCAGGTCGTCCGCACTGATCCCGGCATCAATCACCTGCCAGTATTCGTTGTAGGTCATCGTCGACACACAGGCCGCCTGTTTCTGCAGCAACGGATCGACGTTGAACCCCTGCTTCAGCACAGTGACCCCACCCGCCGACCCGTCGGTCTTGTAGCCCAGCGTGCCCATCCACGACAGGAACGGATATTCGTTGCCAAAGAACCAGACGCCCAGCGTCTTGTCGGCAAAATCCTCGGGCGACGTGATCCCCGTCTCCTTGAGACACGTCAGCATCAGCCCCGACGACTTGAACGGCTGCGCGATGTTCACCAGCGCCAGCCCCGCCTCACGCGCGGCCAGTGCCGACGGCATCCAGTCGATCACCACATCGGCCCCGCCCCCCGCAATCACCTGCGACGGTGCGATGTCCGGGCCGCCGGGCTTGATCGTGACGTTCAGACCCTCTTCCTCATAGTACCCCTTGGCCTGCGCCACATAGTACCCCGCGAACTGCGCCTGCGTGACCCACTTCAGTTGCAGCGTCACATCATCCGCCGCCTGCGCGCCCCCGGCCATCATCGCCAGCGCCGCACCCACCATCAGCTTCTTCATTCCCAGTCTCCCTGTTGTCGCCCCCTTGTGGGGGCCGATTAAACCCTTGCCCGCTGCGACGGATGCCAGAACGTCACCCAGCCCTCGACCAAAGCCACCACGCCATAGAAGGCCGAACCCGCCAGTGCTGCAACGGCTATTTCAGCCCAGACAAGGTCCATCGCCAGCCGCCCCACGCCGGTGGAGATGCGAAACCCCATTCCCACGATCGGACTGCCGAAATATTCCGCAACAATCGCCCCGATCAGCGCCAGCGTCGTCGCAATCTTCAGCCCGTTGAAGATGAACGGCATCGCCGCCGGCAGACGCAGCTTCATCATCGTCGGCCAGTGCCCCGCCCCATAGGTCGCCATCAGATCGCGCGCCATCCGGTCCGATGATGCCAGCCCCGCCACCGTGTTGACCAGCACCGGAAAGAACACCAGCACCACCACCACCGCCGCCTTCGACTGCCAGTCGAACCCGAACCACATCACCAGTATCGGCGCGACGCCCACGATGGGCAAAGCGGCCACGAAATTCCCCACCGGCAGCAACCCGCGCGTCAGGTAAGGCGAGCGATCAATCAGCACCGCCACCACCACCCCCGCACCACAGCCGATCACATACCCCGACAGCGCCCCCTTCAGAAACGTCTGCACGAAATCCGCCCACAGCACCGGCAGGTTCCCCGCCACCGCCTCCGCAATCATGCTCGGCGGCGGCAGGATCACGGCCGAGATGGCGAACCCCCGCACCAAGGCCTCCCACATCGCCAGAACCGTCACGCCAAAGATCACCGGCACCGCAATCCGCACCACCCGCGTCCCGGCGATGGCCGACCGGGACAGCGCCAGATTGACCCCCCACCCCGCGCCCCAGATCACCACCAGCACGGCCCAGATCATCCCGGAACCCCCATCCGCCGCCGCAGGCCCCGCTCAAAGACCCCCACCACCACGATCAGCCCCCCGGCCAGCACCGCCGCCCCCACCAGCGCCGCCCACATGATCAGGGGCTCGCCGAACTGCGACCCGATCAGCATCCGCGCGCCCAGCCCCTCGATGGCCCCGGTCGGCAACTCACCCACGATGGTGCCCACCAGCGCCGCCGCAATCGCCACCTTCAGACTGGCAAACAGATACGGCAGCGACGCGGGCAACCGCAGCTTCCAGAACCCCTGCGCGCCTGACCCGTTCCACGTCCGCATCAGGTCCAACTGCATCGCATCAGGGCTGCGCAGCCCCTTCACCATCCCCACCAGCACCGGGAAAAACGACAGGTACGCCGAGATCACCGCCTTCGGAACCTCCCGCGCCTCGATCCCCATGGCGTTCGACAGAACCACGATCATCGGCGCCAGCGCCACAATCGGAATGGTCTGGCTGATGATCGCCCAAGGCATCACCCCCATCTCCATCACCCGGAAATAGACGATCCCCACCGCCAGCCCGACCCCCAGCAGGATGCCAAGGGCAAACCCGTACAATGTGGATTCCAGCGTGACCAACCCATGATAGACCAGCGACCGCTTCGACGTCACCGCTTGCCCCGCCACCCCCTTCCATACCTCGGCCAACACCTGATGCGGGGCGGGCACCACCGGGCGCGGCTGTACCATGGTCAGCGGCACCAGTTCCGCAAACGTCACCGTGGTCCCCGCCCGCGCCGCCTGATCGCGCACAAACGGCGCATTCATCCAGACCGTGGCCGCGTACCAGATCACCAGAATGATCCCCAGCACCGTCAGCACCGGCAGGGTGTTCCTCATGGCATGCCTGCGGGGTGCGCCATCATTGCGGCGGCAACCACCCGAACGTCGGCATCAGCTTGCGCTCACGCTTGCCGATCTCGTCGCGGATTCGCAGCAGAACTCCCGTCGCGCCGACCGGATCATCAAGGCGCGGGCGAAAATTCAAGGGCTCGCCCACCGGCGTCCACTTGCCCGCAACATCGCCAAGGTTCCCCTCCCAGCACACCCCATCACGCACTGGTGCCCCGATTGACCCATCCGCCTCGACAAACGAAAGCGTGCAGTGCAACCGCACATCATCGGCCTTCACATCCGCCGACGTCATGAACCCCACCTCGAACCGCAATTGCACGGCCTTGGTCACTTCCGACGCCAGCGCCTCACCCCGGTCGACGACGATCCGCGCGCCCATCCGCATCCGCTTGTCGAACTCGATCAGCACTTCGGGCTGTGCCGGATGCGCACCCACCTTTGCCAGCCTGTCCTGCGCCTGCACCAACCCCGCCGCGCAAACCAGCGCCGCCACCAGAACCCACTTCATCCGCGTCCCCCTTGCGGCCAGGCGATCATCGCCACCGCCACCACACCCAAGGCCATTCCGGCCACCTGCAAATTCGTCGGCCGCTCGCCGAACACCGACCAGGCGATTATTCCGATCAGCACCAGTTGCACAATCGACGACACCGCAATCGCCACCGCCAACCCGCCCTCGCGCATCAGCCGCACCATCATCATGTTGCCGACCGTGAACAGGCACAGCGCCCCCACCAGAAGCCAGACCTGCCCGTTGGCCGAATAGGTCCGCAGCACCGTGTTGGCTGTGACAAACACCGCCATCGCCGCCGCCAGCCACAGGATCAAGGCACCGCTCATCGTATGCATCCCCTGTGCATGGGCTGTGCATCGGTTGTGCATCCCCTCATCGCGCCCTCACAACTCATTCCCATGCCCCGCCCGCAACCCCTCGCGCACCCGGTGCGCAATCTCGATGAACGCCGCACTGTCGCGAATCTCCAGTGGCCGCTCGCGTGGCAAGGGGCTGTCGATGATGTCGGTGATCCGCCCCGGACGCGGTGACATGACCACGATCCTGGTCGACAGAAACACCGCCTCGGGAATAGAATGTGTAACAAAACCAATGGTTTTCCCGGTCCGCGCCCACAGCTTCAACAACTCCTCATTCAGCCGGTCCCGCACAATCTCATCCAGCGCGCCAAAGGGTTCGTCCATCAACAGGATATCCGCATCAAACGCCAGCGCCCGGGCAATTGACGCCCGCTGCTGCATCCCCCCCGACAATTGCCAAGGAAACTTCCGCCCGAACCCCGACAACTCCACCAACCCCAGAACCCGCTCAACCCGCTCGGCCTGTTCTTGCGCCGAAAACCCCATGATTTCAAGCGGTAACCGGACGTTCCCCGCAATCGTCCGCCACGGATACAAGGCCGCCGCCTGAAACACATACCCATATGCCCGCGCCTGCCGCGCCGCATCGGGCGTCATCCCGTTGACCGTCAGCGTGCCCCCCGTAGGCCGCTCCAACGCCGCCACACACCGCAGGAAAGTCGTTTTTCCGCAACCACTTGGCCCAATGAAACTGACAAACTCCCCGGCCCCGATGGTCAGGTTGATGTTGCGCAGCGCATGCACGGGGCCATCGTTGGTCTGGAACACCAGATCAAGCCCCTTGGCTTCGATCACCGGGCGGGCGGTCGTGTCTTTCATGCTTTCCTCAGACATCCTGCCGTAAAACCGGCCTGTCGGTCGCCGAACCCCATCAAACCCCCGTCACCGGCACACCCGTCCGCGCCACCGGCCGTGGTGCCGTCAGCGCCTTCCACTTGCTCAGCGCCCGGTTCACCGCAGGCCGCGCTTCGCGTCCCACGAACTTGCCATGCCCCTCCTGCGTCTGCACCGCACCATCCATCACCGCCACCTGCCCCCGCGTCAACACGAACCGCGGCAGACCAGTCACAACTTTGCCCTCGAACACGTTGTAATCAATCGCGGATTGCTGTTTGGCGGCCATGATCGTCTTGGACTTTTCGGGGTCCAGAACCACCAGATCGGCATCCGCCCCCACCAGTACTGCACCCTTTTTCGGGTACAAATTCAATATCTTGGCGATGTTTGTTGAAGTGACCGCGACAAACTCGTTCGGGGTCAGCCGCCCGGTCGCCACCCCCGTGGTCCACAGCATGGAAAGTCTGTCTTCCAACCCCCCGGTACCATTGGGTATCTTGGAAAAATTCCCCACCCCGAACCGCTTCTGCGCCGTGGTGAACGCACAGTGATCCGTCGCGACACAGGACAGCGTCCCCGACTGCAACCCCGCCCAAAGCCCGTCCTGATGCAGCTTTGACCGGAACGGCGGCGACATCACGCGGCGCGCGGCATGGTCCCAGTCGGGGTGCGCATATTCGCTTTCGTCCAGCGTCAGATGCTGGATCAGCGGCTCGCCCCACACCCGCTTGCCCGCCTGTTTCGCCCGCCGGATCGCCTCATGCGCATCCTCGCAGCTTACATGCACCACATACAGCGGCACCCCCGCCATATCGGCAATCATGATCGCCCGGTTGGTCGCCTCGCCCTCCACCTGGGGGGGCCGCGAATAGGCATGTGCCTCGGGCCCGGTATTGCCCTCGGCCAGCAGTTGCGCCGTCAGTTCCGCCACCACATCGCCATTCTCGGCATGCACCAGTGCCACGCCACCCAGGTCACCCACCCGGCGGAACGACTGGTACATCTCGTCATCGTTCACCATCAGGGCCCCTTTGTAGGCCATGAAATGCTTGAACGACGTGATCCCCGCCTTCACTGACAAGTCCATGTCCTGCCACACTTTCTCACCCCACCAGGTGATCGCCATGTGATAGGAATAGTCGCAGGACGCCCGCCCCGACTTGTTGTGCCACATGGTCGCGGCATCCATCAGCCCCTGCCCTTGCCCCGGCAGAATGAAGTCCACCACCATTGTGGTGCCCCCACTCAGCGCCGCCCGCGTGCCGCTTTCGAAATCATCCGCCGAATAGGTGCCCATGAACGGCATCTCCAGATGCGTGTGCGGGTCGATGCCGCCGGGCATGACGTAACAGCCGGTGGCGTCCAGCGTGGTGTCGCCCTTCAACCCGGGCCCGATGGCGGTGATCACCCCGCCCTCGACCTGCACGTCTGCCCGATAGGACAGGTCCGCCGTCACCACCGTTCCGCCCCTGATCACCGTGCTGCCCACATCCTGCCCTTTCATCCTTGTCCAAACATCCCGGAGCCCGGGTCTTCTGCCGCCTCACGGACAGGTCTGCAAAACCTTGCCCGACAATTCCCGGTCCTTCAGGATCATGCTGATCCCCAGCCGCTTGGCCTGCGCGCAGGCCGCCGCAAAGTCGATCCCCGCATCGGTGTATTCCACATCAAACACGGGCTTGCCTGCCTGTTGATAGGCCGTCATCTCGCTGCAGAAGTCCCATTCGAAACAGCCTTCGGTAAGCAGAAAGTCCATCTTGTCAACCAGTTGCCCCGACAGTTCCGACAGGTTCCGTTGTGCCACAATCAGATCCATCCCATGCGCCAGATCGGCCAGCGCGCCGATGTAAGCAAGCCCGTCGCCTTGCGTCAGGGGAAACCCGCTGTCGTTCTGGAACACGTCCTGATTGTCGGGCGCCACGCCGTCATAGCCGGCCTCGGCACAGTCCCGAAACCGCGCCTCCATGATCGGCAGCAGCACGTCCAGCCGCCGGATATCAAGGTAGTTCTCGCCCGGCCAGTCCGGCAAAGCCTTGCCGATCACCTCCGCCGGAAACCGCCCCAGATCGGGCCGCCAATCCTCGACCGTGCCCACCGAGACATAACAGATCGCCTTCGCCCCCGCCGCCTGTACCGCCGCCACCCTATCGGCCCCGTGGGTGGCGGCATCCAGCACGATCCAGGTCACGGGCCGGTCAAAAGTGAAGGGTTCGGTGAACTGCATGTCCCAAGTATCGCCGACCTGGGCCAGGATGAGGGTGGCGAGAAAGAGGTTCATCTTGTTGCTGCATCCCTTTGCGAATCAACCCCACCGGGCACGGCATAGTGACCGAAGGCATCGAGCGCCGCGTCGTCCGCGAGTTTTGATCGGGTGGACGTGATGACGCCGCCCTCCTTCAGCATATCCGCCACATGGGCGAGATGCGCCGAGACGACCGTGCCTCCCTTGACTACCGTCGATTCCATCCATTCCTCGCTTCGTTTCCATTGCTTCGACCGACCCGGCCAGTCGCGTCGCGCTACCGCAGCCTCTCAAGGCAAAGATTGATGCCGGGGTCGCCGCCGATCTTTAGCAGCATTGGCACTCCGTCCTTCACCACATAATAGCAGCTGTCGTTTCCGATCCGCACTTCCGACAATGCTGCCCCGGGTGGCAGGTCACTGGCCCGTACGTCCCCCGAACTCTGCGGGACGCTGAATTGGTCGGCCTTGCCCACGGCAGCAACCGGTTCCGGGCGCGTCCCGTAGTCGATCGACCCGCAGGCGGATAGGAGGCAGGCGGCACCGAAGATGGACTTCATCACCCCACCACCCCCGCCACTTCCATCACCGCATGCAGCAGCACATCCGTCCCCGCCGCCGCCCACTCCGGGCTGATCTCTTCCGCCTCGTTGTGCGACAGCCCGCCGACGCAGGGGCACATCACCATCACCGTGGGTGCCACGCGGTTGATCCAGCAAGCGTCGTGACCGGCACCGCTGACAATATCCATATGCGAATATCCCAGCTTTTCAGCCGACTGGCGGACGATCTTCACCAATCCCGCGTCAAACGTCACCGGATCGAAATGCCCGACCGCCTCGATTTCACACCCCAACCCCAACTCCGCCGCCACCGCATGCGCCTCCCGTTCGACCTCGGCGCGCATGGCATCCAGCTTGCCCTGTTCGGGCGAGCGAATATCCACCGTGAACACCACCCGCCCCGGGATCACGTTGCGCGAATTGGGAAAGTGGAACAATTGCCCCACCGCCCCCACCGCCCCCGGCAGATGGCCCATGGCGATCTGGTGAACCCGCTCGGTGATCCGCGCGGCCCCCAGGCCTGCGTTCACCCGCATCCCCATCGGCGTCGACCCGGTATGCGCGTCACGGCCCGTCAGCGTGATCTCCAGCCACCACAGCCCCTGCCCGTGCGTCACGACGCCGATGGTGCGGCCCTCGGCCTCCAGAATAGGCCCCTGCTCGATGTGCAACTCCAGCATGGCATGCATCTTGCGGGCACCCACAACCTCATCCCCGACCCAGCCGATCCGGGCCAGTTCCTCGCCGAACAGCTTGCCCTCGGGGTCGCGGCGGCCTTTCGCATAGTCCTCGGTATGGATGCCCGCGAAGACGCCACTGGCCAGCATCGCCGGGGCAAACCGGGCGCCCTCCTCATTCGTCCAGTTCGCCACCACGATGGGATGGCGCGTGCGCAGGCCCAGATCGTTCAGCGTCCGGATCACCTCAAGCCCGCCCAGAACCCCCAGCACCCCGTCATACTTGCCGCCCGTCGGCTGGGTATCCAGATGTGACCCCATGTAGACCGGCAGCGCATCGGGATCGGTGCCGGCCCGGGTGGCGAACATGTTGCCCATGGTATCGACGCCCATGGTCATGCCCGCATCGCCACACCAGCGGGCGAACAGGTGCCGCCCCTCGCTGTCGGCATCGGTCAGGGTCTGCCGGTTGTTGCCCCCCGCGACGCCGGGACCGATCAGCGCCATCTCCATCAGGCTGTCCCAAAGGCGCGCCGGGTTGATCCGCAGATTCTCGCCGGGGGTTGCCATGGCCGTCTCCCTGTCCGCCGGGGTTTTGCCACCCCTTTTCGCAGGACCGAATCCGATCCTGACCGATTGGTAAAACCGAAGGCATCACAGGCCCGGTAGCGGGTCAAGACAAAAGCCCGGCCGGGCGGTCCTTCAGGTGACGAGTTCGCCCCCCAGTGCCCGGTCGATCAGCGCCACCGTTTCCGCCACACCGTAAAGTGCGACGAACCCGCCAAAGCGGGGGCCATCGGGTGCGCCCAGAAGCACCTCATAAAGCGCGCGGAACCAGTCGCGCAGCGGGTCAAACCCCGCGTCCTTGCCGACGGCAAAGACCATCGACTGCAACGCTTCATCCTCCACCGCACCATCCCAGGCCACCAGCCGCGCACGCAGATCGCGCATCGCCGCCGCCTCGCGCGCGTCGGGCAGGCGGAACAGCCGGGTCGGCGCGATACGGTCCTCGAAATAGCGCAGCGCATGGCCCGCCGCCGCATCCAGATCGGGATGCGTGTCGGGGCTGACCCCCGGTGCATAGCGGCGAATGAACCCCCAGAGCCCCGCCTTGTCCCGCGCCCCCGCGACCGAGGCAAGGTTCAACAGCATCCCGAACGACACCGCCATGCCGCTCGCGGGCGGGTTGCCGCCGTGGATATGCCAGACCGGATTGGCGAACTGCCCTGCCGCGTCCTGCGTCGGATAGGCGCGCAGTTGCTGGTGATATTCGTCGACCGCACGGGGGATTACGTCGAAATGCATCCGCTTGGCCGTCTTGGGCTTTTGGTACATGAAATACGACAGGCTTTCGGTGGACGCATAGGTCAGCCATTCGTCGATGGTCAGGCCGTTGCCCTTTGACTTCGAAATCTTCTGGCCGGTTTCGTCAAGGAACAGCTCATACGACATATGCTCGGGCTTGCGCCCGCCCAGAACCTCGCAGATGCCGTCATAGATCGGCGTGTTGGTCGAATGATCCTTGCCATACATCTCGAAATCGACGTCCAAGGCCGCCCACCTTGCCCCGAAATCCGGCTTCCACTGCAGTTTCACATGGCCCCCGGTGACCGGCAGCGTCCACTCGCGCCCCGTCTCATCGTCAAAGGTGATGGTGTGGTTGACCGCATCGACATGCTTCATCGGCACATACATCACCCGCCCGCTTTCGGGGTGCAGCGGCAGGAAACACGAATAGGTCTGCTGCCGCTCGTCCCGCAGGGACGCCAGCATGATCTTCATGATCGCGTCATACCGCTCGGCCACCAGCCGCAGGGTGTCATCGAACCGGCCCGATTTGTAGAACTCGGTGGCCGAGATGAACTCGTACTCGAACCCGAAGGTATCCAGAAACCGGCGCAGCATGGCGTTGTTGTGGTGGCCAAAGCTCGGGTACTCGCCGTACGGATCGGGCACCGAGGTCAGCGGCAACTGCATGTGCTGGCGCAGCATGTCCTGGTTCGGCACATTCTCGGGCACCTTGCGCATGCCGTCCACATCGTCGGAAAAACAGATCAGCCGCGTGGGGATGTCCGATATCACCTCGAATGCGCGACGGATCATCGTCGTGCGTGCCACCTCGCCGAAGGTGCCGATATGCGGCAGGCCCGACGGGCCATAGCCGGTCTCGAACAGCACATGCCCCTTGGCGGGCGGCGCCTTGGCATAGCGGTGCAGGATCCGGCGCGCCTCTTCAAAGGGCCAGGCCTTGGATGTCATCGCAGCGTCACGCAGGGCCGTCATCGTCAGTATCCCCTTACCAAGGCCCCCGTCCTCTATTGCCGCCCCGCACCAGCGTCAATAATCTGCGGCGCTGACCGCGAAAGGATTCCCCCCCCGATGTCCGACACCCCGTCCCTGTCCGCACAGGATGCGCTGATCGCCGTGATGATCGCCGTGTCCGCCGCCGACGCCCAGTTGCGCACCTCTGAAATGGTGGCGATCCAGCGCACGGTGAACCATATGCCGGTCTTTGCCGACTACGACACCGACCGCATCCGCCTGATCGCCCAGACGGTGTTCGACCTGTTCGAAGAGGAAGACGGCCTTGCCGCCCTATTCGGCCTGATCCGCGAAGCGTTGCCGACGCGCCTGCACGAGACGGCCTATGCACTGGCCTGCGATGCGGCCTCGGCTGACGGGCTCTTGCGCGAGGTGGAACTGCGGATGCTGGAAGAGGTGCGCGAGGAACTGGCCATCGACCGGCTGCACGCCGCCGCCATCGAATGGGGCGCGCGGGTGCGGCATCTGCGGCCCTAGGGCGGTTGAACCAGTCCACCGCCCAAAAACCGATTTCTTCAAAGAAATCGGACCGGAGTTTTTGAAAACTCCGGGGGGCGCGACCGGGCCGGCCATCCCGCCCAGGGCCATTGGCGAACCATCAGACCGACCGGGCAAAGGAACAGCCGGACCATGACCCTTCTGGGCGAACAGACAACCGCAGGCCCGCCCAATGGGTTGCTCGGCCTCCTTGCGCTGGCGAATTTCGTGATCGGGATGGGGGCCTTTGTCGTCGTCGGCATCCTGACCCCCTTCGCCGCCGACATGGAGGTGTCAGCAACCACAGCCGGATGGCTGATGACGGCCTATGCGCTGGTCTATGCGGTCGTGTCGCCGCCTCTGGTGGCGGTCACCGGGGGCCTTGACCGCAAGACAGTGCTTTTGGCGGGGCTGACGCTGTTCGGCCTTGGCGCGGCGGCGGCGGCATTGTCGCCGTCGTTCATTGCGGTCCTGGCCGCAAGGGCACTGATGGCGGTGGGCGGCGGGCTTGTGACGCCCGTCTGCGCCTCGATTGCCGTGGGGCTGACCGCCCCGGCTGACCGGGGGCGGGCACTGGCCAAGGTGTTCGGCGGGCTGACACTGGCACAGGTGCTGGGGGTGCCGGTGGGCGCGTGGCTTGGGTATCAGTTGGGCTGGCAGGCCACTTTTGTCGCCGTCGCAGGCCTCAGCGTGCTGGCGCTGATGGCTCTCGCCCTCATGGTGCCGCGCGGTATTGCCGTG
Source organism: Rhodobacterales bacterium (assembly GCA_038209775.1). Lineage (GTDB taxonomy): Bacteria > Pseudomonadota > Alphaproteobacteria > Rhodobacterales > Rhodobacteraceae > JBBQXK01. Next base: position 44,136 of record JBBQXK010000006.1, on the reverse strand, counting down.
CCGCGCGCCAGTCTGGCGGCCCTGGCACAGGTGCTGTCTTCGGGCTGGCGGATGGGGGCGGTCGGTTTCACCGTGCTGTTTCTGGGCGGCCTCTACTGCGTCTACACCTATTTCGCGGCACTGATGGAGGCGCGTCTGGGCCTTGGGCGCGACGGCGTATCGCTGATGCTGCTGATCTTCGGGGCCGGGGCCGTCATCGGCAACTGGATGGGGGGCCGGATGGCCGACCGGATCGGGTCGAACCAGACGCTTCTGGTGCTTTGTGCCGCACAGACGCTGATCCTGCCGCTGGTGGGATGGGTATCGCTGCCCTTTGCCGCGATGGCGGTCCTTGTCGCGGTGTGGAGCGTGTTTGGCTGGTCCTTCATGGCCCCGCAACAGGCCCGCCTTGCGGGCCTCGACACCCCGCGCACGCCGATCCTTTTCGCGCTGAACGCCTCGGCGATCTATGTCGGCGCTTCGGTAGGCACACTTGCGGGGGGGCTGGTCCTGGACGGCACCGGCGGATTTGGCGCACTCGGGCTGGCGGGGGCGGCGTTCATGCTGGCGGCAGGCTGGTCGATCTGGGCCGTCGCTCGGGCCATCGTCATGCGCTGACCCTGCCCTGCGCCCTCCCCCTGTTGGGGGGGAGGGTCGGGGTGACAGGCGTCAGTTCGTCATCAGGTAATAGCTGTTGCGCTTGCGGCCTGCGTTCTTCACGGTCACGACGAAATACCCGTTCCATGCCGGGACAAAGTCGCAATAAACCTTGTCGGACCAGCTGACGTCATAGCAGATCGTGTTGCCGTTCTCGTCCGACACCAGCACGTCAAGGTTGGCATCGCCGTCGCCCACCACTGCCAGTTCGGCATAGGAGTTGCCATAGAACGGCACCTTCCAGGTATCCACCGCCCCTGCAGGCAGCCGCGACAGCGTGCTGGACGCGCCGCCGATCCGCCCGCGTGACCCTTCCGCCTCGGCATCCTCGACCAGCCCCACCAGCACCTCGTCCTCACCCGCCAGCGTCTTGGCCGAGGCCAGCATGGTGGCCGCATCGACCGGCAGATCGGCCCCATCGGCCTCTTCCTCGGTGGTTCCCGCCTCGGTGGTCAGCTCGCGCTCGACATCTTTCACATCCACACCCGCCGCCAGCTTGGCCGCCGTCAGCACCGTCAGCGCATCCTTCTGCGCCATGCCCATGGCATAAAGATCCTGTGCCATCGCCATCTGCGCGACGCCGCCCTTGGTGCCCGTGCCGGCGGGGTCGACGTTCGTGCCGGTCTTGTCCTGCGCCAACAACGGGGCCGCCAGACCAATGATCGCCGTGGTGGCCAATGCTGCGGAAATTGTTTTCAGTTTCATGTCGGTGTCCTTCCCATCATACCCGGCATGACGCCGGAACCCCGCGAACATGCCATCCACAAGTCATGTTGAGAACCCCTTTTGCCATGACAAATGCCGTCATTTCCGGGGATTGAACACGATGACGCAGCCCCGGCCCGACCCTTCGTCAAAACAGGTGGCCTCCGGGCTGCGGCTGTCCAGCGCGTGCAGCGCGAACAGATGCAGCGTCGCCAGCTTGCGCATCCGCACCGCATGCGCCTCGGCCTCGGGGCCGGTGCCGCCGGCGCGGCGCATCCGCTCGTCCATCCCGGCCTCGCGCACAGCGACCAGACCCGCGCCAATGTTGCCGGTGTTGACCAGAAACCGCGCAAGCTCTCCCTGCACGAAACCGCCGTCGATGGATGACCCCGGCCCCGCATATTCCGCCGCCCTCCGCGCTGCCTGCACAAGGCTTGGCACATCAACCTCATCCCAGTTCGGTACGATCGCGGCGTGCGATGTGGCCCGATAGAACTCGGCCAGCCGGGCGAAATCCTCATCCCCCGCCGCCCGCGACGACCGGGCAACGCGGTCGGTCAGGGCATCAACGCGGGCGTGGTCGCCGTCCATCACCGCCAGTTGCATCCAGATCAGCAGGATCGTGTCAGGCCAGACCGTACCCGGCGCATAGCGGTCGGCCATGGTCAGAGCGGCTTCGGTCAGCGACCGGTCGGCATCATCCAGTGCGACGCGCGCCGACCAGTAGAACAACTCGACCACCCGCGCGCGCGACACCTCTGACACCGGGGCAACCGGCTGCGGATCGGGCCGCGTCGCCCAGTCGGGCCCGAACAGCCCCTCGACCCCAACCGCCAGCATCACCCGCGCCTCGTCACGCCGTTGCAGCAGATACAGCGCCCGCCCCGCCAGCGCCCGCGCCTCGGCATTCAGGAGGGCAACGTCGCCCGGATCGAACCCCGACCCCGGCTGCAACATCGCGCGCGACGCCTCGGCCAGCACCGTCGCCTGATCCGACATCTCTGTCGCTTTCTCCGCCCGCTCCAGTGCCTGGCGCGCCAGATCAAGTGCAGATTCGTTGAAATCGGTCAGCCGCCCCGACTGCCATACGGCGATATAGCTTTCCAGATCATCCGCCGACGATCCCCCGAAACTTTCCCGCATCATCGGCATCGCCAGCGTCGCGGCCGCCACCGCTTCGTCGAACCGCCCCAGATCGGCCAGCGCATAGGCGCGCGACACCTCCAGCATCATCGCGTCCTGCGGATCCCGGGCCACGCCGCTGCGGGTCAGCACCAGCCCCTCTTCGGCGATGCGCAGCGCATAGGCCGGGTTGAGACGCAGATTTCGCACCGAATCCGAATACATGGCAAACAGGATGCCTGCATCCGCCGTCAACCAGCCCTTGCCCCGCGCATCGCGGATCGTGGCGTCAAGATAGCGGAAACTGGCATCGTCGCCGCCCTCAGAAAACAGCCGCACGGTTTCCTCGGCCACCGCCCCGACATCCAGCGTGACATTGCCATCCGCCCCGATCTTGGTCTGCGCCTGAGCAGGCCCCGCCAGCATCAGGCACACCAACAATACCCTCACGGCGCGCCCCCCTCACCCACCAGCACGAACGGCGCCCAGGCCGACGGATGCGCCAGCGTCGGGTCGCGCGTGTCATCCATCAGTGCGATCATCGATTGTTGCAGCGCCTCCGCCCGCCCCCGCGCGCGGCCCGTGGCCAGCCGGTCCAGCGCCACCGTGGTCAGCCGTGCCGCCGCATCATCGCGCACCGGCCAGTGCGACACCATGATCGACCGCGCGCCGGCAAACAGGAACGCCCGCGCCAGCCCCGACAGCCCCTCGGCCCCCGGCCCATTCCCCCCCGCCGTATTGCATGCCGACAACAGCACCCAATCGGCATCCAGCTTCAATTCCGCAATCTCGGATGCCGTCAACAGCCCGTCATCCGCCGCCGATGCCACATCGGGCGGGGTCAGCACCAGTGCAGGCTCGGACAACCCCGCGATATCGCCCGACAACAGCCCGTGCGTCGCAAAGGCCAGCACCCGCGTCCGCGACAGATCGGCATCCTTCACCGCCGTCTCCGACGCCGCCCGCCCCAGCCGTACCGCCGATGCCTTGGCCCCCAGCGTGGCCGCTATACCCAACAACTCGGGCCCCGTCTGCGGCAGCGGCGACAGCGCGCGCAACTGGTCGCCGTCCGCCAGCCCCTCTCGCATCACCCCCGCCCCGCGCGACAGGGCCGCCACCGACAGCCGCCCCTCCAGCACCGGATCGCCGAACCCCGCAAAGGCCACCCGGTCCGCCCCCGGCGGCGGCATCTGCCGCACCACCCGCAGGGATTCCACCGACGGCAGCGTGGTCAGCGCATACCGCCGGATCAGCCAATCCGTCGCGCGCAAGGCCACAGGATCGTCATCCTCGCCTTCCCTCGCCCCCGTCACCAACAGCCCGAAGGGCAGGCTGGTCAGCGGCCCGTCGGGCACGACATAGATATGCGATGCCCCGGCAAACTGCCCCTCCAGCGGGCGCAGAAGGACGTCGTACAGACGCGCCGCATGATAACGGTTAAAGGTCATCCCCCCCGGGGCCACCGGCTCCAGCGCCTCCGCCGCGCGGGCCACGGTGCCCGATGGATCAAGCGACGCCCGCAGCCCCCCGATCACCCGCGCCAGCTCGGCCCGCGCCAGCGACAGCCGCAACCAGGCGGCACTGTCGTTCGACACCGCGAATACATAGGTCGCGTCGTCGTCCACATAGGTCAGCACCAGCGCCTCGTCCGGCGCCAGCATCGCCTGCACCTCGGCCACGGTCAGGGGCCGGGGCCGGGTCAGCGCGCGAAACTCGGGGTACTCCGCCGCCACCTCTGCATCAACACCCGCAAGCTGGTCGGTCAGCACATCGGCCTCGCCGGTCAGCGCCACGGTATCGGCACCCGGCAGGGTCAGCCGGTCCTCGATCAGGTCCAGCGCGTTGGTCAGCGTCTGGCGGTCGCGCATCAGCACGGCGAGCCCCCCCTCGCCCGCCGCCGCCCTGACCCCGATCTGGCGCAGCGCATTGCCCGCCTGCGACGCCATCGCCGCCTGCGCCACGCGGAACGCCTCATCCATGAACGGGCCGGACGGTGGCGGGTCGGCCAACAGCGGGCCGGTCATGAGAGTGACAAGGACAAGGACAGCTCTGACAGCGCGCATCATCCCAGTCTGCCGCCCCCCCGCCCGCATCTCAAGTGAAACCGGCTGTCATGCAGCATCCCCCCCGTCGCACCAAAACCGATTTCTTCAAAGAAATCGAACCGGAGTTTTTGAAAACTCCGCAGCGCCCCAACGGCCAAAATCAGCACTAAGGTCAACGCGCACCCGCCGACCCGAAATGCCCGAATGTATGTACGGATGACATACAGATTCTGTACGCCCTGAATACAGGTTGAATACGGACAAAACACAGCGTTTTCTGCGGCTTGCCCGGTGCCGTTGCCCCTTTGGAAACTTCCCCCGTTAACCCGCGCTTAACCCCATCGCCGCCAGCCGCCGCCCTTGCCGCGTCACCAGAAACGCCACCTCGGCCACCCCCGCCGCGTTCAGCGCGGCCCCCGGCCGCCGCAGCGTGGCATGGGCGATCGCGCCCCGCGTCTGAAGGATATGCTTGCGCACCGCCAGCCCCAGCCCCGGTTGCGCCTCGTACCGCACCAGCGGCAGATAGGCGTCAAAGATGTCCTGCGCGCCGTCCCGGTCGCCCGCCTGATACGCCGCCACCACAGCAGCCATCATCTCGGGGTAGGCGAACCCGGTCATCGCCCCATTCGCCCCCCGCGCCATCTCTTCGGGCAGGAACTGCCCGCCATTGCCGCACAGAATGGAAATCCGCCGCCGCCCCGCCGCCCGGATCGCGCTGATCTTGTCCAGCCCCGGCCAATCCTCATGCTTCAGCATCACGCAAGTGGGGCAGTCCGCGACGATCCGCAGGATCACAGGCACCGGGATGGTGACCGTGGTGACCAAGGGAAAATCCTGCAAAACAAAGGGGATACCCGGCAGCATCTCGGCCACGGCGTGATAGTACCCGACAATCTGGTCATCGCTGCGCAGGTTGCCCGGTGGCGCCACCATCACCCCCGCCGCCCCCAGCGCCATCGCCTCGTGCGCCAGCGCCTGCATCGCGGCAAAGCCCGGCGCGGACACCCCCACCACCACCGGCACCCCCGCCCGCGCCACCACCCGGCGCACCACGGCCAGCGATTCCTCTGCCGACAGCTTGCCCGCCTCACCCATGATCCCCAGAACCGTCAGCCCCGTGGCACCCTTTTCGAGATAGAAATCGGTCACCCGGTCAAGGCTGCCAAGGTCCAGCGCGCCGTCCGGCAGGAATGGTGTCACCGCAATGGTGAACACGCCCGAAGCGTTTTCATTCAACATGTTGGCCCCCGTTCTTCCATCCCAGCGCAATCCGCGTCAGCGCCATCCCTGCAGCGGCCTGACACGGCTCGACCACCGGCAAGCCGGTCGCCGCCGCTACCGCATCGCGGTACAACGCCATCCCAGCGCACCCCATAATCAGCACATCCGCCCCATCCTCATCCCGCAGCCGCCGCCCGGTGGCAATCATCGCAGGCAAGCTCCGCTCCCCGTCCGCCAGTTCCGCCACCGTCAGCCCCAGCGCCCGGTCCCCGACGAGCCGCCCCGACACCCCCATCGCGCCAAACGCCCGCAAATGGCGTGGCACCGAGGCGGGAAGGATGGCGATCACCCCGATCCGCTGGCCCATGGTCATCGCCGTGGCCACCGCAACCTCTTGAATTCCCACGACCGGCAACCGTGTCCGGTCGCGCAGCGCGTAAAGACCGGGGTCACCGAAACAGGCAATGACAAACCCCGCCGCCTGTGGTTCCAGCGCTGCCGCCAGCCGCAGCATGGGGGCAATCGTCATGTCCGCCTGCGCTTGCGTCTCGATCCCCGGCGGGCCTTCCTCCAGCGTCACGCAGCGGATCGGAATGCCGAAGCCGCGCAAGGGTTCCATCGCCGCATCAATCCCTGCCGTGACCCGGGCCGATGAGTTCGGGTTGATGACGATCAATGCCCGCGTCATGCGCCCACCCTCGTCGCTGACTGCACCTCGATCTGGTATCCTTCCGGGTCGTCAAAGACAAAGGCGCGGATTCCCAACCTGTCATTTTCAAACATTTCCGACAGGGTATCGGGGGCTATCCCCTTGATATATGCATACCAACCATCCACATCCGCAACCCTCAGGCAAATCTGCACCGGCTTTACCTCGGCCCAGCGGTGCATGCCGCGCGTCTCATCCACCAGCCCCAGATGCGCGTCGCCGCACAGCCGGTAAATCTTGCACCACCCCTGATCTATGGCCAGGGCAAGGCCCATAACCTCCTCATAGAACCGCATCGCGCGGGGCAGATCGCGGCAGTAGATGAAGGTGATGGCCAGTGTCGGCCCCCCGGGTCGGTCGGTCATCGCGGCCTGTCCTCCAGATATCGCACCTCGTCTGCAGGCACGCCCCCCGGCACCGCCGGCCGCGACAGCCACCTGCCCCTGCCGGGCGCGCCGGTCAGGGTGCCCCTGTCCACGATCACCTCGCCCCGCGACAGCACGGTTTCAGGCCACCCGGTCACCGTCACCCCGGCCCACGGGTTGTACCCGGCCCCGTCGGCCATGTCGTCCGCCCCAAAGGTCACCCGGCGTGCGGGGTCCCACAGCACCAGATCGGCATCGCGGCCCACCTCGATGGTGCCCTTTCCCGGCAGCCCGTAAACCTCTGACGCCCGCCCCGCCACTGCCCGCGCAAAGGCCACAGGACCGCCCCGTCCATGGGTCACCATTGCGTCGAACATCAGGGGCAGACGCTGCTGCAGGCCCGGCATGCCGTTGGCGATGGCGGCAAAGGGCGGCACAGGCCCCGCCGCAAGTTTCCCTGTTACATCAAACCGATAGGGCGCATGGTCGGACGAGATCAGGTCGATCACCCCGTCCTGCAATGCGGCCCAGAGTGCGGCCTGATCCGCCACCCCCCGCTGCGGCGGCGAGCAGACCCACTTTGCCCCCTCGATCCCCGGCCGGTCCAGAATATCCGCCGTCTGGAACAGGTAATGCGGACAGGTTTCGGCGGTCACCGGCACACGCCTTGCCCGGGCACGGCGGACGGCATCGGCGGCCTCGGCGGTGGTGACATGGAAGATCATCACCGGCTGGCCAAAGAACTCGGCATAGCGGCACATCCGTTCCACCGCATCCAGTTCGGCCAACCTTGGATGCGCCACCGCGTGGTGCAGCGGCCGGTCCAGCCCCGCCGACAAAAGCGCATCCCTGGTCCAGCCCAACAGCCCGTCATTCTCGGCATGGACGCAGACCAGCGCCCCTTGCCCCCGTACCATCCCCATGACATCGGCGATCTGGCGGTCGGTCAGGCCGATGGCATAGGTGGTGAACAATTTCAGCGACCTGTGGCCCGCGGCAATCAGCGCCGACAGGTCACCCCGGAACCCCTCGACCGCAAGGTCGGTCAGCGTCAGGTGAAACGCATGGTCAATCCGCGCGCCCCGTGCCGCGCGGGCGGCATAGGCCGCGACCGTATCACACAGCCGCTGCCCCCTTGCCTGTGCCGCGAAGGAAATCACCGTGGTCGTCCCGCCAAGTGCTGCCGCCGCCGTCGCCGTCTCGAACGTATCGGCGTTCATCAGACCCATGCCCGACATCTGCTCGACATGGGCATGGGGATCGATGCCGCCGGGCATCACCATGAGGCCGCCCGCGTCGATCACCCGCCGCGCGTCGGCGCAGGGACCGATCACCGCAATACGGCCTGCCAAAATGCCGATGTCGGTGGCCAGCACACCCGAGGGCGTCACCACCAGCCCGCCCCGGATCACCAGATCAACCACCATCGCCCCCCCCCGCGCGCCAATGATGATGGGCGGGCGGGGGTGATGCAAGCCATTGCGCGGGCTTGGCTTCGCAGCGGGGATTACAGCGCCTCGAACCAGTCCATTGCCAGCTTGGCCCAGCCGGGTGGCACGCCGTGCGACCCGGGGTGCAGGGCAAACTCCAGCGCCGTGCCGGGGCGGCATTCGGTCCAGCGCCGCCACATGATGTTACCCTCGGTGCCAAAGGTGTCGGCGCGCAAAGCGGTGCAGCCGTTCGTCTGGCGCCAGATCTCCATCGCGGCGAACACGTCGCCTTGCGTCGCACCGCCCACGTTGCGCCCCTCAAGGGGCACGGTCATGTCGGTCCAGCCGTGCACATGCAACAGGCGCACGGGGCCGGCACATTCGGTCGGGTGCGGCCGCCAGAAACTGCCCGCCACCGGCGCATAGGCGGCAAAGGCAGTCGGGTCGGTGCAGGCCAGATAGCTGGTCATCGACCCGCCGATGGAAAACCCGCCCAACAGCATCCGGTCCCGGTCGATCCCGAACCGTTCCGCCGCGTCATCGGCGACGCGGCGCAGGAACGCCATCTCGTCGCGCTTGGCCGCGCGTCCCGGCAGGAAATCCCACGACCGCCCCTGCCCGTTGGCGCGCATCAGGCCATCAGGGGCGATCACCGCATAGCCGCGCGCGGCAAAGGCTCCGACCATGCCCGCGTTCGACAGCGTGCCCATCCCTGTGCCGCCCCAGCCGTGCAGGAACATGACGGCCGGCAGCGGGCCGGTGGCCCCGGGCGGCAGCGCGACATGATAGGTGCCGCCCTCAACCTCACAAGGGTCGGCCACCGGACCACATCCCGCGATCACAGGGCCTGCCCATGCCAGCACCGCCACCGCTGCCAGTAACCGCGCCCAACCCCTCATCTGGCCGCGGGCGCGGCCAACAGCCGCCAGCGGCTCACATCCTGCGCCATCAGCCACGACACCGGCAGCGTCAGCACCAGACACAGCGCCACCGGCAGCACCCACAGCGTCAGCAGCCCCGCCGCCACAAGGCCCGACAGCAGCACCCCCAACGCCATTTCGACCGCATGGAACCGCGCCAGCCGCCGCAGCGTCACGCGGCCCGCAAGGTGTGGCGCCCAGCCACCGTCAACCCCCAGCAATGTCGTCACCACTGCCCGCACCTGATGCAGCATCATCGCCGGCGCCAGCAGAACCGAGAACACGAACTCGGCCAGCATCGTCACCACAAAGGCCGCACGCCTGCCGCCCGCCGGCGGCCGGTCGCGCAGCCAGGCCACGATCCCCACCAGTTTCGGCCCGATCAACAGCCCCGCCACGATCAGCGTCATCGCAAACTGGCCAACCAGCGGGCCCGTGGCCGTCGCAGGCCCGGTGGCGGTCTGGGCCAGTGCCGCCCACAGCACCAGAAGGCACAGCCACCACACCGACGACAGATAGGCCACAGCACCCTGCAACAGATGGAACCGCGACATCGGATGCAGTCCGGGCATTGTCAGCAACCGCAGGTGCTGCATGTTGCCCTGACACCAGCGGCGGTCGCGGCGCAGATATCCCGGCAGCGTCTCGGGCGTGCCCTCATGGCTGTCCGACGCCTCGGGCAGCATCCGCACGCCCCAGCCGGCACGGCGCAGCAGCGCCGCCTCGACGAAATCATGGCTCAGGATCACGCCGCCCAGTGGCCTTGGCCCCGGCAGATGCGGCAACCCCGCCGACGCGGCAAAGGCGCGGATGCGCAGAATGGCGTTGTGGCCCAGAAAGTTGCCCTCGGTCCCTGCCCATGCCGCCACACCGCGCCCCAGGTTCGCACCATAGACATGGCTGGCGAACGATTGCATCCGCTGCCACAACGTCACCCCGGGCATCACCAGCGGCTGCGTCTGCACCAGTGCCACGCCCGGCTCGGTCGCCAGCGCATGCACCAGCCGCAGCACGGCGCTGCGCCCCATCACGCTGTCGGCGTCCAGCACAAGGGCGGCATCGTAAGCCCCGCCCTCGGTGGCAATCCATTCGCGGATGTTGCCGGATTTGTAATCGGTATTCTCGCGCCGCTGGCGCAGGTGCAGCGACAGGCGGGGATGGCGCATGCGCAGATCGGCCAGAACGGCGCGCTCATCGGCACGGGCCACTGCATCGCGGCTGTCCGACAGCACATGCAGGCTGAAGCGGTGCGCATGGTCGCGCCCCGGCAACGACGCCAGCATGGCGGCGGCAATGCCGATGGTCGCCTGTGCGTCCTCGCCGTACATCGGCAACAGAACGGCCACGCGCAACGCGGCCTGCCGCCCGAACGGGTGCGGTGCTGCGGTGGGTCGGCGGAACAGGCCCAACAGCGCCGTCACCACCGACACCGCCATCCAGTAACATGCGAACGCCGTGCCGATGGCCAGCATCCATTCGACCGCCGTGATCCGCCCGTCCAGACCGAACCACACCAGCGACTGCACCCCGATCCACAGGCAGAACACCACGGGCAACCCCAGTGCCAGCACCCTTGCCCGAACCACGCCCTTCACTGCCGCCACACCGGGTGCGCTGCGGTCGCGGAACGGGCGGTCAAACACCTGATCCGGCATCGCCAGCGGCACCGACAGCGGCACTGCGACCTCGGCCTGAATCCCGGGGGCGATGTGGCGGGCAAAGGTCATGCGCCGGTCCACCGGTATAGCCACACTTCCGATATCCGGCTGCCCGCACGCCACAACTCGGCCCGAAGTTCAACCGCACCCGCCTCGGGCGGGCGCAATGTCAGATCCAGACGCATGCCGCCCGTCGCGGGGTTCACCTGCAACAGGGGCGGCGACAATTCACCCGCACTGGCCGTCACTCGGGTCACGATCCCCTCGGGATCATCACCAAGTGCGGGATGCGGGGCAAAATCGATGGTAAAGATGCGCCCCTCTTCAAACACCCGCGCGCCGCTGCGGGTGGCGATGATACGGGCAAGGCCACCCTCGGCGGGGGCCAGATCGCACCAGTGCAGCCGGTAGGCAAACCGGTGCTCCTGACCCGCCACCAACGGCTGGGCCGGATGCCAGAACATCACGATGTTGTCGTTCGTCTCAAGATCGGTCGGAATCTCGACCAGAACCACCTGCCCCGGCCCCCAGTCGCCCACGGGTTCCACCCACAGCGACGGACGGCGCTCGTAGTGCGCCACCAGATCGGTATCCGCCTCCCCCCCCCGCGCCCGCTGCATAAGGCCAAAGCCGCGCGGGTTGGTGTCTCCAAAGGCGCTCAGTTCCAATGTCTTGGGGTTCTTCAGTGGCCGCCACAGCACCTCACCCGCGCCATTGCGCATCAAGAGGCCGTCGCTGTCATGCACCGCCTCGCGGAAATCATCGTGGCCGGCGCGGTTCAGGTCATTGAACAGGAACATCGACGTGCCGGGCGCAATCCCTGCACCCGCAAGTTCACGCCGGGGATAAAGGCGCGCCTCGATGTCCATCACCGTACTGGCACCGGGTGCGATCACAAACCGGTATGCCCCTGCAACCGACGGGCTGTCCATCAGCGCATGGATGGTGGCCGTATCCGCCCCCGGAGCCGCCTCTTCGATCCAGAATTCGCGGAACAGGGGGAACTCTTCGGGCACGTCTGACGCCGTGTCGATCGCCAGCCCCCGGGCCGAGATTCCGTAAGCCAGATCGCGTGCGATGGCACGGAAATAGCTGGCCCCAAGGAACGACGCGTATTCCTGAAACCGCCCCTCCGCCACCAGTTCACCCAACAGCCGGAAGCCAGCAAAGCCGGTACCGTCGTCGGGCAGGTCGGGAAAGCGGTCGGTCGTATCGAACACCCGCCGCTCAAACCGGATGGGGTGCGACACGCCGCCGGTTACCGCGTTGATCGCGATTTTTGAGGTAAAGAACAGCCCCGCCGGAGAGAACTCGGCCTGTACGGCACTGCCGGTGCCGCGATACAGGGTGTGGCGGGTGTCGAACCAGATCTTGCGGTACTGGTCATAGGACAGCGCCCGCCAACCCTCGGACACCAGCGGCGACGGGGCGTAGGGGGCGGCGGCAAGGCCGCGCGCAAAATCGGCCACCATCGCGGAATCGAAGGGCACCCCGGGTTCCAGCGTCATCCCGAAACTCTCGGTCGCGCCGGCGGGCAGCAGGCCCATGGCCGCCAACCCCGGCACCAGTGACAGCGCTGTGCGGCGTGTAAGACCGGTCATGTCCGCACCCCCTCGGGGACCACTTCGGCCACACGGGGGGCCGGGCGGGGCGCATTCCACGGCTGGCGCTTGATCATCCGCATCAGCGCGGCCACGCCAATGATCGCGGCAAAACCGGCCGCATTCACCGCCAGCGTGACCAGCGGCCCCGATCCGCCCAGGTTCAGCACCGCCCCCAGCACCCGCGCCAGCACCATCGACGTCGCGAACACCGCCAGCGACTGCTGCCCCACGCCCGAGATCAGCCGCACCACCCCCGTCCATACCGGCCCCCCGGTCAGCCGCTGCCCGCCGGGGCCGACCGCGACCCAGGCCAGATAGGCCAGTGCCAGAAAGTGGACATAGCGCAGGATGCCGAACCCCGACTTGTCGAACAGCACCGCCCATTCGCGCCGCCATTCCTGCACGAACGGCACCGCGTTGATCACCTTGTACCATGCAAAGGGCAACGACAGCACCACCACCGCCACCGCCAGCCACACCAGCCAGCGCCGCACCGGCGGGGCGGGCAGCCAGCCCGCCATCAGCGCAAAGCCGGTAAAGAACACCAGTTGCCAGGCAAAGGGGTCAAAGTACCATTTCCGCGCCGAGGCAGGATCGAACCACCATTCCGCAGGCAGGTTCAGCCCGCCGAAGCTGGCCGCCACCCACAGGCCCACGCTGACGATCAGCGGCAGGCGGGGGTCAACCTTCGACAGCGCCATCATCACCGGGATCATCGCCAGGATCACCAGATACATCGGCAGGATGTCAAAGTAATTCGGCACATAGGTCAGCGTCAGCAACCCGATCACATTCGCGCCGCCGTCGCTCAGGAACGGATACAGGTTCAGCGCCCCGACCTCGTCGCGCGCGAACACGCCCGACGCGTTCAGCGCCAGCATCAGCGCCAGGGTAGTCAGGAACACGCCCACATGCACCCAATAGACCTGCCAGACGCGGTGCAGAATGCGGACCGTGCCCCACAAGAACCCCGCGCGCGCGAACACCGCACCAAACGCGATGGCCGACGCCATGCCTGAACAGAACACAAACATCTCGGTCGCGTCGGAAAAGCCAAAGCGCGCGGGAATGTACAGCGTCCAGGGGTTGTTGGTGATATGCGCGATCAGGATGATGAACATGCCGACGCCCCGGAAGAAATCCAGCCGGGGATCACGGATGCGGGGGGCCGGGGTCGCGGACATTCAAAAAGGCTTCCGGTCAGGTCAGACGGCGCGGCTGCGCGCCGCGTGGATCAGGTCAAGCCGCCGCGCGGCATAGCCGTCGGCGATGTTGGCGCGCTGCCGGGTGCGGTCGCGCAAAAGTCCCTCGGCGGCGTCCATATAGCCGCCGCGCAGCGCCGCCTCGATGGTGATGCGGGCAAAGATGTCGCGCTGCGCATGGCTGCCGCCGATCTGCTGGCTGTCGCCGCGCCCTTCGCGCAGATGCAGCCACGCGACAGAATACTCGCCCTGCGCAAACGCCTGAATACCCTTGGCCAGATGCAGGCCGGGATGCGCGATGATCCGCCGGGCCTCGGCCGTCTCGCCCTTGGCCTGCGCCATCCGCGCAATCAGCCCCGCCGCCGCCGCATCCCGCCCGCCGCCGCACAGCGCCAGAAGGTAATGCAGGTCGGCAAACGCCAGACACCCGTCCGTCGCGCGCCGCTCCGACAGATCTGCCAGCTCGTCCCACCGCGCGCCCACATCGACGCCTTCCAGTTCCAGCCGCGACAACAGCGATGCGGCATTCGCCACATCGCGGTAATCGTCGGTCCGCTCGGCGCGGATATCGGCGTCATACAGCGCCAGCGCCGCATCAAACTCCTGCAGGTCCAGATGCATCAGCGCCCGGTGCCACCAGACGTGAAAGCGAAAGTTGTTGCAATGCGCCCATGACGCCTCGCGCCCCGACAACCAGTCAAGACCCACGCGCGCCTGCCCGGTCATGTCATGCACATGCGCCACCGCATGCAGACCCCAGGCGTCATCGGGGGCCAGTGCCACCCCCATCCGCCCGATCCGTTCGGCGGCCACATATTCGCCGGTCTCCTCCAGCGTGAAGGCGTGACAGCCCATCAAGTACCCGCGCGCCGGGTGGTCGTCCCATGCGGCCATCACCCCCTCGACCGACCGGCGCATCTCGACCGGGCGGCCCATCACGAACTGGATGCCCTGCACCAGCTTCATCGCCAGCGCATCGCGCGGATGGTCGGCCAGCACCGCCTGCACCTGCGCCACGGCCCGCGTCGGGCTGCCGTCCAGCCAATCGGCCAGCGCCCGCACAAAGGCCACCTCACGCGGCGTTCCCGGTTGCGATGCCTCAGCCGCCGCCAGCGCCTCACGCGCGACCGACACCATTTCCGCCCGCCCGAGCAGCAAGCAAGACAGCCCCCGGATCGCCTGCCCCAGCGCGAAATCCGGCGCGCCGGCCAGCACACCGTTCAGCGCAGGCCCGGTCGACGCCGCATGCGACAGGATGCCAAGGATCACCCTGTTCCAGTCACCGATCAAGGCGGCGGGCAGCGACGTGGGCATCCCGCTCAGGTCTTCGGGCAGCGGCATCGGCAGGTCCTTTCCAGCACGGGGGCAAGGGGCGTTCGTGCGGGGCGACCCGCTTGCCTCACTGGTTCGTGCAACTTCCCCTGCGCGTTACAGCATGCCGCAGTAAATTGTCAAAATTCACCCTCTTGTGAGAGGTTTGAAAGAATTCAGGGCGTCCCGCGCGCAAACGCCTTGTTTTCATGCCCGCAACGCTGCAGGTGCAGCATTCTGCCTGCTCGGCACGAATCCGCCAAGCGCCCGCGAATCGGTCACTTTGCTGTCAGAACGCCCCATCATAGGCCCGGCGCCCGATCCGGGCGGCGATCAGGGTGAATCGGTCGGTCTGCTGCAATGCAGCATGCAGTGCCCGTTGAAGGCCCGCCTCATCATCAACCCACACCCCATGCCCGCCAAACGCCTGCGCTACGGCGGGAAAATCGGTGGCCCCGAAATCGACGCCCAGGTTCGGACGCTGCCCGCCGCGCTGTTTCATTTCGATCAGCGTCAGGCTGGCATCGACCAGTACGCAGATGATGACCGGCACGCCGAGATCGCGCAGCGTGGCCAACTCGCCCGCCCCCATCTCCAGCCCCGCATCGCCGACGAATGCCACGACCGGCACGCCTGGCCGCCCCAACGCCGCCCCGGCGGCCAGCGGCACGGCACAGGCCATCGTGCAAAGGCCCGATGATTGCAGCATCAGGCGGGGTGCCTCACATTGCCACATCTGGCTGACGAGAATCCGGTGCGCGCCCGAATCCGCCGTCACAACCGTGCCCTCGGGCATCGCTTGCCGGATGGTACGGAACACCGCATGCGGCCCCCAGTGATCCGGCCCCCGGAACGCATCGGCCAATGCGGCGCGGGCGGCCCCCGGCTCCTGCCCCGGCCAGCGGTCCGGTGCCGCATGGCCAAGGGCGGCAAGCGTCCCCGCAAGCGCCCCCGACAAGGGCAGGTCCACCCGGTGCATCCCGTGCGTGCGGGGCACGGCGGCGATCTCGATCACCGTCTGCCCCGGCTCGAACACATTCCGCCAGCCGATCCGCATCTCGATCGGATCATACCCCAGCAGCAACACCACATCCGCCTGTGCGATCAGCGGCAGCAGCACTTTGTCGGCCCGTGGCGACAGCCCCGCCCCGCCCAGACACAGGGGATCATCCTCGGGCATCAACCCCTTGCCCTTGTAGGTGGTGACCAGCGGAATGCCATGCGCCCGGCAGAACGCGGCCATCGCAGGCCCCGCCCCTTCGTTCACCGCATCCACCCCGGCAACCGCAATCGGGCGTCGTGCGGCGGTCAGGACGGCTTTCGCTGCCTCCAGCATCGACAAGGGCGGCAGGCCCGCAAGCGTGGCCGGATATGGCGCAAACGCGGCCTCGTCAGCCAACCCCTCGGCCACGCCGATGGGCACATCCACATGAACCGGCCCGGGCTGGCCACTGGTGGCCAGTGCCACGGCCCGCGCAATCCCCGCACCCACCGCCCCCGCCGCCAGCCGGATCGTGCCCTTGACCACCGGGCGCAGCATCGCCTGATGGTCGAACACCTGATGGGTATAGGTTTCCTCCTCGGCCGCATCGACGCAGCCGGTCAGAAAGATCAGCGGAACCCGGTCCTGCATCGCGTTCGCGACCACGTTCACCGCATTCGCCACCCCCGGCCCCAGCGTCGCCACCAGCACCGGCAGGGCCCCCGTCATGTGCCACAGCCCCTCGGCCATGAAGCCGCCGCTGTTCTCGTGCTTGACCAGCACGAACCGCAGGCCCGCCCCCGCCAGCCCCTGCATCAGCGCCAGCACCTCGCCGCCCGGAATGCCAAAGGCATGCGTTGCCCCCGCCGCTGCCAGTGCCTGGCCCACAATGTCGGCACCCGTCCATTCCGTCATCTCGTACTCCGCAGCCGCCCGCACCCGAATGCCCCGCATAGCGCCGGGTGCAGGCTTTGCCAATCAGTTGGCGACAGGCGCCGCCGACTTGAAGCTCGGGATCTTGTCGGTCGAGGCGGGTTTCGCATCAAGCGATTTCCAGTTCGCCTTTGACTGCTTCAGGTTGCCGGGAATGTCTTCTTCCCAGAAGCCCACGACATTCTTGTTGATGTTGAGGTACAACTTGCCATCCACGATCCGCCACAGCGTCGGATTGCCCGGCACCTTGCCACCCTTGGCCACGCCATAGGCGCAATGCCCGTCGTACTGCGGCGCAAATCCGGCGGGGTTGGCCTGGAAACGGTCAAGGTTCGCCTTTGACGCAAAGGCAAAGGTCGCGCCGTTGTATTCGGCCGTCAGGCTTTTCTTCCCGGCAAGCGGCGACGACTGCGGCTGGCCGACCGCCGACTGCTTCAGATCGAAATAGGACACCACGTCATAGCCCGACGCGGCAAAGCCGGTCTTGTCCACGTACTGATCGCCCGCAAAGCTGGCCGATACAGAAATGGCAACTGCAAGAACCGTTGCAGCGATGGTTTTCCCGAACATGACGACTTCTCCTGATTGTGACGTTCATGCCCGACCTTTCGCGCCATCACCCCGGCGGGTTACCCACCTTCACCGCCGGTCGCGCCCTTGTGAACACTACCGGCTGCGGGTGACGTCACCCGGGCGACATCTGCCGGCTGATCGCGCGGCACAAATCGTCCCGGCGCAACGCAAGGAACGCCCGCGCGGCGGCTTCGGTCGGGTGGAACGGGTCCTTGACCTTGCCCGAAGGCTTGCGCCGGAAATTGGCCGGGTTTCCCCGGTTTTCGGCAATCGTCTCGGGCGTATAGCCCTCAACAAACGTACAGCGCATGCCGTTCTGCTTGAACGCCGCCGCGATGTTCTTCTGCGCCTTCAGCCGAGTGCGGACAGTGGCCTGGTCATAGGCCGGCGCCGTGGTCATGAAGATGCACGGCACGTCAGCCGGCACATCCCGCATCGTGCGCCTGACATCTTCCATCGCGTCCGCAGGACTGTCGGCCCAGCGGTCGGTCGCATTGCCCAGAAAGAACATCACCAGAAGCTGCGGCATGTAATAGCCCTTGGCGAACATCGCCTGAAACGGCGTGACGCCCTTCTGGCAGAACTGATAGGCCTTGCCCTGACCGATCTGGCGATAGGGGTTCTTGCCATCCTTCAGCACGCCGTAGACGCCTGCGTTCACCTTCCAGGTCTTGTCGACATCGCAGATCAGCCCCTTTGCCGGCCCTGACGCCGCGGTAAACCCCGCAAGCGAACTTGACCGCACGCCGATCACGCCCACCGACATCTTCCGCGACAGCCCGCACTGCGCCGCGTTCTGCCGAAAGAAATCGACGAACGCCTGCCCCGCACCAAAGCTCAGTTGTGAATCGCCCAGAACCAGAATGTCCGGCGAACGGAACCTGCCTTCGGCGGACACCTGCCAGGGGAAGATCAAACCCGCGCACAGCAACACCCGCGCCAAAATCGAACGTATCACCCGGCACCCCTGTCCGCCCCCGACGCAAAGCTAACCGGAAGTTCCGCGCCCTGTCGCCCGGAACCCCGTTGCCCCACCAAATCGTGATGCCGGCCCGAAGGTTGCGACCCCGCTGCGAAATCGCGCACCCCTCTCCCCGTGGGGAGAAGGGCCGGGGATGAGGAGGCCGAAGCGGGCGCTCTGCCCATCGTGACATCCCCGTTGGAAATGACGCTTGCCAACCGACGCGCCTGCCAGTGATTTGCTGCGAAGGATATCTTCAGCCAAAGGTCGCCCCTTGCTCTCGATTCGCGTGTTCGCCGTTGCCGCCATGACGCTTGTGCCGGGGGTGGCCCTTGCCGATGACATCACGATCTTTGCCGCAGCCTCGCTCAAGACCGCCCTCGACACCATCGCAACCGACTGGAACGCCAAGACCGGCCACACCGCCGTGATCGCCTATGCCGGCAGTTCCGCCCTTGCCAAACAGATACAGCAAGGTGCGCCCGCCGACATCTTCATCTCGGCCTCAAAGCAATGGATGGACGCGCTGGCCGATGACGCCCTGATCCTGCCCGAAAGCCGCCGCGACATTCTTGGCAATACGCTTGTGCTGGTGGCAAACGGCCAGAACGCGGCCCCCGTCTCCATCGCGCCGGGGTTCGATCTGGCGGGTCTGCTGGGCGGTGGCAAACTGTCGATGGCATTGGTGGATTCTGTGCCCGCCGGGCAATATGGGAAAGAGGCACTTCAATCACTGGGCGTCTGGGCATCGGTCGAGGCGCAGGTCGCGCAATCCGAAAACGTGCGCGCCGCCCTGTCACTGGTGGCCTTGGGCGAGGTGCCTTACGGCATCGTCTATGCTTCCGACGCGGTGGCCGATGACGGGGCGAACGATGCGGTCAGCGTCGTCGGCACCTTCCCCGCCGACAGCCACAAGCCCATCGTCTATCCGGCGGCGATCATCAAGGACAGCGCCAACACCACCGTTGCCGCCGACTTCATGGCGTATTTGTCATCCGACGCTGGCGATGCCATCTTCGCCGCACAGGGCTTTGTGACCCTGAACTGAAGCCCCTCGCAAAGGCGCACATGACCGACTGGCTGACCCCCGAGGAATGGAACGCTGTGGCGCTGTCCCTGCGCGTGTCGCTGGTGGCCACGGCGGCAAGCCTGCCCTTGGGCATCCTCGTGGCCTATGCCCTTGCCCGCTGGCAGTTTCCCGGGCGGCAGGTGCTGAACGGCCTTGTCCACCTGCCGCTGATCCTGCCACCGGTGGTGACGGGCTATCTTCTGCTGCTGGCGTTCGGACGCAGGGGTGCCGTGGGCCAGATACTGGACGAATGGTTCGGCATCGTCCTTGCCTTCCGCTGGACCGGCGCCGCCCTTGCCGCCGCCGTCATGGCCTTTCCCCTGATGGTCCGCGCCATCCGTCTGGCGATCGAGGCGGTCGACCCGAGGCTGGAGGCGGCAGCGTCAACCCTTGGCGCATCCCCCCCTCGGGTGTTTCTGACCGTTACCCTGCCCCTGATCCTGCCCGGCATCATCGCGGGCGTGATCCTGGCATTCGCCAAGGCGATGGGGGAATTCGGCGCGACCATCACCTTCGTGTCGAACATCCCCGGCCAGACCCAGACCCTGCCCTCGGCGATCTATGCCTTTCTGCAGGTGCCGGGGGGGGATGATGCGGCGTTCCGGTTGGTCATCGTGGCCATCGTCGTGGCCATGGGGGCGCTATTGCTGTCCGAATGGGTGTCACGCGCCGTGGCGCGGCGGATCGGCGGCGCATGACCCTGTCGGTCCGCCTGACCCATACCTTTGCGGGCTTTGCCCTTGATCTGGCGTTTGACGCGCCCCCCGGCCTCACCGCCCTTTTCGGCAGGTCAGGCGCGGGCAAGACTACCATCGTCAACGCCGTGGCGGGCCTTTTGCGGCCCGACCATGCCCGGATCGTCGCTGACGACCTTGTCCTGACCGACACCGCCGCCCGCCTGCACCTGCCCCCCCACCGCCGCCGCATCGGCTATGTGTTCCAAGAGGCACGGCTGTTCCCCCACCTGACCGTCCGCCAGAACCTCCTCTACGGTCGCCGCTTTGCCCCCATGTCCACCGGCCCGGAGTTGAACCATATCGCCGACCTTCTGGACATCGGCCCGCTCCTCAACCGCCGCCCTGCCCTGCTGTCGGGCGGCGAAAAGGCCCGTGTGGCGCTTGGCCGCGCGATCCTGTCCAACCCGCGCCTGATGCTGATGGATGAACCCCTCGCGTCCCTTGATGACGCCCGCAAGGCCGAAATCCTGCCCTACCTCGAACGCCTGCGCGATGACACGCGCCTGCCGATCCTCTACGTCAGCCATTCCGCCGCCGAGGTCGCCCGCCTCGCCAACACCCTTGTCCTCATCGACAACGGCCGCGTCACCCGCGCAGGCCCGGCGGAACAGCTTTTGTCCGACCCCGCCACCGCCTCAACCTTCGGCCTGCGCGATGTGGGCGCCGTCCTGACCCTGCGGATCGAGGCACAGGAACCCGACGGCCTCACCCGCCTGTCAGGTCCCACCGGCCCGATCTGGCTCCCTCGCGTCGAAGGCCC
This sequence comes from Rhodobacterales bacterium, assembly GCA_038209775.1. Classification (GTDB taxonomy): domain Bacteria; phylum Pseudomonadota; class Alphaproteobacteria; order Rhodobacterales; family Rhodobacteraceae; genus JBBQXK01. The sequence goes on along the minus strand of JBBQXK010000006.1, from coordinate 23,193 downwards.
GCCCGGCACCCCCCTGCGCGTGCGCATCCTGGCGCAAGACGTGATGCTGGCCCTGACCCGGCCCACCGGCGTATCGGCCCTGAACATCCTGCCCGCCACCGTGCGGCAGGTCCGATTGGGCGACGGCCCCGGCGCACTGGTGCAACTGGCCCTCGGCGACGCCCTGATCCTTGCCCGCATCACCCGCCGTTCGGCGGACGCACTGGGCCTGACCCCGGGCCTGCATGTCCATGCCGTCATCAAAGCCGTCTCCGTCGCGCCGCAAGACATCGGCGACGCTTCGGCGCGCTGACAGGCACCCCCCTTGCGCCCCGCCATCCCATGCGTCACGCAAACGACAGCGCCAGACAGGAGCCAGCCCCATGGACACCCCCCCAAACATCCTGATCCTGATGGTCGACCAGTTGTCGGGCACCTTCTTCCCCGACGGCCCCGCCCCCTTCCTCCACGCCCCGAACCTGACCGCCCTCGCCGCCCGCTCGGTCCGCTTCACCAACGCCTACACCGCCAGCCCCCTCTGCGCCCCCGCCCGCGCGTCCTTCATGTCCGGCCAGTTGCCCCGCCGCACCCGCGTCTATGACAACGCAGCCGAGTTTGCCTCGGACATCCCCACCTACGCCCACCACCTCCGCCGCGCCGGCTACCAGACCGCCCTCAGTGGCAAGATGCACTTCGTCGGCCCCGACCAGATGCACGGGTTCGAGGAACGCCTGACCACCGACATCTATCCGGCGGATTTCGGCTGGACCCCCGACTACCGCAAACCGGGGGAACGCATCGACTGGTGGTACCACAACCTAGGGTCCGTCACCGGGGCCGGAGTGGCCGAGATCACCAACCAACTGGAATACGACGACGACGTGGTGCATCAGGCCAAACAGAAACTCTACGACCTCTCGCGCGGTGCCGATCCCCGCCCCTGGTGCCTGACCGTCAGCATGTCCCACCCGCACGACCCGTACGTCGCGCGCCAGCAATACTGGGACCTCTACGCCGATTGCCAGCACCTCACGCCGGATACCCCCCCCATCCCCTACGACGACCAGGACGCCCATTCCCGCCGCCTGATGGACGCCAGCGACTGGCGCAGCACGCATGCCACCGACGACCAGATCGCCCGTGCCCGTCGCGGCTACTTCGCCAACATCTCCTACGTCGATGACATGATCGGCCAGATCCTCGCCACCCTCACCGCCACCCGCCAGGACGCCACGATCATCTTCACCTCCGACCACGGCGACATGCTTGGGGAACGTGGCCTCTGGTTCAAGATGAACTTCCTTGAACCCTCCGCCCGCGTCCCCCTGATGATCGCCGCCCCCACCCTCACCCCCGCCCGCATCGACACCCCCGTCTCCACCATCGACCTCACCCCCACCCTCTGCGACCTCGCAGGCATCTCGATGGCTGAGGTGATGCCCTGGACCGACGGCCAATCCCTTGTCCCCCTCGCCACCGGCACCCCCCGCACCACCCCCGTCGCCATGGAATACGCCGCCGAGGGCACCATCACCCCGATGATCGCCCTGCGCGAAGGTGTATGGAAATACATCCACTGCCCCGCCGACCCCGACCTCCTCTTCGACCTCGCCCACGACCCGCTTGAACAGCACAACCTCACCGAAGACCCCCGCGCCGCCGAGGTACTGGCCCACTTCCGCACCCAGACCGCCACCCGCTGGGACTTTGCCGCCTACGACAGCGAAGTCCGCCAAAGCCAGGCCCGCCGCTGGGTGGTATATCAGGCCCTGCGCAACGGCGCGTACTTCCCGTGGGACTATCAGCCCCTGCGCGCGGCGTCAGAGCGGTACATGCGCAACCACATGGATCTGAACGTGCTGGAAGAGAGCAAGCGGTTTCCGAGGGGGGAGTAAGGGGGGGCGGACGCCGGGAGGATTGCACGGACCTTGGGTTTGAGGGGATCGACGCGAAGAGCCCAGAGTGACCGATGTAGCATGATGCGCGGATGTGTGCTATCGGGCGCGGCCAAAACCCTTCACAACTTCTTGGGTTCTGAACTGGGTTTGTGGCAGCACGAAACGAGGTGTTTTGAGGGCGTTCTAAAAAGGAGCGTTTTTGGAACAGGCATCATGGGCCACAATCCGCTTGATCTAGCCCACGAGACTTATCTATTTTGGTCGTGACTCATGGACTATCTGAAAAACCCTATCTTCAATAAGAGGCAGATTTTGTTCCTTTCGAATTTTGACATCGAAAAAATCAAGCAGCGTATAGCTAATTTCCGTGAGCGTGCGCAAAAGGGCATGCCTGACATAGAGCTTGTAAATGAACTTACAGCCATATTTGGTGATCAATTTCAGTTTAGAACTGAACAAAGAAGTTATACGACTGGAACAAAGTTCTTTCGGGCAAGACCTATACCTAACGACGAAAAGGAAATTCCCTTAAAGACTATTTCCAAAGTTGGAGATGCTTGGGAGCCTCCTCGGACTTTTGTGAAGATTCAAGGCCGTCTCAATGCTGCGGGCCAAAGCATATTGTATTGCTGTGCTAACGATCCAGATCTGGCAATTGACGAGGCGCGAGGAAGAAAAAACAACCATGTTGCTGTAATTGTGTATCGCTCGACACGACCGATACAGGTTGCTGTGCTTGGAGATTACTCCAACTCTAACCTAGCAAAAGATGAGCTTTCACAGGTTTTCTATTCCTTTCTTGACGATGAATTTTCTAAATTTGTTTCTGAGGGGGATGAAGGAATATATACAATCACTCGCTCTATTGCGGACACATACTTCACATATCCCGAACAAGATGCATGGTGTTATCGGTCAGTTCAATCACCCTCCAAATTTAATGTTGCTTTCTTGCCTGAAAGGCAATCATCTTGCATCGCGTTAACCGGCGTGATGATCTGCGATCTAAAGGCCTCTACTCCGGGTAACCTCTCTGTGAAGTTCGTGGTCGATTTTGACAAAATTACAGGTATTGCTCGCTATCATCAAATTGGATCAGTTGAGCAGAAGAGAGTTTTTCCGGAGATCGAATAATGAGGAAGTGGACCTTGTTTTAGTCTGCAAGACCACGTTCGCACTGAATACTGCAGAACGTGCCAATGTCAATTAAGGCTCACAGCGGGCATTAGATACCCTTCCAAAAACGACCGTTTGTTGAACTGTTCGCTGAACCGGATGTAGCCCCTCTTGCGGCGAAGGTCCGAATAGCCGACGACACCTCCCCTCCCAACCCTCGCACGACGCCCAATCATCTGCATTCTCCCCCTCAGCGCATCCGTTCCCGACGATGCAGAGGGGTGGGGGCGACGCGGCCTGCAGGGGCAGTCATCGACAACAGGCATCCCCAAACGGCACCCCGATCCCCGGCCCGAAACAGCATTTTGTATGTACGGATCGCATACAGATGACATACAGTCTGAATACGCTTTGAATACGCTCAAAAACCAACATTTCCAGTTACTTGCCCCTGTCCCGGACCAATCCCCTCTGGCCCCCGTCAACCCTAAATTAACCGCTCCACACGCCCCTACCGCGCATCCGCCAGCACCCTTGCCGCCCCCATCCACCCCATCAGGATCGACGGCGCATTGGTGTTCCCCGCGATCAGGTTCGGGAACGCACTTGCGTCAATCACCCGCAGCCCCTCCACCCCATGCACCCGCAACCCCGCATCCACCACCGACGTCGCCGCCTCCGGCCCCATCCGGCAGGTGCAGCTTGGGTGGTAAACCGTCCCCGACCGCTGTCGGAAGTCGGCGATAAGGTCTTGATCCGTCACACATTCCGGCCCGGGCCGCAGCTCGGCGTCGATCAAGTCCGCCAGCGCTGGCTGCGTGGCAATCCGGCGCAGGAACTTCACCGCCGCCAGCATCTCCTCGACATCGTGGTTGGTGGAATAGGCATTGGCCGTGATCGCCGGATGCGCCAGCGGATCGGCGCTGCGCAACCGGATATGCCCGCGCGATGTCGGGCGGCAGTTGGACAACCCGATGGACATGCCCGGAAACGGGTCGGGCGTCAGCAGGGGCCGTTCGCCAGCGCGGGGCAGCAGCGTCGAAAAAGCCTGAAAATACAACTGCATATTGGGCCGCGACAACTCCGGGTCCGTCCGAAAGAACCCCCCCCCATGGTTGATCGACCGCGCCAAGGGCCCCCGCCCCCCCAGCACATATTGCAACCCCACGAACAGCTTGCCCCACCAGGGACGCAGGATGTCGTTGTAGGTCGGCACCTTCATGCGAAAGGTATAGTTGATCCCCTGATGGTCGCTCAGATGGTCACCCACATTCCCGTTGTCCACCACCACCGGCAGACCCAGCCCGGCCAGCAACCCCCCCGGCCCGATCCCCGATAATTGCAGCAATTGCGGTGAGTTGACGGCCCCCCCGCACAGGATTACCTCGGCCGCCGCGCGCATCTCGTGCAGCACACCACCCCGCACATACTCGACCCCAACAGCCCGCCGCCCGTCCATCAGCACCCGCGTCACCTGGCACCGGGTCACCACCCGTACATTCGCCCGCTTCATCGCCGGCCGCAGAAACGCCCGCGCCGCCGAATTGCGCCGCGCGGCCTTGACGGTCAGTTGATAGGTCCCCGCCCCCTCTTGCCTTTCCCCATTGAAATCAGGGTTATAGGCCAGCCCAGCCTGACCACAGGCGGCAAGGTAGTCGCCCACCAGCCGGTGCAGTCCCGTCCGGTTTTCACTGATGAACAGCGGCCCCCCGGCCCCACGCCATTCGTCGCCCCCGGCCTGCGTATCTTCGATGGCGCGGTAGTTGGCCAGACATTCGTCCCACCCCCAGCCGGGGCTCACAGCCCCCCACTCGGCATAGTCATCCGGGTGCCCCCGCGTCCAGACCATCGCATTGATCGACGACGACCCGCCCAGCAACTTGCCGCGCGGCCAGTGGTCCGCCTGCCCCGCCAACCCAGGATCAGGCTCGGTCCGGTACATCCAGTTCACCGCCGGGTCGTAGTACAGCTTGCCATACCCCAAAGGCATCTGCACAAAGAACCGCCGGTCACTCCCCCCCGCCTCGATCACCGTCACCCTGTGACGGCCATTGGCGCTCAGCCGTTCGGCCAGCACCGACCCCGCGCTGCCCGCCCCCACGATGATGTAATCCGTCTCGTCCATGGTCGTCCCATCCGTCCCGGCCACCATCCCTAGCGCCGGCACCGGACAGAACCTGTGCATAACGCGACAGCGCATGTCGCAGATGGAACGATCACCGACACAGCGCTCGGTGCCGACTGGCAGCCATGCGTTTCCTGCAGATGGACTGTGCCCGCCGGTTGGCCTAGGATAGCTTCCTTCCAGTCCAACCCGGTTCCCCGCCCGATGTCAGGCATCCGAACAAACCGCCGCCTCGCCGCCATTCTGGCCGCCGATGTTGCGGGCTATTCGCGCCTGATGGGCGTGGATGAGGCGGGCACCGTTGCCGCCCTGCGCCGGGTCTGGGCCGAGGTCTTCAACCCCGCCGTCACAGCCCACCGGGGCCGCGTGGTGAAAACCATGGGCGACGGCGCTCTGGTCGAATTCGGCAGCGCCGTCGATGCCGTCGATTGCGCCGTGGCCGTACAGGCCGCCATGGCCGCGATGAATGCCGCATCAGGCAGCGCCCCCATGGAATTCCGCATCGGCATCAACCTTGGCGATATCGTCAGCGAGGGCGACGACATCCTTGGTGACGGCGTCAACGTGGCCTCGCGGCTTGAGGCGCAGGCCCCGAGGAACGGCATCCTCGTGGCTGATGTGGTCCATGCACAGGTGCGCGGCAAGGTGGCGATCACCTTTGACGATGCGGGCGAGCTGGCGCTGAAGAACATTGCGACCCCCGTCCGGGCCTGGCGGTGGGGCGATGGCGCGCGGGCGGAAGTGCAGGCGCAGGGTGACGCCCTGCCGTCGATTGCCGTCCTGCCCTTCAACAACATGTCGAACGACCCCGAACAGGAATACTTTTCGGACGGGATCACCGAAGACATCATCACCGACCTGTCCAAGATCGGCGGCCTGATGGTGGTCGCGCGAAATTCTTCCTTTGCCTACAAGGGGAAAACCCCCGACATCCGCGCCGTGGGGCGTGACCTTGGCGTGACCTCGGTGCTGGAGGGTTCGATCCGCCGCGCGGGCAACCGCGTGCGGATCACCGCCCAGTTGATCGACGCGCGGAACGGGGCACACCTTTGGGCCGAGCGTTATGACCGCGACCTGACCGACATATTTGCGGTGCAGGACGAGGTGACGATGCAGATCGTGGGTGCCCTGCGCGTTACCCTCAAACCCGTCGAGCGCGCCCAACTTACCGCCACCGCCACCCGCAACGTCGAGGCGCATGACAGTTTCCTGCGCGGGCGCGAAGCGTTGCAGGAAACCAACAAGAATGCCGAACAGTTTGCCGTTGCGGTGGCCGCGTTCGAGCGTGCGATAGCGCTGGACCCCGCCTATGCGGCGCCCTATGCGGCCCTTGCCATCACCCACACACTGGATTTCCAGAACCACTGGACCGGCCAGCCTGACCCCCTTGGCACCGCAGCACGTCTGGCCGACAAGGCGCTGCGGCTGTCCCCTGACGACCCCTTTACCAATTACGTCTCGGGATTGGTCAAGGTCTGGCAACGCGATCTGGAAGGGGCGCGCGCGGCGTCGGAAAAGGCGCTGTCGCTCAGCCCCAACGACGCCAAGGCGCATGGCGGCCTTGCGTTGCAACTGGTCTATCTGGGCCAGCCCGAAGCGGCCATCGAACACGCCCGCCGCGCCATCCAGCTTGACCCCGGTTTTGCGCATCAGACGATGCATTTTCTGGGCCAGGCGCTGTTGATGTCGGGCAGGTTCGACGAGGCGGCAGAGATGTTCCGCGAACGCATCCGGCAATCGCCGACGACCGATCTTTCACGGGCTTTTCTTGCAGCGACGCTTGGCCACCTTGGCCAGCCGGAACAGGCCCGCGCCATCTGGGCCGAGATGATGGCGATCAACCCGAAGTATTCGCTGGCTGACCACCTCGGCCGGTCGCCGTTCCGCCGCGCGCAGGATGTCGCCCGGATCACCGAAGGCCTTGCGAAAGCGGGACTTCCCGATTGAAACCGCCCCCCGGCGCGCCCAGATATGATGGGTAGCGCAGACGCAGGCCCTGATCCCCATGCTTGAGACCCGAACCCAGCGTCGCCTAGCGGCGATCCTTGCCGCCGATATCGAAGGCTACTCGCAGATGATGGGTGCCGACGAGGATGGTACGCTGGCCGCCACGCGCGCGGTCTGGGGCAATGTGTTCAACCCCATCGTGGCCAGCCACCGTGGCCGCATCTTTAAGACCATGGGCGACGGCGTGCTGGTAGAGTTTGCCAGTGCCGTCGACGCCGTGGAATGTGCCGTGGCGGTGCAGGGTGCGATGACGCTGTACAACCTCGGCACCGGCACGGCGGAAATAGCCCTGCGTATCGGCGTCAACCTTGGCGATGTCGTCAGTGACGGCGACGACATGCTGGGCGACGGCGTCAACGTGGCGGCCCGGCTTGAGGCGCAGGCGCCGCGCGGGGGTATCCTGTTGTCCGATGCGATCCACGCGCAGGTGCGCGGCAAGATCGACATCGCGTTCACCGACGTGGGCGAGTTGGCGCTGAAGAACATCGCCAGCCCGGTGCGCGCCTGGCGGTGGGGCAATGGCGCCGGCGTCGAGGTGCAGGCAGCGTCCGAAGCCATCCCGTCCATCGCCGTCCTGCCCTTCACCAACATGTCCGGCGATCCCGACCAGGAGTATTTCTCGGACGGGATCAGCGAAGACATCATCACCGACCTATCCAAGATCGGCGGCCTTATGGTCGTCGCGCGCAATTCCTCGTTTGCCTACAAGGGCAAGACGCCCGACATCCGCACCGTGGGCCGCGAGCTTGGCGTGACTTCGGTGCTCGAAGGGTCGATCCGCCGCGCCGCCAACCGCGTGCGCATCACCGCCCAGTTGATCGACGCCCGCACCGGCGCGCACCTCTGGGCCGAACGCTATGACCGCGACCTGACCGACATCTTCGCGGTGCAGGACGAGGTGACGATGCAGATCGTGGGGGCTCTGCGGGTAAAGTTGCAACCGGTCGAGCGTCAGCGTCTGGCCGGCACCCGGGCCACCAACGTCGCGGCGCATGACGCTTATCTGCGCGGGCGGCAACTGGCCGCCGACCTGCCCGAGGTCACGACCGACCGCCGCGCGGCCTTCAACGCGGTGATTGCTGCCTACACCCGCGCGACCCTCATCGACCCCGCCTATGCCGCCCCCGATGCGGGGCTGAGCCTTGCCTACATCTTTGACCACGCCAACCGATGGGCCGGCACGCCCGACCCGCTGTCGCAGGCCATCCGTCATGCCGACCTTGCCATCACCAAGGACCCGGACGAAGTGTTCGGTCATGTCGCCGCCGCCGTGACCCAAATGTACAAAGGCGATGTCGAGGCGATGAAGGCGTCAGCCAACCGTGCCTTGGCGCTTGCGCCAAACTCCGCGGCTGCCATCGGCATCCTTGGCAACGTCAAGATGATGCTGGGCCATGCCGAGGCCGCGATCCCGCTGTTGCAGCGCTCGATCTGGCTGGACACGGATTTTGCCAAGCAGGGGTTGCACTTCCTTGGGGCGGCACAGCTTCTGGCGGGCCGCTATCAGGAAGCCGCCGACACCTTTCGCGAACGCATCCGGCGGGTTCCCAGCACCGACCTGTCGCGCAGCCTCTTGGCCTCGGCGCTTGGCCATCTTGGTCAGGTGGACGAGGCGCGCCGCGTCTGGGCCGAGATTGCCGCGATCAACCCGAACTACGCGCTGGACGAACACCTCGGCCGCCTGACCTACAGCAACCCCGCCGACCCCGCCCGCATCCGCGAGGGGCTGGCCAAGGCCGGCCTGCCCGACTGATCCCTGCCCCATTCATCTTTGCCCAAATATCCCGGGGTCCGGGGCAGCGCCCCGGGACGCAGCCACCCACGACACGCCAAAGGCAAGGCGCCTACCGCCCCTTCCACACCGGATCGCGCTTTTCTGTGAACGCCCTTGCCCCCTCCAACTGATCCTCGCTGGAATACAGCCGGTCCACCGTCGGCAACTGGCGCTTGGTGATCCGGTTCAGCGCGTCCTGGAATCGCATCGCCTCGGCCTCGCGCACCACTTCCTTGATCGCGGCATAGACCAGCGGCGGCCCCGCCTCCAACACCCGCGCCAGGGCCCAGGCCTTGGGCAGAAGGTCGGCCCTCGTGGTGATCTCTTTAAGAATGCCCCACCGCAACGCCTCATCCACATCGAACCAGCGGCCCGTCAGCAGCAGGTCCATCGCCACATGATAGGGAATGCGTTTGGGCAACCTGATCGACGCCGCATCAGCCACTGTACCCGACCGGATTTCCGGCAAGGCAAAGGTCGCGTTGTCCGACGCGAGGATCAGATCACACGACAGCGCCAGTTCCAGCCCGCCGCCACAGCAGATACCGTTCACGGCGGCAATGACCGGCTTGTTCAGGTTCGGCAACTCCTGCAGCCCGCCAAAGCCCCCCACGCCATAATCGCCGTCCACGGCATCGCCCGCAGCCGCCCCCTTCAGATCCCACCCGGGGCAAAAGAACTTGTCCCCCCCGGCCCGCAGGATCGCCACGCGCAGGCTGTCATCATCGCGAAAGGCGCGAAAGGTCTGGCCCATGATCCGGCTTGTCACAAGGTCGATGGCATTGGCCTTGGGCCGGTCCAGCGTCACCTCCAGCACAGCCCCTTCGCGCCGGGTCAGGATCGGCCCCTCGGTCAACATCTGCATCATAACACCCGCTCCTTCATCAGCACGTCCACCGCCACCGCGCCCGCCTCACGCAGGATCAGGGGGTTGATCTCGATCTCGGTGATCCAGGGCTCGGCGACCATCGCCGCCTGCAGCGCCAGCACAGCGGCCACTATCGCCGCCACATCCGCACGCACCCGCCCCCGGTAGCCGTCCAAAAGCGGCCACAGCCGCAACCGGCGCAAGGCCGCCTCAACCTCTGGGCCGGTAACCGGACAGATCAGCGTCACGGTATCGGCCAGCACCTCCGCCGTGACCCCGCCGAACCCCAGCGTCACCGTCGCCCCCAGCACCGGATCGCGCGCGACGCCCACCAGCATCTCGGCCACCCCGCCCGTCACCATCTCTTCCGCCAGATACCCCGTGGCCCCGGCCATGTCCGCCTCATGATCCAGCGTGGTCAGCCCCAGCCGCACCGCCCCCGCCTCGGTTTTGTGCGCAAACCCCAGCCCCTTCAGCGCAAAGGGCGGGGTCAGCGCCGCCACCCCCGCGCGCAATGCCGCCAGTGTCGGCGCTGAGGCCCCGCGCGGAACGGCCACCCCCATCCGCGCCACGCGTACCTTGCCCTCGGCCTCGGACAACGTACGCTCTGCATCCTCCACCACCACCGGCAAGGGCCGCCACCCCGGCAACCCCGCCTCGGTCTGCGCCGCGCGCAGCGCCGCCAGTGCCGTCTCGAGCCCCATCAGCGTGGCCACACCCTTATCCATCATCCGGGTGGCCATCCCCTCATCGAAATTCTCGGGCAAGGACGCTACCGGAAACGTCGGCGTCCCCGTCGCCGCTGCCGCCGCCACGATGGAGTCAAGGGCGGGCTGAAAGCTGGACGGATCGCAGCGGTCAGGCCTCGGCGGGTCGATGATGCAGATGCCCGCATCATAGCCACCCAGCATGGTGGCGAAGACATCCGTGGTGCGCGGCCCGTCGCCCCAGATGAAGGTGTGGTAATCCAAGGGGTTGGCGATGGCCACGATCGGCCCCAGGATCTCGGCCAGTCGCTGGCGGGCCGCATCCCCGGGCGGTGGGAAGTCAAGGCCAAGCGGCCCCGCCAGATCGGCCACCAACCCCGCCTCCCCGCCCGAGCACGAAATGCTGCACAGCCGCCGTCCCAGACCCGGCCCGTGGACGTGCAGGATCTTCAGCGTCTCGACCAGTTCGGCCGGCGTCGACACCTCGGCAATCCCCGCCTGGCGCAGAAACGCGCTGTTGCCCGCCCCGCCCCCGGCAAGCGACGCGGTATGCGACTGTGCTGCGGTCTGCGACAACTCGGTTTTGCCCGCCTTGATCGCCACGATCCCCTTGCCCAACTCCCGCGCTCGTTCGGCCAGAGCGGCCAGGGCGGCAGCATCATCAAACCCCTCAACATACATGCCTAAAGCAGTAACCCGCGGATCATCCAGCAGCGCCCCGGCAAGTTCCGCCAGCCCCACGGCGGCGGCATTGCCCAGACAGGCGACATAGGCCACCGGCAGGGCACGGCGCTGCATGGTCAGATTGATGATGATGTTCGAGGATTGGCTGAGCAGCGCCACCCCCCGCTCCACCCGCACCCCGCCATGCTGGTCGGGCCACAAGAGCGCGCCGTCCAGATAGTTGATGACGCCATAGCAGTTCGGCCCAAGGATCGGCATCCCCGCCGCCGCCGCAACCAGCCGCGCCTGCAGGCCCGCCTCCCCCGCCTCGGTCCAGCCGCTGGCAAAACAGATCGCCCCACCCGCCCCCATCCCAGCCAGTTCGGCCACGACATCGACCGTGGCATGCCGGTTTACCCCGATGAACGTGGCATCCGGCGCAGCCGGAAGGTCGCCAAGAGACGGAAAGGCACGCAATCCCCCGACCTCGGCCCGCGTCGGGTGAACCGGCCAGACTTGCCCGACAAACCCCATCCTCGCCGTCTGTTCGATCACGTTGCGCGCCCAGCCTGCGCCCAGAACGGCTATGTGGCGTGGACGAAGAAGGCGGTCGAGGCGCGTCATTTATCGACGCCGCGCTGTCGGCCCGGAGCCGGGGGCCAGCCCCCGGACCCCCGGGATATTTGGAAACAGTTGAGGGGAAATATCACGCTGAGACGCCCTCCCCCCAGCCAAGGAGGGAGGGAATCTTCAACCGTTACGGTCATCGGCGTCCCCGCCTGTACCGTGATCTCATCTTGGCAATCCAAGGTTAACATTTCGTTGCTTTCAACTGTTCCCAAGTATCCCGGGGGTCCGGGGGCCGGCCCCCGGTCCGGCGATGGCGGGGCGCGCTATCCCCCCACAGCGCGCAGCAGTTCTCGGCTGATGATGTGGCGCTGGATCTCGCTGGTCCCCTCCCATATCCGCTCGACCCGGGCATCACGCCAGATGCGTTCCAGCGGCAACTCGTCCATCAATCCCATGCCGCCATGGATCTGGATCGCCTCGTCGGCCACCATCGCCAGCACCTCGGTCGCCTTCAGCTTGGCCATTGCCATGTCCGCTTCGGTCACCGACCCATTCTCGAACTTCCACCCCGCTTCCCAGGTCAGCAACCCGGCAGCCTTCAATTCCATCGCCATGTCAGCCAGCTTGAACGACACCCCTTGGAACTTGCCGATCTGCTGGCCGAACTGGCGGCGTTCGGCGGCATAGGCAACGGCGTGGTCCAGCGCGCGGCCCGCGCGACCAAGGCAGGTCGCGGCGACCTGCAACCGCGTCGCCCCAAGCCAGGTGTTGGCCACCTCGAACCCCTTGTGCGGCTCGCCCAGCACATTGGCCGCAGGCACCCGGCAATCGTCGAACTCAAGGATACCGTTGGTATAGCCCCGGTGGCTGACGTTGCGATAGCCGTCGCGGACGGTGAAACCGGGGGTGCCCTTGTCGACAAAGAACGCGGTAATCCGTTTCTTGCGGCCCTTGGCCGTGTCCTCCTCGCCCGATGCCATGAACGCGATGGTGAACCCGGCCAGATCGGCGTGCGAGATGAAATGCTTGGTGCCGTTCAGCACCCAGTCGCTGCCATCCTGACGCGCCGATGCCTTCATCCCCCGCAGGTCCGACCCGGCACCGGGTTCGGTCATCGCCAGACAATCCCAGGTCTCGCCCCGGATGCAGGGCATGAGGTAGCGCTCGCGCTGATCGGCCGTGCCTGCCAAGAGGATGTTCGACGGCCGCGCGACACAGGTCCAGTGCAGGGCATAGTTCGCCCGCCCCAACTCACGCTCATACAGAAGCCACGACAGCGTATCCAACCCCGCCCCACCCACCTCTTCCGGCATGTTGGCCGCGTAAAGCCCCGCCGCCATGGCCTTTTGCTGGACCTCGCGGATCACCTCCAGCGGCAGCACGCCCGAACGTTCCACCGCCGCCTCGTGCGGGTACAACTCGGCCTCGACGAAGGCGCGGGTCGTCTCAATGATCATCTTCTGCTCATCGGTCAGGGCAAAATCCATGGTGTCCTCAGGGGTCGGGGTTGATGGTAAAGCCGTCCACCGCAATGGCCTGGCCAGAGATCATGCGCGCGGCAGGTGAGGCAAGGAACACCGCCATCGCTGCCACATCGCCGGGGTCTGAGAGGCGGCCAAGTGCGGTGCCACTGGCATAGCCCTGACGGACCGCGTCCCCGGTCATGCTCTTTGCCACGGCTTCGGCGGCAATCACGCGGTCGATGCGCGGGCCGTTGACCGACCCCGGGCAGATCGCGTTGGCGCGGATGCCATGGGGCCCAAGCTCCATCGCCACCGTCTTCATCAGCCCGATCACCGCCCATTTTGCCGCCACATATGGCGCGCGGTAGGGGTTGGCATAAAGCCCGGCGGTCGAGGAGGTAAAGATCATCACCCCCGCCCCCGCCGCCTTCATCAGGGGCGTCGCATGTTTGGCCGCCAGCATCGCACCATCAAGGTTCACCGCGAGGCATGCATGCCATTCGCCAAGGTCGACCGCCTCGATCGGTGCCGTCGGGCCAGAGGTACCCGCATTGGCGCAGAGCACATCCAGCCCGCCCCAGTCCGCTGCGATGCGGGCAAAGACCGACGCCATCTGCCCCTCGTCCGTCACGTCCGCCGCTTCGCCCGCGATGCCCGGCGGCAGAGCCGCCAACGCACCGGCGTCCACATCGGTCACCCGCACCCGCGCGCCGGTGGCCAAGAACGCCTGCGCCATCGCCAGCCCGATGCCCGAGGCACCCGCCGTGATCAGCACCCGTTGGGTCATGCCCGGCGCTGCCCCACATGCCGCCCCGCGGCGTGGGGGCGCGGCAGGGCCTTGTGTGCATTGGCAATCGGCATCAGCCGGGCCAGCACCGCAGGTGCCGCCGCACAGGTCTTGCCCGCGTTCATGTCCACATGCAGGTACATCTGTTCCAGCGTCGCCACCGGCTCGCCATCCCTCAAAAGCGACACGAAGGCATGGATGCGCTTTTCATCCGCCATCAGGATCTGCACCGTGCCGGTCAGCGCATCGCCCAGCTTGGCCTCGTCCAGATGCATCAGGTGCGTCTCGGCGGTGTAATAGCTGTGGCCGGTTCCGACATAGGCCAGATCGGCCCCGATATGGCGCAAGAATGCGTCGGTCGTCTCGGAGCAGGCGAACAGGTAGCGGCTTTCGGTCATGTGGCCGTTGTAGTCGATCCAGCCCGGCAGCACCGTCATTCGCGCCATCTCAAGGGGCTTCGCCGTGTCGGGAACGGGATCGGGCATCGCCGACCGCCTGCGCGCGTCGTGGTCCAAGAGAACCTTGCCCGCACCCCAGTTGCGGTCTTTCAGCACCCGCAGAAAGCCCACCAGGTTCTTGTCACGGATGCGTTCCAGTTCGCGGATCGTATGGTGGCCGGATTGCGCATCGGACTGGCCCGCGATCAGGTCGACCAGTTCGTCGGTAAACTCGGGCACGTCGGTCAGCTTGGTCCAGGGCCATTGCAGGCAGGGCCCGAACTGTTCCATGAAATGCTTCATCCCCGCTTCGCCCCCCGCCACGCGGTAGGTCTCGAACAACCCCATCTGGCCCCAACGCAGGCCAAACCCCATACGGATCGCCTCGTCGATTTCCTCGGTGGTGGCGACGCCGTCCTTGACCAGCCAAAGCGCCTCGCGCCAGACCGCCTCAAGGAAGCGGTCGGCGATATGGGCGTCGATTTCCTTGCGGACATGCAGGGGGAACATGCCGATCTCGCGCAGGGTTTCCTTGACCCGCTCGATCAGGGCCATGTCGCTGACAGGCGACGGCACCACCTCGGCCAGTGGCAACAGGTAGACCGGGTTGAACGGGTGGGCCACGAAGATCACCGAGGGGTCGGCGGCACCCTGCTGCAACTCGCTCGGCTTGAAGCCAGAGGTTGATGACCCGATCGGCACCCCATGGGACGACTGTTGGATTTGTGCATAGACGCGGTGTTTCAGGTCCAGTCGCTCTGACACGGATTCCTGAATATAGTCAGCCCCTTCGACGGCTTCGGTAATTGTCTGCGTGAAAGACAGGTTTCCCTCGGCAGGCATCGGAATGTCCGCCAGCGCCGGCAGGCTGGCGCGGGCGTTGGCCAGCACCTCGCCCACCTTGCGGGGCGCTTCGGGATCGGGGTCGAACACCGCCACGTCCCAGCCCGACAACAGGAACCGCGCAGCCCAGCCGCCGCCGATCACGCCCCCGCCGATGATTGCTACCTTGCGCCCCATGTCCCTACCTCTGATCCGTGCGCTGCAGCGCTGCTTCGTCATAGCCGTTCTTGCGGAACAGCTTCTCCGCCACGCGCCGCTGTTCTTCGGTAAACCGCCGGTCGCGGTGCAGGACCCAGCCTGCGTTGCGCAGGGACGTGCCCAGATAGACCGTCCGTCCGTCCCGCGACCGGCCAAGCACCCGCAGGTCGCCCGCGAACGGCACACCCTCGAGCTTTACCTTCAACTCCCCCGGCCCGACGGGTGTCGCGACACCGCTGATGGCTTCGGTCACACCGCCCCGCCGACAGCGGTTCACGACGCCCAACGTGCCGTCCGGCAGCGGCGTGTAAGTCGCCGTCACATGCGTGCAACCATCCTGAAACGGGGCCGGATAGCGGGCAACCTCATACCAGGTGCCCGCCAGCCGCGACGGGGCCACGTCCACCAGATACATCGGCGCGGTGTAATAGGCGGGCGAGGGCACATGCGACGTGCACCCCGCCATGACGGCCAAAGCCAACCCTGCCAGTATACGATTCATCGCGCGCTCCCTGATCTGCCTCAGGGGACTATGCGGCCACCGGCGCGCGCTTTTCCAGCTTCAGTTTCGCGCGCACCTCGGCTGGCGTGATCACCCGTGCGCCCATCGCCGTGATGATTGTCACCGCGCGTTCCACCAGTTGGGCATTCGTGGCCAGTACGCCTTTGTCCAGCCACAGGTTATCCTCCAGCCCCACCCGCACATTGCCCCCGGCCAGAACGGCGGCAGCGACATAGGCCATCTGGTTGCGACCAATCGAAAACGCGCTCCAGAACCAGTCGGCGGGCACGTTGTTCACCATCGCCATGAAGGTATTCAGGTCATCCGGCGCCCCCCAAGGCACCCCCATGCACAACTGCACCAGCACCGGCGACGGAATCACGCCCTCACGCACCAGTTCCTTGGCGAACCACAGATGCCCGGTATCAAATGCCTCGATCTCGATCCGCACCCCTGATGCGGCCATCCGCGCGCCCATGTCCCGCAACATGCCGGGCGTGTTGACCATCACATAATCGGCCTCGTTGAAGTTCATCGTGCCGCAATCCAGCGTGCAGATCTCGGGGCGGCATTCCACCACATGCGCCACCCGCTCTGCCGCACCCGCCATGTCTGACCGCTGCGAGGGGCGGTCCATCGCCTCGGTCCCGTCGAACTGCAGATCGCCCCCCATACCGGCGGTCAGGTTCAGCACCACATCGGTGCTGCTGTCCCGAATACGCTCGGTCACCTCGCGGTACAGCGCAGGGTCGCGGGCGGGTTTGCCGGTTTCAGGGTCACGCACATGGCAATGCACCACCGCTGCCCCGGCCTTTGCCGCGTCGATGGCACTGGCGGCAATCTGGGCGGGCGAGCGTGGCACATGCGGGCTGCGGTCTTGCGAGCCGCCCGATCCGGTCACGGCACAGGTGATGAAAACCTCGCGGTTCATGGTCAGCGGCATGGCGTTCTCCCTTGTTGCGGTCAGCTTAGCGGGCTGGACAGGACCGTGCCGCACGGATATCGAAATCCGCATGTCGGAAAACGTGCTATTTTCGCCTGCAACCGCGCCGCTGACCCTTGCGGTGCTGGTTCTGCCGCATTCGTCGATCCTCGAGGTGGCTTCGGTTCTTGATCCGATGCGCGCGGCCAACCGCCATCTTGGGGCCGAGATGTTTCGCTGGCGCATCCTGTCGCCCGACGGCGGGCCGGTCGCGCTGACCTGCGCGCTGTCCCTGCCTTCGGTGGGGGCACTGGCGCAGGCGGAACCCGCCGATGCGCTGGTGGTCATCGCGGGCTACCGGCTGGCCGAGGTGGCAACGCGGCCCCTGATCCGCGATCTGGCGCGACTTGCGCCGCGCTTTGCACTGGTGGCGGGGATCGACGCCGGGCCTTGGGTGCTGGCGCGGGCCGGGTTGCTGGACGGTCACCGCGCCACCGTGCATTGGGAAGATCTGGACGACCTTGCCGCAGCCCACCCCGAGGTGCGCGTGGTGCCCGACCGCTGGGTCATCGACGGCGCGCGCGCCACCATCGGCGGTGCCGCACCCGCCGCCGACTTCATGCTGCACCTGATCGGGCGGCGGCATGGCGCAGCCGTCGCGCGTCAGGTCGCACTGTCGTTCCTGACCAGCACGCTTCCCGGTCACCGCCCGCAGATCGCTGCGGCCGATCCGGCACTTGACCCCCGGGTGACGTCGGCCGCCCGCCGGATCGAGGCGCGGCTGGACTGCCCCGAACCGGTGGCAGCCACTGCCGCCGCCGTCGGTCTGTCATCGCGGCGGCTGGAAACGCTGTTCCGCCATGATCTGGGAACGACGCCCGGGGCCTATGGTCTGACGCTGCGCCTGACGGCCGCGCGCAAGCTTTTGACCGAGACGCGCCACCCCATCGCCGATATCGCGCTGCGCACCGGCTTTTCCTCGGGGGCGACGCTGCGCCGGGCTCTGCGCGCGGCCTTCGGACGCCCACCTTCCGCGCTGCGGGGCCAAGCATTGTCATCCCCCCGTCGCGGCGGTGTCACCCCCCCGCGATAGTCTTCGTGGGTCGGGTCCGCTGGGGGCCGGACCTGCTGACCAAATCGGGGGGATGAACGGATGACGGGAACCACGGAAGCCGACGAGATGGCGACACCGGGCAACGACACGCTCACAGGCGGCGCAGGCCACGACAGCATTGCCGCAGGTGCCGGCGACGATCTGGTACAGGGCGGCGAAGGCGACGATTCGCTGATGGGCGAGGCGGGCGACGACACGCTGGACGGTGGCGCGGGCGACGACCTTCTGGAAGGTGGCGACGGCGACGACGACCTTTTTGGTGGCGAAGGCGATGACACGCTGGACGGCGGCGCGGGCGATGACCTGCTGGATGGCGGTGCAGGCGATGACCTGCTGAAGGGCGGCGAGGGTGACGATACGCTGGCGGGCGGTGCCGGGGCCGACACGCTGTTTGGCGGCAAAGGCCGCGACACGTTCCGCTTTGATGCAGCCTCAGCCGATGCTGTCGATACAATCGCTGATTTTGAGCCGGGCGAAACGGTCGAACTGATCGGCTTTGACGACGGCGAAGTGCGGCTGGAAGAGGCTGGCGATGACGTTCATGTCTTTGCGATGAAGGACGGGGCCGAAGTGCAGGTTGCCACGATCCTGAACATACGCGCCGCCGATGTCGTGGTGGTCTGGCTGGAAACTGCGCCGGTCTGACGAGACAGACGCGGGCGGGACATTCCCGCCCGCAGCCCCCTAGGCCGCGTCCAACAGCCCCCGCCCGCGCAGCAGCGCCTCTACTCCCGGCATCCGTCCCCGGAACTTCAGGTACAGCGCCTCGGCCTCCTCTGACCCGCCTGCCGAAAGGATGAACCGCTCCAGCCGCGCGGCCACCTCGGGGTCAAACGGATCACCCGCCTCGGTAAAGGCGGCAAAGGCGTCGGCGTCCATGACCTCGGACCACATGTAGCTGTAATACCCCGCCGAATACCCGTCGCCGCTGAACACATGCGCAAAGTGTGGCGTCGCGTGGCGCATCCGTATCGCCCGGGGCAGGCCCAGCCCTTCCAGAACCTCGGCCTGTTTCTGCATCGGATCGGCAGGGGGTGGCCCTGCGTGGAACTCCAGATCCACCATCGCCGACGTCACAAACTCGACCGTCGCAAAGCCCTGATCGTAGGTGCCCGCGTCCAGCAACCGTTGCAGCATGTCGGCGGGCATCGGCTCACCCGTCTCGACATGCCGCGCGTGGGTTTCCAGCACCTGCGGCACCTCAAGCCAGTGTTCGTACAACTGGCTGGGCAGTTCCACAAAATCCCGCGCGACCGAGGTGCCGCTGATGAACCCATAGGTCACATCCGACAGCATCTGGTGCAGCGCATGGCCGAACTCGTGGAACAGGGTCCGCGCGTCGTCGTAAGACAGCAGGCAAGGCGCACCCTTGGCAAAGTTGCAGACGTTCACCACGATGGGCCGCTGATCGCCGCCCAGTTTCCGCTGGCTGCGCATCGCCGAACACCACGCACCAGATCGTTTGGATGACCGCGCGAAGTAGTCGCCCATGAACACCGCCACATGCGTGCCCTTGCGCGTCACCTCCCACCCCCGCACATCCGCGTGATAGAACGGCCCGTCGATCTCACGAAACTCCAGCCCGAACAGGCGGTTAGCACAATCGAATTGTGCTGCCAGCATCGCGTCCAGCGACAGGTACGGCTTCAGCACCGCCTCATCCAGATCATGTTCGGCACGGCGACGCTTTTCGGAATAGTAGCGCCAGTCCCAGGGTTCCAGCGGCCCGGCGATGCCGTCGGCCCGCAGCATCCCCTCCAGCACAGCCGCATCTTCCAGGGCCCGCGCCCGTGCAGGCGCCCAGACCCGCATCAACAGATCACGCACCGCCGCCGGGGTCTTGGCCATCTCGGGTTCCAGCTTGTAGTCGGCGAAACTCGCGTACCCCAACAGCGTCGCCCGCTCGGACCGCAGTGCCAGAATTTCGGCCGCATTGGCGCGGTTGTCAAAGGCGTTGCCGTTGGCCCCCCGCGCCACCCAGGCGTCATAGGCGCGCTGCCGCAGGGCGCGGTTGGCGGCGAACTGCAGGAACGGCACGATCAGCGACCGGCTCAGCGTCACCACCGGCCCATCAGCCCCCCGCTCCACTCCGGCGGCCCGGGCGGCGTCTTGCACGAACCCCGGCAAACCGTCCAGATCGCCCTCGTCCAGCGGCATCGACCATTCGCGTTCCTCGGCCAGGATATTCTGGCCAAAGGCCGTGCCCAGCACCGCCAGCCGCGACTTCACCTCGGTCATCCTTGCCGCCGCATCCCCCGTCAGCCGCGCCCCCGCGCGCAGGAACATCTGACGATAGAGCGTCAGCACGCGCAGTTCTTCCCCCCCAAGGCCCGCCGCGTCACGATTATCCCAAACCGCCTCGATCCGGGCGAAAAGGGCCTTGTTGTTGGTGATTTCCGACGAAAACGCACTCATCTTCGGCGCCAGATCGCGCATCAGCGCCTCACGCGCGTCGGTGCTGTCAGCGCCTGCAAGGTTGTAGAACACCCCTGACACACGGTCGAGCGTACCTTCCGCCAGTTCCAGCGCCGCGATGGTGTTGGCAAAGGTCGGCTCCTCGGCCGCCCCCGCGATGGCCGCAATCGCCGCCCGCGCCTCGGTCAGCCCGGCGTCAAAGGCGGGCGCAAAGTGCGCATCCTCGATCGCCCCGAAGGGCGGCATGCCAAAGGCGGCATCCCATGAAGCAAGCAGCGGGTTGGTCATGGCGGATCTCCGATGTTCCGAGGGGAACGTAAGAGGCCCCCGCCACCTTCGCCAGCCCTAGTTGACGGTAATCGTCACCACCTCTGACACAACCGGCGGCAGATGCGGCACATGTCCGTGATCGCCCAGCACCAATTGCAGCGTATGCGTCCCGGGTGCGAGGTCCAGCGTCACCTCGGTCTGGCCCTTGCCGAAATGCTTGTGGTTGTCATCGGCGGGGATGGCATTGCTGGCCTCGTCCCCTTCGCCAAACGCAGCGCGGTCGATCAGCAGATGGTGATGCCCGGTATTCTCGACATCGACCTCGGCGGGTGCCACGCCCATGCCGGACAGGCCGAACCGCACCGTCACCGGCCCGGACACCGTCGCACCGTTTTCCGGCGATATGATGTAGACTTTGGCCCCGTCAGGCGACGGCGTTTCCTGCGCAAGGGCTGGTGCCGCGCACAGGGCCAGGATCAAGGCATAGCGTTTCATGATGTCCTCCCACAACGTGAACCGAAAAGGTAGCGCGGGTGGTGCCGCCGTCTAGCGATTCTTGGCCCGCAGCCTGCCTTCCAGCCACCGCAAGGCCAACGACAGGCTGATCGTCATCGTGAGGTAAATCAGCGCCACCACGTTGTAGGTCTCGAAATAGCGAAAATTCCCGGCCGCCGTGACCTTGGCCAGTTGCGTGATGTCGCTGACGCCCAGCACGCTGACCAGTGAGGAATCCTTGACCATCGCCACGAAATCATTGCCCAAAGGCGGCAGCACCATGCGGAACGCCTGGGGAAAGACGATGTGGCGGAACCGGTGCCAGCCGGACAGCCCCAGTGCCTTGGCGGCCTCGGTCTGGCCGGGGTCGACGGCCTGCAAACCGGCCCGGAAAATCTCGGCCAGAAACGCCGAATAGGCCAGGGCCAGGGCCATAACCGCCCGCCACAGCAAGGGAAAATCCCGCGTCCGCGCTTCGTCCAAGCCCAGCGGCACGGCCACCGCGTTCCAGCCCGTAACCATCAGGGGCGCAAAGACAAAGGCCACATATAGCAGCAGAACGATGATCGGCACACCGCGCATCACCTCGATGTAGAACCGGCAGATCTGGCGGATCACGATAAACCGCGACATGCCGCCAACCGCCAGCATGAGGCCCAGCACACAGGCGCTGCCATAGGCGACCAGCGTCACCATGACGGTGATCCTGACCCCTTTGGCCAGCGTGGCCAGCGCCTGCGTGTAGACGGCGTTCGACAGAACCTGCCAGAACAACGCCGCACCGATGGCCACAACCGCCACCAGCCACCAGGGAAAATCGTTGTCTGCGTTGGGGTTAGGCGTCATGGGCAAAGGCCCCGGAATTGGTCCGGGGCCAGCCGTTCGGGCATCAGCCGCCCAGCTTGTAATCGAGGAACCACTTCTTGTTCAGCGCGTCGATGGTGCCATCGGCCTTGAGCGACTGGATCGCGGCGTTCATCGGGGCCACAAGGTCGGATCCCTTGGGAAAGATGAACCCGAAATCCTCGGTCCCCAGCTTTTCGCCGATGATCTTGAGCCCGCCGGCAGACGCCTCGACATACCCCGCGCCCGCCGTGCCGTCGGTCAGCACAAGGTCGACATCGCCGGCCTTCAGCGCCTCGACCGTGGCCCCGAAGGTTTCAAACAGCTTGATCCGGGGGTTCGCCTCGTTGCCGTCCAGCACCTCATAGACGCCCACATAGAAGGGCGTGGTGCCGGGCTGGGCGGCCATCAGGAGGTCGGCATTGCCGCCGAATGAGGCCTTGTCGGTGAACCGCGCCTCGTCGCCGCGGACCATCATGACCATCTGGCTGGTCATGTAACTGTCGGAAAAGTCGACCTTTTCGCGGCGGTCATCGCGGATGGTGATGCCCGTCATGCCCAGATCGAACTGGCCTTCCGACACCGCCGGGATCATCGCATCCCAACTGGTATTCTCGTACTTCACCGTCGCGTTCAGGCGTTTCGCAATCTCGGCCATGGCGTCATATTCCCAGCCGATGGCCGTACCCGAGGCATCGAGAAACTGCAGCGGCGGATAGGCGTTTTCGGTCACCACGACAATCTCGCGGCCGGCCAGATCGGGAACCTGTGCCGTGGCCACGCTGGCCGAGACACCCAGCACAAGGCCGGCAAGGATGGCAGTCAGTTTCATCGGTCACTCCCTGATGTCGGATATGGGCGCACTATGGCCCGTGGGCGGGGGGGTGTGCAAGCGGTGGGGCGGGGGGCGGCGGGGCGGGCCAAGTGGTTGCGGACGCTGGATTAATCGGGGCAGAATGGCGGAAATGGGCAATGCACATCCGATGCACAACCGATGCACAGCCCATGCACGGGCGAAAAAGGCTCGGGCGCATTAACCATGGTGCCGCGAATCGGTGCGGCGTGCGCGGCGGTGGCCCCCGGTTGCCAATCCCGGGGCAGCGCCGTTAACGTGGCCTTCACCACGGTGCGGGCAGGATGCGGGTGCGGGGGAACGGGGCGGGCATGGCGAACCATCTGTACTATGGCGACAACCTG
>JBBQXK010000005.1:0-139856 GCA_038209775.1 Rhodobacterales bacterium | reverse complement strand
GCTATGTGATGGCCCCGGTGATTGCCCGCGCCGAAGATGCCGGCGTCACGCTGGTCCTGGAGAACGTCGAGGATGTGGACCCCGCCGCCCGCGTCCGGCTGGCCGAGGCGCTGAAAAGCCCCGCCGTGGCGGTGTCGCTGGATACCGGGCATGCCGATTATGCCCGACGGCTGGCGGGGGCGCCGCCGGTGGATGTGTTCGTGGGTGCTGCGGGCAAGCGGTTGCAGCATGTGCATCTGCAGGACACCGACGGCTACGCCGACCGCCACTGGCACCCCGGTGAGGGGTTGCTGGCCTGGGGTCCGATCTTTGCGGCCCTGACGCGGCTGCCGGTGATGCCGCGCCTGATCCTGGAGGTGAACGACGAGCGTGGGTTGCCCAAGGGTGCGGCGCATCTGGCGGCGATGGGGCTGGCGGTGTGACCTGTTTCGGCAGGATCAGCTTGCCCGCGCGCGTGATGCGCAGCGCATCGACCGCGCCTGTGGCAATCGGGCGGTCGGGACCGACCATCCACAACGGAACACCTCAGGGCTGCTGCCCCCCCGTCGCCACCGTCACCTGATCGGCGGCGGTGCGGACGGCGGCACCGATGCGGGCGGCATCGGCAAGCCCGATGCGAAAGGCCGGGCCTGATACCGACAGACCCGCCACAGGCTCACCCCAGGCGTTGAACACCGGGGCCGCGATGCAGCGCATCCCCTCGGCGCGTTCCTGATCGTCGATCGAGAACCCCCGCTCGCGCGTCCTCGCAAGGTCGTGCATCAGCAGCGCCTCGGAGGTGATCGACAGCGAGGTGAACCGGGCCAGACCCTGCCGCGCGATGATGCCGCGCACGCGGTCATCGGGCAGCCATGCGAGCAGCGCCTTGCCGATGCCCGACACATGCATCGGCCCGCGCGTGCCGGGCGGAAAGAAGGCGCGGATCGCCTCGTGCGTTTCGACCTGGGCCAGGAACATCACCTCGTCTTTCCATTCAATCCCGAGGTTCGCGGTCTCGCCGGTGGCGCGCATCAGGGCATCCATCGGCTGACGCGCGCGTTCGGCGATTTTGGTGCGACGCAGGAAGGCCGAGCCGATGCGGAACGCACCGCCACCGATGTGCCAGATCTGTCCGGGTTCCTCGACCTCGACCATGCCATGGGACTGGAGCGTGACAAGGGCGCGGTAGACGGTCGCCACCGCCTGCCCGGTTTCCGCCGCCAGATCTGACAACGTGTGCCCCGTTCCCGCCGCCAGATGCTCGATGAGGTGCAGCGCGCGGTCCAGCGCCTGGACGGTGTTCTGGTCGGTCTTGTCGTTGAAGGCGCGGGGGCGGCCACGGGGGCGTTTGGCGGGGGGTGAGGCCATTGGGGGGGCAACCTTTTGGACGGGGTGTTGTGGAGGGGCGTCGCGTGAAAACGTGCAAGCAGATGATTTCAGGGGTGAATACCACATAATGCACAAAGTGAAAAACAATTTCGAAAAAATTGCCATGGGGGCGGCCGGGGCGTAGGTTGCACCCATCGCTTGTTGAAAGGCACCGCCATGACCAGCCAGAACCCGGTCTTCATTCCCGGCCCCACGAACATTCCCGACCGCATCCGCAAGGCCTGCGACATGCCGACGATGGACCACCGGTCAGCCGCGTTCGGGCGGATGTTCAAGCCGGCCGTGGCCGGTGTGCGCCGGGTCCTGGGCATGGGCGACGGCGGCGAGGTGTTCCTGTTCCCCTCCACCGGCACCGGCGGGTGGGAGGCCACGATCACCAACACATTGTCGCCGGGCGACACGGTTCTGGCGGCGCGGTTCGGGATGTTCAGCCACCGCTGGATCGACATGTGCCAGCGGCATGGTTTGAACGTGCAGGTGATCGAGACGCCATGGGGACAGGGTGCGCCTTTGGCGGCCATCGAGGCGGCTTTGAAGGCAGATACGGGGCATGTCATCAAGGCCGTGCTGGCGACGCACAACGAGACGGCGACGGGTGTGCGGTCGGACATCGGCGGCATCCGCAAGGCCATGGACCGTGCCAGCCATCCGGCGATGTTGTTCGTCGACGGCGTGTCGTCGATTGGCTGCATGCCGTTCGACATGGCAGGATGGGGCGTGGATGTGGCGGTTGCGGGCAGCCAGAAGGGCTTCATGCTGCCCGCCGGTCTTGCCATCGTCGGGGTCACGCCCAAGGCGCTGGCGGCGATGGACACCGCCACCCTGCCGCGCTGTTTCTTCGATTTCCGCGACATGATCCGCACCAATGCGACGGGCGGCTATCCCTATACGCCGGCGGTCGGGCTGATTGCCGGCCTCGCCTGCGCCATCGAGATGCTGGAGGATGAGGGGCTGACGGCGGTCTATGCCCGCCATGCGCGACTGGCCGAAGGGGTGCGCCGGGCGGTCGCGGCCTGGGGGTTGCGGGTGTGTGCCGCGACGCCGGACCTCTGTTCCGAGACGGTGACGGCAGTTGTGGTTCCCGAGGGGTGCAACGGCACCGATCTGGTGAAACTGGCCGCCGAGAAATACGACGTGGCGTTCGGCGTGGGTCTGGGCGAGGTTGCGGGCAAGGTGTTCCGCATCGGCCATCTGGGGATGCTGACCGATGTGATGGTGCTGTCAGGGCTGGCCTGTGCCGAGATGTGCATGGCCGATCTGGGCTGGAAGGTCACGCTGGGATCAGGGGTTGCGGCGGCGCAGGAGTATTACCGGGGGTCTGTGACCGTCGAGGCGCGCGCGG
This sequence comes from Rhodobacterales bacterium, assembly GCA_038209775.1. GTDB lineage: Bacteria > Pseudomonadota > Alphaproteobacteria > Rhodobacterales > Rhodobacteraceae > JBBQXK01. Next base: position 137,146 of record JBBQXK010000005.1, on the reverse strand, counting down.
CGGCATGACCTGAAGCGGGGGCCAGCCCCCGCACCCCCGGGATATTTGTGCAAAGATGAAAGGGCAAGATGATGAAGGACATGGGCGGGATGGTGGTGCCGACGTGGGGGGACGTGGTCGAGGCGCATGCGCGCATTGCGCCCCATATCCATCGGACGCCGGTTTTGACGTCATCGTATCTGAATGCGCTGACCGGAGCCGAGCTGTTCTTCAAGTGCGAGAATTTTCAGAAGGCGGGCGCGTTCAAGGTGCGCGGCGCGTCGAATGCGGTGTTCGGGCTGCGCGATGACCAGCTTGAACGCGGCGTGGCCACCCATTCGTCGGGCAACCATGCGCTTTCGTTGAGTTACGCGGCGGGGCGGCGGGGGATTCCTTGCAACGTGGTGATGCCGCGCACGGCGCCGCAGGCCAAGAAGGACGCGGTGCGCGGCTATGGCGGGGTGATCGTGGAATGCGAGCCTTCGACCACCTCGCGCGAGGCGGTGTTTGCCGAGGTGCAGGCGCGCACGGGGGCGGATTTCGTGCATCCCTACAACGACCCCCGGGTGATTGCCGGGCAGGCGACCTGTTCGCGCGAACTACTGGAGCAGGTCGAGGGGCTGGAGGCCGTGGTGGCACCCATCGGCGGTGGCGGCATGATTTCAGGCACCTGCCTGACGGTCAGCAATACGGCACCCGGGGTGCGCGTCTATGCGGCGGAACCCCTGAACGCCGACGACGCCGCGCGCAGTTTCCGCGCGGGGCATATCATCGCCGATGACGCGCCCGAAACGGTGGCGGACGGGCTGAAGGTGCCGCTGAAAGACCTGACCTGGCATTTCGTGAAGAACCACGTCGCAGACGTGCTGACTGCCACCGAAGATGAAATCATCGAAGCGATGAAACTGACGTGGAAACGCATGAAGATCGTGATCGAACCAAGCTGTGCCGTCCCCCTGGCGGTGATCCTGAAGAACCCCGAGGTTTTCCGGGGCAAGCGGGTGGGGGTGATCATCACCGGCGGCAATGTGGACCTGGACAAACTTCCCTGGATGAAAGGCTGAACCCGATGAACACGCACGCAAACTTTGACGGGCTGGAAGTGGGCTATGACATTCCCGCCCTGCCGGGGATGGCCGAGGCCGATATCCAGACACCCTGCCTGGTGCTGGATCTGGACGCCCTTGAGCGCAACATCAAGAAGATGGGCGACTATGCAAAGGCCCACGGCATGCGCCACCGGGTGCATGGCAAGATGCACAAGTCGGTCGATGTGGCACTGCTGCAGGAACGGCTGGGCGGGTCGGTCGGTGTCTGCTGCCAGAAGGTGAGCGAGGCAGAGGTGTTCGCGCGGGGCGGCATCAAGGACGTACTGGTATCCAATCAGGTGCGCGATCCGGCCAAGATCGACCGTCTGGCGCGGCTGCCGAAACTGGGGGCGCGGGCGATCTGCTGTGTCGACATGATCGACAACGTGGCCGACCTGAGTGCGGCGGCGATCAAACACGGGACCACCATTGAGTGTCTGGTCGAGATCGACTGTGGCGCCGGGCGCTGCGGGGTGAAGACGACGCCGGAAGTGGTGGCGCTGGCGCAAGCCATCGGTGCGGCACCGGGGCTGAAGTTCAGCGGCATCCAGGCCTATCAGGGTGCCATGCAGCACATGGACAAGTATGACGACCGCCGCGCCAAGCTGGACCTGGCCGTGGCGCAGGTAAAGGACGCCGTGGATGCGCTGGCCGCTCTTGGCATCCCTTGCGACATCGTCGGCGGCGGCGGCACGGGCAGCTACTATTTCGAAGCCGCATCAGGCGTCTACAATGAACTGCAGTGCGGCAGCTATGCCTTCATGGACGCCGACTATGGCCGCATCCTCGATGCCGACGGCAACCGGATCGACCGGGGCGAATGGGAAAACGCGCTGTTCATCCTGACGTCGGTCATGTCCCATGCCAAGGCCGACAAGGCGATCTGCGATGCGGGGCTCAAGGCGCAATCGGTGGATAGCGGCCTGCCGGTGATCTTTGGCCGTACCGATGTGAAATACGTGAAATGCAGTGACGAGCATGGCGTGATCGAGGACCCCGACGGTGTCCTCAAGGTCAACGACAAGCTGCGCCTCGTGCCCGGCCACTGCGACCCCACCTGCAACGTGCATGACTGGTACGTCGGTGTCCGGAACGGTGTGGTCGAGGTGGTCTGGCCCGTCTCGGCCCGCGGCAAGGCCTACTGACCCCCCCCTTTTTCTGTCCCCAAGTATCCCACGGGGGGTCCGGGGGGTGTGCAACCCCCCGGTCCGACCCATGACACGGAGACCACGCATGCTGATCGTGCCCGAAGCCCTGATTGCCGACCTCGTCTCGCCCGCCGATGCCTTTGCCGCTGTCGAGGCAACCTTTGCCGCGATGGCCACCGGCGCCGCCTACAACTTTCCCGTGGTGCGAGAGGCTCTGGGCGAAGGGCGGCAGTACGGGTTCAAGTCGGGGCTGGACCGGACGGGTGCGATGCTGGGGGTCAAGGCGGGGGGGTACTTCCCGGGCAATCTGGCACGCGGCATGATAAACCACCAGTCCAGCGTGTTCCTCTTTGACCCCGACACCGGGCGCCCCTTGGCGATGGTGGGCGGCAACCTTCTGACCGCGCTGCGGACGGCGGCGGCATCGGCCATATCCATCGACCGTCTGGCGCGCAAGGATGCGCGGGTGCTGGGCATCGTCGGCGCGGGCCATCAGGCCGGGTTCCAGCTGCGCGCCGCCGCCCGGGTGCGCGCGTTTGACCGGGTGATCGGGTGGAACTACCACCCCGACATGCTGCCGAAACTGGGGGCGGTGGCCGCGGAACTGGGCCTGCCCTTCGAAGGCGTCCCGCTGGAACGGATGGCCGAGGCGGATGTGATCGTGACCATCACCTCATCCCCCGCCGCCAGCCTGCTGAGCCGCCATGTCTCGCCCGGCACGCATCTGGCCTGCATGGGCACCGACACCAAGGGCAAGCAAGAGGTCGAACCGGCCCTCCTGTCCCGCGCCACGGTGTTCGCCGATGAGGTCGCGCAATCGGTGACCATCGGCGAGGCGCAGCATGCGGTGGCGATGGGGCTTTTGGCCGAGGCGGCCATCGTGCCGCTTGGGCACGTCTTGGCGGGCCTGCACGCGGGGCGGACGTCAGCCGACGAGATCACGCTGTTCGACGGCACCGGCGTGGGGTTGCAGGATCTGGCGGTGGCGGCGGTGGCGGTGATGCGGGCAAGGGAGCGGGGGTTGGGGGTGGAGGTGGCGGTTTGAGGGGGGGGGCAACTGCCCGCTGTTTCGTAGGGGAAACTGGACTCATTGCCTTTGCAGGCTCCTTGGAATTGACGAATTTTTCACAATTGTCCAGCCACGCGTATGGCATGTTTTCGTGACACTCGCACGGCCAATGACCGTGTCGATATCCGTGTTCGAGAGCAAGGAGATTGCGCAATGGCTAACGTCGATCAGTCGGGACTTGTTGGACAGATTCGCGACAAGCCGATAACTGCAAAGCTGCAGAAGATCCTATCCGACGCGGCGGATGCGGCCGGGATCGAAACTGTTTTTGTATATTCAGGCGGTCAACCGGGCAGCAAGGGCCTATCCACAGGTGGTCCCCGCCACAACGGCGGACGGGCGGCTGACCTTAACCTGATCAAGGGCGGGCAAACCCTTTCGTTCACGAACTCCAAGGCCGACCCAGCGATCATCGCCTTTGTGACGGCTGCGGCTGCTTTGGGTGCGAACGGGATCGGCGCAGCAACAGATTACATGGGGCCCCGGTCGCTGCATGTTGGTTTCGGGCTGGACGATCAAGACACGAGCGAGATCGTCTGGGGCAGGAAAGGAAAGTCGGTCAACGCACCGAAATGGCTGCGCGATGCGGCGCGGGCGGGCTGGTCGGGTGCGACCAGCTTTACCGCCCTGCCTGCCGCGCCGCGCCGGACCGGCCCGCACGAGGTGATCGCGCGTGGCGGATTGTTTCTGCGAAAGGGACCGGGAACCGGATTTGCCGTGGCCGATCTGATGCCTTTCGGACAAACCGTGTGGGTGCTTGGTTACTCAACTGTCGATCCTGCATGGGCGAGGGTCGACCTGCGCCAGGACGGAGCGGTCGATGGTCACATGTTCGCAGAGTTCCTAAGTCCCGCGATCGGTGATGAGCCGGAATGACCGCAACGCCAACGCCTCGGACGGCATGAGCATGTGGCCTGCGCCACTCGTGCAATCCGGCAATAGCCAGATCGCGATGCGCCTCGGCCTATGCCATCCGTCGCCTGCCCCCGTTGTTTTCTCATCTTTTGGCCACGTTGGGCGGGGCCTTTGCGTGAATGTTCCAAATGGGTCGACCGCATCGGGTGATTGGTGTTGCGGACTTTAGCGCAACGGTGTTGGCGTTACAGGGCGTGGTGATTGTTGTCGGATGCCTGGGCCCTGATGCCGTCTAGCGCCTCAAAGTGCGGAGAATGCAGCCAACGCTACCCACCGCCCTTGCCCGCCCTATCTCTCCCAAAAAAGGAGCCCTGCCCATGACCCTCGCCATCCTCTACATCGCCACCTTTGCCGTCTTCCTCATCCTCGATGCCATCATGCTGACCTTCGTGATGAAGCCGCTCTTCACCCAGCACATCGGCCCCCTGATGGCGGAACCCCTGCGGGTGGCGCCGGCGGCGCTGTTCTATGCGGGGTACATTGCGGGGCTGTTGTATCTGGTGTCTCTGCCCGCGCTGAAATCGGGCGCGCCGGTCCTGATCCCGGCGGCGATCATCGGGGCGATGGCCTATGGCACCTATGAGTTCACCAGCTATGCGATCATGCGCGACTGGCACTGGACGATGGTGGTGACCGACACGCTCTGGGGCACGGTTCTGACCGGGGTTTCGGCATGGGCGGGGGTGGCCATCACGCGGGCGCTGACGGGGCCGGTTGCGGGATAGGCCCCGGCTCGCGTATGCATGGGGTGTGCATGACCTGTGCATCGAAATCACATGGCAAAATCCGATGATCCTGTACGGCATTTCGACCTGCGACACCTGCAAGACGGCGCAGAAGGCGCTGGTCCGCGCGGGCCACGATGTGACCTTCCGCGACGTCCGCAAAGACCCGCTGACCGAGGCCGAGATTGCGCGGTTCGTGATGGAATTCGGCGACCGGCTGGTGAACCGGCAGTCTACAACCTACCGTGCCTTCAACGACTTTCTCAAGGCGTCCGAGATCGAGGTTCAGATCGCCGAACAGCCGGCCGTGATGAAGCGCCCGCTGATCGAACATGACGGGCAGATGTGGCTGGGATGGGACAAGGCGGCAGAGACCGCGCTGCTGTAGGCCGTGGTGTCGTGGGCTTAGAGCAGCCGCAACTCTGCCGCCGAAGCGCGCCCGTCGCGGCCCGCCTGCAGGTCGTAGCCGATTTTCTGGTTGTCGTTCAAGCCCTTGAGGCCCGCCTTTTCAACCGCCGAGATGTGGACGAACACATCCGTGCCGCCGCCATCGGGGGCGATGAAACCGAACCCCTTCGTCGAATTGAACCACTTCACGGTGCCCGTCGGCATGAACCGCATCCCCCAAACCCTGGCCCCCGGCGGCGCGATTGCCGCAGGGCGTGGCGGCAGGTCATCCCGTAGGGTCCGGCTGCCGAAGGGGCAGGGGCGTGTGGGAAAGGCTGTCGTCACTGGCCTCAAGTCTGCCAAAACGCGGCGAAAAATCAAGATGTCCGTGTGGGGGTGCCGAACAGGGCGTCGAGCGAGAAGCGACCACCACCCATCGTGGCCAAAGCCAGCAAAAGCACGACCCATAGCGCGCGCTGGTCCAGGATCAGCGCATCCGGGGCACGGTCGAACCAATGGCCGATGGTGACGGAATCAGCCCCGTGGCCAAAAACATCGGTCAGGCTTTGCACGATGACAAAGCCGATCATCCCCAAAGCGGCAATCCGGGTGAACAGTCCAACGACGATCAGGGCGGGCAGCAGGAACTCGGCCCAGGTGCCCGCAACGGTCACCAGCCAAGGCAACACCCCGAGTTGGGTGGAGTCGTACCCTGCCGCCTCCAGCGCACGCGGGAAAATCTGCGCATAGGCCCCGTCCGATGGCAGGAAAAGGCCTGCGAACCCGTCGCCCAGTTTGGTCATTGCCGAGGCCCAGAAATACATCAGAAGGACGCCCGCAAAGACCAGCCTTGCGGCAAGGGGCACCACCTCGGGCGCAAGTGCGGACAGGCGGGAATTGAACGAAATGAGGGGGTTCACGCAGTATCCTCCAGAATTTCCGAAATGGCACCACCCGTCATCAGCAGCGTCAGGGTCACGTCCAGCGGGTGATCGGGACCGGCGGCGTCGATCGCCGCAGCGACCGTCTGGCCAGCCATAACTGCGCCGACAAAGCCGCTGCCCCCCTTGGGCAAAAGCGACGGCGCGGGGTCGAAGGCGGGCCGCAGAATGACGACGTCCTGGGATGCCATCACGGGCGGCGCAGCACCGTCTGCATGGGCCTGCCAGATCCCGAAGACCGGCCAGCGCGACGGCAGAACCTGCACTGCTGGGGCCAGCCGCAGACGTGCTGACAGCAGGCGTTCGGGCGGGATCGCGGACAGGGTTTCCGCAGGCACGGGCGTGCAATCGGCGGCGTGGTAGCTGTTGCGCAGCGCAATCTCCAGCCGGGCCACGTCGGGCAGATAAGGCAGGTGCGCGACCGGGGGAAAGGCCTGCAGAAACGCGGGCATCTGGTCGCCGTATTGCCAGACAAGGCGCGAGGATGGCAGGTGCGCGCGCCGGAATTCGGCCGCCATCGCCGCAAAGAACGCCTCGCCAACCAGTTGGCGCAGAACGGGAAATGCCTGCGCCAAGGCGGTTTGCAGCGACATCGCCACGTTGTTGCGGTAGACCGCAAAGCGGCGGTCCGCCGGGCGGCCTCCGGGGTCGATCAGGCCAGCAGGCACCGGCAGATCGGGGTTCAGAAGGGCGGCCCGGAAGGCGGCTTCGATCATGCAACGCTTCCGATCACCGCGGCGGCGCGGGCGCATTCGGCGGCAAGGACCGGCCAGGCGGGCACGTCATTGTCCCATTCGATCAGCGTCGGCCTGGCCCCGCCAAGGCGGATCGTTTCGGCATACAGCGCCCAGACCGGATCGGCCACTTCACGTCCATGGCTGTCGATCAGCAAGGCGGCACCCTGGCCGTCAGTGTCGGCGTCATGGCCGCCCAAATGAATTTCCCCAACCAGATCAAGCGGAAAGCGCCCGATGACCGACATCGCGTCATGCTGCTGGTTCACCGCCGAGACATAGACGTTGTTCACATCCAGAAGCAGACCGCAGCCGGTGCGGCGCGCGATGCGGGTCAGAAAGTCGACCTCGTCGATATCGGACGTCGCAAAGGCGAGATAGGTTGACGGGTTTTCCAACAGCATCCGGCGGCCAAGCACCGTCTGCACAAGGTCGATATGGTCGCAGACGCGGTTCAGCGTGGCTTCGGTATAGGGCAGCGGCAGCAGGTCGTTGAAATAGGTGCCGTCATGGGTCGACCAGGCCAGATGTTCCGAGAAACTCGCGGGTTGCAGCCAGCCGCACAGGTGACTTAGCCGCGCCAGATGGTCCGCGTCGGGGGGCATCTCGCCACCAATGGACAGACCGACGCCATGCACCGAAATCGGAAACCGCGCCGCCAGTTCGCGCAGTTGCGCAAGCGGCCGCCCGCCTGCGCCCATGTAGTTTTCGGCATGGATTTCAAGCCATTCGACCGGGCCGGGCCGGTCAAGGATATCCGCGAAATGCTGCGGTTTGTAGCCTGTGCCGGGCCGGTCGGGCAGTTGCGGGGTGGCTTTGTCGAACATCGAAACCCTTGGGCGGATATGCCCTTGCCGGCAGGGGCCGGCGAGGGCCTGTTGCATCAGCCTGTCGGCAGATCGCGGTCGATCTTTTCCAGCGATCCGGTGCGGCCGTCCGGCAGATCCATTGTGGCGCAGGTGCCTGCCGGGACCAGCGTCCATGCATTGCCCTGATAATCCACTTTCGAGGTTCCGGCACAGGTGGTGCCAGCCCCGGCGGCGCAGTCGTTCTCGCCCGCCAAGGACACGCCAAAGCATTTTTCCTTGCCCGCAGCGGCGGCAGGGGTGGTCGCGAACACGGCAAGTGCCGAGGCCAGTGCGCCCGCCAAGGCCAGCGTCTTTGAAAGGTCGGCCATATCGATCTCTCCCTATGAAAGGTTGCCTGCCGCAGGGTGCGACAGGTTCCGGGGTAGCCGGGCTTGGCGCGTTTGGCGACTCACAATGATTTTGGGCATTGCGACAGCCAGCGATGTAACCTTTTGCCGGATCGATGCGCGGCCCTTTTCAGGTGCCGCGCAGGTCGGGCGGTGTCGCTTCGGCGTGCAGCATCACCAATGCGTTGTTCAGCGACAGAACCTCGACCCGCTGTTCCCCCAGACGGCGGACCGACACGCTGCGGTCGGCAACCTCTTGCATCCCGATGGCGAAGATCACCGGCACCTTGCCGACGGAATGTTCGCGGACCTTGTAGTTGATCTTTTCGTTGCGGGTATCCGCCTCGGCCCTGACGCCGTCTGCCCGCAACGCGGCGACAACCTCGGCCACAAAAGGATCGGCGTCCGACACGATACTGGCCACCACCACCTGACGCGGGGCCAGCCAGAACGGCAGTTTGCCCGCGTGGTTCTCGATCATGATGCCGATGAACCGCTCGAACGACCCAAGACAGGCGCGGTGCAGCATGACCGGGCGGTGTTTCGCGCCATCCTCACCGATATAGGACGCGTCCAGCCGTTCGGGCAGGTTGGGGTCCACCTGGAACGTTCCGCACTGCCAGTCGCGGCCGATGGCGTCGGTCAGCACGAATTCCAGCTTGGGGCCGTAGAAGGCGCCCTCGCCGGGGAACAGTTCATACACATGGCCCGCTGCTGTAACGGCATTGGCAAGGGCGGCCTCGGCGAAATCCCATGACGCCTCGGTGCCGATGCGCTTGTCGGGGCGGGTCGACAGCTTGATGCGCCAGCGGTCAAAGCCAAGGTCGGCATAGACGGCGGAAAGGAAGGTGATGAACTTTTTCGCCTCACCCTCGATCTGGTCTTCGCGGGCAAAGATGTGGCCGTCATCCTGCGTGAACCCGCGCACCCGCATGATGCCGTGCAGGGCACCCGAGGGTTCATAGCGGTTGCACGACCCGAATTCGGCCATCCGCAGCGGCAGGTCGCGGTAGCTTTTCAGCCCGACGTTGAAGATCTGCACATGGCAGGGGCAGTTCATCGGCTTCAGCGCGTTGATGGTCTTTTCGCGGGCGTGTTCCTCGTCCACCTCGACGATGAACATGTGTTCCTGATAATTCGCCCAGTGGCCCGACTTTTCCCACAACACGCGGTTCACCACCTGCGGCGTGTTCACCTCGACATAGCCATCGTGGCGCTGTCGGCGGCGCATGTAGTCTTGCAGGGCCACATAGATGGTCCAGCCATTCGGGTGCCAGAACACCTGTCCCGGGGCCTCTTCCTGCATGTGGAACAGGTTCATCTCGCGACCCAGTTTGCGGTGGTCGCGTTTCGCGGCCTCTTCCAGCATGGTCATATGCGCCTTGAGGTCGTCGCGGTTGCGGAACGCGACGCCGTAGATGCGCTGCAGCATGGGCCGCGTGGCGTCGCCCAGCCAGTAGGCCCCCGCAACATGGGTCAGCCGGAACGCATCCGCCGGAACCTGCCCGGTGTGCTGAAGGTGCGGGCCACGGCACGTGTCCTGCCATGCACCGTGCCAGTACATGCGGATATCCTCGCCGCCCGGAATACGGGCCAGCAGTTCCAGCTTGTACGGCTCATTCGCCGCCTCGTAGTGCGCCTGCACGCGGGGGCGGTCCCAGACTTCGGTACGGACGGGGTCACGGGCGTTGATGATCGTCTTCATCCGCGCCTCGATCGCCCCCAGATCGTCGGGGGTAAAGGGTTCGGCGCGGTCGAAGTCATAGAACCAGCCGTGATCGCGCACCGGGCCGATGGTGACGCGCACGTCGGGCCAGATATCCTGCACGGCGCGGGCCATGATATGGGCAAGGTCGTGGCGGATCAGTTCCAGCGCGGGGGCTGCATCCTGCATCGTGTTGATGGCAATGTTCGCATCCTGCGGGATCGGCCATGCCAGGTCCCAGTGCGCGCCGTTGACCTGCGCGCTGATCGCCTTTTTCGCCAGGCCGGGGGCGATGGAGGCGGCCACCTCGGCAGGGGTCACGCCTGCGGCGTAGCTGCGCTGCGCGCCATCGGGAAATGTCAGGGAAATCTGCGCCATGGTGGTGTCCTCGTCGGTCTGGCGCCTACCGATGCGCCCGGTTGCGGGTGGGTTTTATCGGCGGTCGTGTCTGGATGGCGGGATGGGTCAACTGATCAGGAACACGATTTCACCGTCGCAAGCGGCGGCGGCGGCGCTGACATCGCGCACCATCGCCTCTTCGGCGGCCACCCAGTCTTGCCCGGTGCCACGGGCGAAGAAACTGGTGCCATCGGTGCGGTTGGCAAAGTACCTTTGCGTCGGTCCGCCATAGCCGATTACGGCGATCTCGCAGCGGCCCGCGGTCGCCAGGAGGTCGGCATAGGGCAGCTCTTCCGGTAGCGGGGTGGTTACACATCCTGCCAGACCGCCAAGGATCAGCGCACAGGGCAGGCGCACGACGGCGTTGCGCGTGCAAAAGGACAACTGCAAAGGGCCGTCTCCTCGTCGGTCTGGCGCCTACGGATGCGCCCGGTTGCGGGTTATGTGACGGGGTTGGTGGCGGGTGTGGCGGGGGTTGTCAAGGCGGGCGGGGGCAAAAGGGGATGCCCTGCGGCACGCGGGCTGCTATAGCGCAGGCAGGGGGGCCGATGACCGACATGCTGACCACACCGGAAGGGCGGCAGATCGCCTATCACCGCTTGCCGGGCCGGGGGCCGGGGGTGGTGTTTCTGGGTGGCTTCCGGTCGGACATGACGGGCACCAAGGCTCTGTGGCTTGAGGAACGATGCCGCACGCAGGGCCGTGCGTTCCTGCGGTTCGACTATTCGGGGCATGGGGCGTCGTCGGGGGCGTTCGAGGACGGGTGCATCGGTGACTGGGCGGCGGATGCGGTGGCGGCGCTGTCGCTGACGGCGGGGCGTCAGGTGCTGGTGGGGTCATCCATGGGCGGGTGGATCGCGCTGTTGGTGGCGCGGGCGATGCCTGGGCGGGTGGCGGGGCTGGTAGGGATCGCCGCCGCACCCGATTTCACCGAGGACAGTGTGTGGGCGGGCATGACCGGGGATGAGCGCGCTGTGATGTCCGCCACGGGGCGGATTGCGCGGGCGTCGGATTATGGGCCCGAGCCCTATGTGTTCACGCGCCGGCTGGTCGAGGACGGGCGGCAGCATCTGGTGTTGCGGTCACCGCTGGCGCTGGCGTTTCCGGTGCGGTTGTTGCAGGGCACGGCGGATGAGGATGTGACGGTGTCGGTGGCGCTGCGGCTTGTCGACCATGCGACGGGGCCGGACATCCGGCTGACGCTGGTCAAGGGGGCGGATCACCGGTTTTCAACGCCCGAATGTCTGGGGCTGATCGGGCAGGCGGTGGATGACATTTCGGGGGGGTTGCCTGATGCGTAGGTTCGGCAAGTGGCTGGGGCGTGCGTTGGTGGTGCTGGTGCTGGCAGGTGCCGCGCTGTGGTTTTTCGCTCCGCGCGAGACGATGGACCCAAGGGTGACATTTGACGCAAGCGCCCTGCCGGAGGACATCGACGGCTGGCTGGCGACGCGCGAGGCGGTGTTCACCGACATCACGCCCGGGGCGGAGAAACAGATCGTCTGGGCCGGTGCAGTGGGGGTGAAGACGGCGCTGGCGGTGGTCTATCTGCACGGCTTCTCGGCCACGCTGGAAGAGGTGCGCCCCTTGCCCGACGAAGTGGCCAAGGCCCTGGGTGCCAACCTCTATTTCACGCGGCTGGCGGGGCATGGCCGACCCGGTGAGGCATTGGGCACGGTGGTGGCCGAGGACTGGATCACCGATCTGGATGAGGCTTTGGCCATTGGGCACCGGCTGGGCGATCGGGTTCTGCTCATTGGCACCTCGACCGGGGCGACGCTGGCCACGCTGGCCGTCCTTGACCCCGCACGGGCCAAGGGGCTGGCGGGGGTGGTCTTGATTTCACCCAACTACCGGCTGGCCAACCTGCCGGCGCAGACCATTCTGGATGCGCCGTTCGTGCGGGTCTGGGGGGCGGCGGTGGCGGGGGCAGAGCGGAGCTTCGCGCCGTCGAATGAGGCGCATGGAAAGTGGTGGACGACGCGCTATCCGACGGCGGCGCTGTTTCCGATGGCGACGCTGATGCGGCATGTGCGGGGGATGGACCCAGGCGCGGCGCGGGTGCAGGCGCTGTTTCTGTATTCACCTGACGACCGGGTGGTCGATGCGCCGACCACAGATGCCATCGCCGCCCGTTGGGGGGCAGTGGCGGTGGTGGAGCATCCGGTGCTGACGTCTGCCGACGACCCCTATGCGCATGTGATCGCGGGCCGCGTGCTGTCGCCGGGGCAGACGGCGGCGATGGTGGCGCTGGTTCTGGACTGGGTGCGCGGGCTGTAGGGGCCGCGAGCGGGGGTTTCACACCCCCGCACCCCCGTGGGATACTTGCGCAAAGATGAAAGGGGGAATCGGGGGTAGCGCGCCGATGCAGCCTGTCGTCGCCCAATTGAGAGGGACACCAAGGACACCATGAGCCTGCCGCCCGGATTTCTTGATGAACTGCGCACGCGGGTGACGCTGTCCTCGGTGGTGGGGCGGGCGGTGACGTGGGACATGCGCAAGTCGAACATGGCGAAGGGCGACTGGTGGGCGCCCTGCCCGTTCCATCAGGAAAAATCGCCGTCTTTCCATGTGGATGACCGCAAGGGGTTCTATTACTGCTTTGGCTGCCATGCCAAGGGCGATGCGCTGACGTTCCTCAAGGAGAACGGCAACCTCGGGTTCATGGAGGCGGTCGAGGTTCTGGCGCGCGAGGCAGGCATGGTGATGCCCGCGCGCGATCCGCAGGCGGCGCAAAAGGCCGACCGGCGGACCCAATTGCAGGACGTGATGGAAGAGGCGGTCAGGATCTACCGGCTGCAGTTGCAGACCGCCCGGGCGGGCGAGGCGCGCGACTATCTCAAGAAGCGCCGGCTGAGCGAGGCGACGCAAGCCCGCTGGGACCTTGGGTTTGCGCCCGATCAGCGCAATTTTCTGCTGACCGCGCTGACCGCCAAGGGCATCGCGCCCGAGATGGCCGAGGCGGCGGGGCTGGTCGCCAAGGCCGACGACGGCACGTTCTATGACCGCTTCCGGGGCCGGATCATCTTTCCGATCCGTGATGCGCGGGGCCGCGCGATTTCGCTTGGGGGCCGCGCGATGGACCCGAATGCCAAGGCGAAGTACCTGAACGGCCCTGAGACCGAGCTGTTCGACAAGGGGCGGAACCTGTTCAACCTTGGCCCGGCGCGCGATGCGGCAGGCAAGGGGCAGCCCCTGATCTTGGCCGAGGGGTACATGGACGTGATCGCGCTGGTCGATGCCGGGTTCGGCGCGACGGTGGCGCCATTGGGCACTGCGGTGACCGAGGATCAGTTGCGCCTGATGTGGCGGGTGCACCCCGAGCCGGTGATTGCGCTGGACGGCGACAAGGCGGGCATTCGGGCTGCGTTGCGGGTGGTGGACCTGGCGCTGCCACTGCTGGAAGCGGGGCAGGCGCTGCGCTTTGCGCTGTTGCCGGACGGGCAGGACCCCGACGACCTGATCCGTGGGCAGGGCGCGCAGGCCATGCACGCGGTGCTGGACCGGGCCGAGCCGATGGTGACCCTACTGTGGCGGCGCGAGACGGAGGGGCACAGCTTTGACAGCCCCGAGCGGAAGGCGACGCTGGACAAGGCGCTGCGCGCGGCCATCGCGCAAATTCGCGATCCATCAATCCGGGGGCATTACGGCGAGGAAATCCGGCGGCTGCGGTTGGAGTTGTTCGGCACGGGCAAGCCGTTTCGCCCGTTCCAGCCGATGCCGCAGGGCCAGCGGCGTGGTGCCGTGTTGCCGGTGGCCGCGACCACCTCCACCCGCGCCTCGGCGCTTGCCCGCCCGGGCGAGGCAGTGGATGAGGTGATGCTGGAGGCGGTGCTGCTGGCGACGCTGGCAGGTCATCCGGCGCTGCTGCAGGCCTTCGAGGGCGATCTTGAGGCGCTGGCGCTGCGGGGCGAGGGGCATGACCTGTTGCGCCGGGCGCTGTTGTCGGCAGCGGGGGGGGCGGTTGCAGACGCTTCGGCGCGGGCGGTCCTTGAAAGGCTTCTTAACCTTGCCCATGTCTCCTCGGCCCCGCCGGTGCGTGTCGGCAGCGACGAGGGACTTGCCCGGATGTGCCTGGCGGAAGGATTTGCAAAACTGGACGCCCGCCGGGGTGCCCGTGCCGAGATTGCCGAGGCGATGGCCGACATCGACGGACTGGCCGATGAGGGGCTGACCTGGCGGCTGGCGCAGTCTGCCCGCGCCCGGCATGAGGCCGACACGACGGTGATGCCCGATGCCGGGAACATGGGGGAGGACAGGAATGCGTTGTCAAAAGGACTGCAAGACATGATTGATTCGGAAATCTGGGTCAAACGCAAGGGCTGACTGCTGTCCCTGCCCGTGATTCGCGCTATGACGACAGTGACGCCCTCGCTGATTCGCCCCCTGATTCGCCCGCCTCGCAAAGGAACCTCCATGGCCCTCAAGGATACCGACGACGGCAAGCCCGAAGAGCCCGAGGCCGATACCTCGCTGGACATGAGCCAGGCCGCGGTCAAGAAGATGATCGCCGACGCGCGCGAGCGTGGGTATATCACCTACGACCAGTTGAATGCCGTCCTTCCGCCCGATCAGGTGTCGTCCGACCAGATCGAAGACGTGATGTCGATGCTGAACGAAATGGGCATCCAGGTCACCGAAAACGACGAAATGGAAGAGGCCGAGCCTTCGGCCGGGGATCTGGTGGAAACATCGGGATCGCGCGAGATCGCGATTGCCGGGGGTACATCGGAGACGCTGGACCGCACCGATGACCCCGTACGGATGTACCTGCGCGAGATGGGGTCGGTGGAGCTGTTGTCCCGCGAGGGCGAGATTGCCATCGCCAAGCGGATCGAGGCCGGCCGCAACACGATGATCCTGGGGCTGTGCGAATCGCCCCTCACGTTCCACGCGATCACCATCTGGCGCGACGAACTGTTGTCCGAGGACATCCTTCTGCGCGATGTGATCGACCTTGAAGCGACGTTCGGGCGCAGTCTTGACGGCGAGGACGAGTTGGTCGGCGGTGATCTGGGCGGCCTCGACATGTCCGAGGCGCCGCGCCGCCCCGGCGGTGCCGAGCCGGAACTGGACGCCGACGGCAACCCCCTGATGCGCGCCGAGGACGATGACGAGGACGACGAGGCGTCGAACATGTCGCTGGCCGCCATGGAGGCGGCGCTGAAGCCCAAGGTTCTGGAAACGCTGGAACTGATCGCGCGCGACTATGTCAAGCTGGCCGAGATGCAGATCGCGCGGATGAACGCGACGCTGTCGGAAAAGACCCGGTTTTCGGCGGCGGACGAGGCGGCCTATCAGAAACTGCGGTCCGAAATCGTGACGCTGGTGAACGAATTGCACCTGCACAACAACCGGATCGAGGCGCTGATCGACCAGTTGTATGGCATCAATCGCCGCATCATGGCGATCAATTCCGGCATGGTGAAACTGGCCGACGCCGCCCGCATCAACCGCCGCGAATTCATTGACGCCTATCAGGGGTATGAATTGGACCCCACCTGGCTTGACCGGATGGCGGCCAAGGCCGGGCGTGGCTGGCAGGCGCTGATGGAGAAATCCCGCGACAAGGTCGAGGAATTGCGTGCCGAGATGGCCGGGGTTGGCCAGTATATCGGCGTCGACATTTCCGAATTCCGCCGCATCGTCAATCAGGTGCAGAAGGGCGAGAAAGAGGCGCGTCAGGCCAAGAAGGAAATGGTCGAGGCCAACCTGCGGCTGGTGATCTCGATTGCCAAGAAATACACCAATCGCGGGTTGCAGTTTCTTGACCTTATTCAGGAAGGCAACATCGGCCTCATGAAGGCTGTGGACAAATTCGAGTACCGTCGGGGCTATAAATTCTCAACCTATGCGACGTGGTGGATCCGGCAGGCGATCACCCGGTCAATCGCCGACCAGGCCCGTACCATCCGTATCCCGGTGCATATGATCGAGACGATCAACAAGCTTGTGCGCACCGGCCGCCAGATGCTGCACGAGATGGCCGCGAACCCACACCCGAGGAGTTGGCCGAAAAGCTGCAGATGCCGCTGGAAAAGGTCCGCAAGGTGATGAAGATCGCCAAGGAACCGATTTCGCTGGAGACGCCGATTGGCGACGAGGAAGACAGCCAGCTTGGCGACTTCATCGAGGACAAGAACGCGATCCTGCCTTTGGAATCGGCGATTCAGGAGAACCTGAAAGAGACGACGACGCGGGTTCTGGCCTCGCTGACGCCGCGTGAGGAGCGGGT
The DNA here is from genome assembly GCA_038209775.1 of Rhodobacterales bacterium. GTDB lineage: Bacteria > Pseudomonadota > Alphaproteobacteria > Rhodobacterales > Rhodobacteraceae > JBBQXK01. The sequence continues at coordinate 120,629 of JBBQXK010000005.1, read as the reverse complement.
GTTGCGGATGCGCTTCGGGATCGGGATGAACACCGATCACACGCTGGAAGAGGTGGGACAGCAGTTTTCCGTGACGCGAGAGCGGATCCGGCAGATTGAAGCTAAGGCGCTTCGGAAGCTGAAGCATCCGAGCAGAAGCAGGAAGCTGCGGAGTTTCCTTGATCAGTGACGCTTTTAAGAACGCTTCAAGTCTGTCCGGGTCAATTTGAACCATTCGAAGTCGGACTTAACCCGATCAATGGCTTCCGCCACTGCTGGTTGTTCTTGGGGTGCTATTGTTCCGTCAACGAACGGCATTTGCCACCGAAACATGCGCCATCCGGTGGCACTAGTTTCTGGCACTGATCCGTCGGGACTTATTTCCGTTGGAATTAGGGATTTTGTCAGTGTGGTAGTAAGAGCCAAAGTCAACGTTTGACTTTCAAGCGAATGCCATACCTGAACCCCGGTGATGGCAGTTCGGGTAACGACAACGCCCCACGCTTCGTCAGTTTTGTCCGCAATACGAAACCCCTGTGGCCGGGGTTCGAGCATTCTATGGTACAAGCGGCGAAATTGTTGCGGCGTGAGGCTCACGAGGCATTCCTGACGACGAGTCATGGGAGCGTGTCTGCGTGGATTGACAATATGGCACTTACAAGCGTGAGCGCAAGCACGTACACTTACTCGTTAGTAAAGGCCTTGTATCCACCGACTGGAAAGTCTGAGGGATTGAATTCATTGCAAAAGTCTGTACACCCCGCTTGCCCTACTCCACGGCTACTGTGGTGCGCAATGAATGCGCATCCTACGAGGCTTCTGATATCGGCTGCCTTGTCGGGCCACTGGCACAACGCCAGAGGCCGCCCAAGGCCGTCATCACAATTAGATGCACTCGCAACAACTTGATCCGACATCGGCGTCGCTTCGGGCGATAAGAGGCAATCATTCTTGCAACCCCTAAGGAGGTTATTCCGTGCGTGGCATTATCGTTTTGGCGCTGGCCCTGTCGATTGCGGCACCGGCTGCGGCATTCAATCTGACCAACAGGCTTAAGGTCGAACCGCTGGGAGGGTCGGATTTTGCGGTGGGGTTCACGCCCCGCGCGGCAGATACCGATTATTGGTGCGCGGCTGGGGTCCATGTCACGCGGCGGCTGGGGAAGGACAACCGGACGCGCATTTTCCGCCTGTCGCCGGAGCCGCGCAAGCGGGGGCAGGGCATCAGTTTCACGCTGGACAAGGCGCGCTCGACCGGCAGCACGGGCATCACCACGTTCGGCGGATTGCAGGACGGCGGCATGTCGGCAGGGTCGGCGTACAACTATTGCTTTGACTTCGAGATCGATCAGTTCGGTGGCAGCAACTGACCTGCCGTCAGGCCGGGTCGACCGTGCTCCAATGTTCGCCCATCGCAAGGATGCAGCTTGTGCCGTTGGCGTTGCGCTGAACCAGCGTCCAGCGGCCCTGCGCATCTGACCAGATTTCCATGATTGATTCCGGGTCGCGGATGCCGTTGCCCGACAGTTGGGCGTGGTACTGGCGGGTCAGGCGTTGCACGATCTCGGCCCGGGGGGCGCAGAGGACTTCGGCAATGGGTGTGGTCGCACGGGCGGGGCCGGGCATCAGGGCAAGGCAGACGAGGACAAATGGCGCGCGCATGCACAGAATCGTAACATGCGTATGACGGCCTGTCACCCGATGCCTTTGCCCCGGCGCGCCGTGGCTTCAGGTGACCAGGGGCCTATCCCCAGATCGCCTCGAACTCGCGCCATTCGCCTTTGGACATGCCGGATTCGGGTTGACCGACCACCTCACCCCTGAGGCGTCGCTTTACCACCTCGACGGCCTTGCCGCTGAGGTTGACACCGCCCATGCGGTAATCCTCGAACGCGGCAAAGGCCAGCGGTACCCAATCGCGCACGCAGGCGGCAATCGCGTCGGCATAGACGCGAATTTCGTACTGGGCATGGGCATCGGCCCGCAACCGCAGGAAATGAAACAGGTTGTGCAGGTCAACCTTCCAGTACCACTGGGTATAGATGTTCATCGGCAGGTTCATCCGCGCCAGTTCGCGCGCAAGCCCCTGCTGGGGGGTTCCGTCAGATTGGGCCTGCGACAGCATCGCCTCGTAATGGTCGTACATCTGGCTTGCGTCGGATTTCAGCAGGTCCAGCACGCGCGCCGCCTCGGCCCCAGACAGCACGTCGCCGCGGCCCTGGTTGTTCACCACTGATTGCGCGGCCAGTTGTTCGGGCGCGGGGATGTAGAATTCGCGGTCAAGGATCGAATAGCGGGCGGAGTATTCGTTGACGTTGGCGGTGCGGTGGCGGATCCACTGGCGGGCCACGAACACCGGCAGTTTCACATGCAGCTTGACCTCGCACATCTCGAACGGGGTCGAGTGCCAGTGCCGCATCAGATAGCGGATCAGGCCCTCGTCATTCTGGACGTGTTTGGTGCCTGCACCATAGCTGACCCTGGCTGCCTGCACGATGGCCGCATCGTCGCCCATGTAGTCGATGACACGGACAAAGCCGTGGTCAAGGACGGGGTTGGCGACATACAGATGCGCCTCCATTCCCGCGCTGACCGCGCGCAGAGTGGTCTGCGGGGTTGATCGGGCGGCGGCAATCTCGGCCTCTTGCTCGGGCGACAGGGGCATTCGGGGCCTCCGGTTGTTTTGGCGAATCCTTGGGAAACCCAAGATGTGGTTGGGGTATCCGGCCAGACTACGACATGCGGGGAACGCGCGGCAAGGGCGCGCGACATATCTGCACCACGCTACATGAGGGAACGCCCGCAAGCCCCGCAAAGATTGACAGAATTAGGGCGGACAGGCAGATTTTGCCGCAAAACGACCATAAGCAAGAGCAGGTCCCATGAACATGAAACTGGTCGCGCCGCTGGCGCTGTTGCTGCTTGCGGCATGTGACGGCAATCCCATCGGCACGGGCACCGACCCAGACCCGGTCGTACCCGTCTGTGACGTCGATTGCCCGGTCGAGGTGGACGATCCGGTGACGCTGCCGACGGTGCTGGCCAAGAACCTGAAGGCCATCGCCTATAACGAAAGCAGTGACAGCTTCCGCATCACCTTTACCTCGCTTGACACCACACCCACGGTGGCCACTTGGGATCGGCGGACGGCATTGGATACGGTCGGCTACCGCGCATATGTCGTCCAAGAAGACGCGCTGGACCGGATGTTCGTGGGACTGGCCAGGACCAGCAGTGAGGGCAGCGTCACCGCCATTGCTGCCGGTGATGGCGGGCAGTTCAACCGGGTGTTCCAGGGCGGCAGCTATGCCCGCAACGGGGCGTGGAGCGCACCGGTGGGCACCGAGGCCAATGGCTCGGGGCAGGTCAGCTATGCCGGAACCTATGCGGGGGTGACAAACATCCGCGCACCGCGTCCGGGCGAAATTCTGCCGGTGGACCCCGCCACGGCCGGCGAACTGATCCCCGGTCAGCCGTCGCGGGTGCGGGGCGACATCTTCATCAACGCGAACTTCACCGACAATTCGGTGAACGGCGCGATCTACAACCGGGTGCTGGTTGACTACAACTTTGGCTTGCAGTCTGTGATCCTGGTACCGACCGATATCGAGGCGAACGGCAGTTTCGTCGGCAAGACCGAGCGGTGGATCAACGACGACGCCCAGATACCGTTGACCGGCGACTATGGCGGCGTGTTTGGCGGCACGAATGCCGTGGCGGTGGGCGGTATCGTTGCCCTGACCAAGCTTTACGGCACGCTGGACGGCGAAGAACTGCCCGGCGCGCTGGAACACGGGGTGTTCGTGCTGCAGCAATGCGGCACGGCGGGCGATGCCGCGATCTGCGATCAGACCGCGCCGGACATTGTGAACCCCTGACGATGGGTTTGCCACTGGTCCTGCGGGCGCTTGTGCTGGCGGCTGTGCTGGTGCTGGCGGCCTTGCAAGGGGCCGGGGCAGAGGACAAGCGCGCCTTTTCGTTAGAAGAGGCGCGGTTGGTGGGGGTCGCCGCGATCGAGGCCGGACGGCCCGATGTGGCCGCCGACATCGCGATGCAGATGCTGCAGCGCAATCCCGACGACGCCTTTGCGCGATTCCTTCTGGCGCGGGCGCACATGGACGCGGGCCACCTGCGCGCGGCCGGGGCCGAAGCGCGGCTGGCGTTCCGCCTGTCGGACAGCCCCGAACAGCGCCACCAGTCGGCGCGGCTGGTGGCCCAGTCGGCCTGGAACGAGGGGCGGATCGGCGTGGCACAACGCTGGCTGCGCCGCGCGGCGGTTGCAGCGCCGGCGCCCGTGGCGCGCGCCGAACGGGTGCGCGAACTGGCGGCGGTGCGGGCGGCCAATCCGCTGGATGTCTCGCTGTCGTTTGCGATCAACCCGTCGGACAATGTGAATGACGGGTCATCCTCGGCCTTCAACGTGATCGACGGTGTGCCGGTTGTGGGGACGCTCAGCGCCGACGGGCAGGCGCTGTCGGGTGTGGTGGCACAGGTGCGCACGGGCGTCAGCTACCGTTTGCCGGGTGCGGGGCAGTTGACGCTGGGCGCGCGGCTGGACTGGCGGCGGGTCGATCTGTCGCAAAGTGCCCGGGACAAGGTGCCGGGGATCGACCCGCGCCAGTATGATTCGGGCCGCGCCGAGGTCAGCCTTGTGCGCGCCTGGACCCCCGAGGGCGCGGCGTGGCAGGCCGAAACCGGGGTGGCGGCGGGTGTGCAGATTGACGGTGAAGATTTGCGCTATCGATATCTGCGGCTGGACGGGGCCTGGATGCGGGGGGTGGGCGACCGGACCGGTGTCGATCTGGGTTTCGGGGTCGAGCGGCGCAGCACGCAACCCGGGCAGTCTGACCCGGAATGGGTGGGCAGCCTGTCGGTCGGTCTGCGCCGGGCGCTGGCCGGGGACGATCTGCTGACCAGCCGGCTGTACACCAGCCAAACCGACACGCCGGTCGAAGGGCGCGGTTCGCACACATGGGGGGTCGATGTCGCCTATGCGCGGGGCCGCCCCATCGGGCCTGCGCGACTGTCGTTGCAGGCGGGCTATAGCGAGACTGCCTTTCCGGGATACCGCGTGGGGTTCATCGCGGTGCCCGGCGGACGACAGGACAAGTCGCTGACCGCAGGCATGACGCTGACCTTTCCCGGGATCGAGGTTCAGGGATTCTCGCCCCGGGTGTCGATTATGCACAGCGATACCCGGTCGAACGTCAGCCGGTTCGAGACGAAAAAAACCGGGATCACGCTGGGGCTGACGGCCAGCTTCTGATGGCAGCAGGACCGCTCTGGAAAGAGTGATTGTGCAAGGCCGCAGGATCATGATTTAACCCGCCCTTGCCATGACCTTGCCGCCCTCAATCCTGTCCCGCCGCCAGCTTTTGGCCACAGCGCTTGCCGCTGTGGCGGCTCCGGCGTTCGCCGAGGCACCCGACCGGTCGCCCCGCCCGGAACCGCGCCCCGGATCGGCTGCCGCGCCCAAGGCGCGGGCTACCGGGGGTGCCGGAATCGCGGCGCTGGTCGCGGCGGCAAAGCTGGGCGGCGCAGTCAGCATTGCGGTGATCGACACCGCGACGGGAGAGATGCTTGAGGGGCTGGACGAGACGCAAGGCATGCCGCCCGCGTCCTGCGCCAAGGCCATCACCGCGATGTACGCGCTTGACCGGCTGGGGCCGGGGCATTCGTGGGTCACGCGGGTGCTGGTGACGGGACCGGTGTCGGGCGGGCAGGTTCAGGGCGACCTGATCCTGCAGGGCACGGGCGACCCGACCCTTTCGACCGACGGTCTGGGCGATCTGGTGCGGACGCTGGCCGAACGCGGCGTGCGCGGGGTGACGGGGCGGTTTCTGGTGCATGCGGGCGGGTTGCCGCATCTGGCCCGGATCGACCGCGACCAGCCCGATCATGTGGGCTACAACCCCGCGATCTGCGGGCTGAACCTGAACCACAACCGCGTGTATTTCGAGTGGAAGCGGGCGGGCAAAGGTTACGACCTGACGATGGACGCGCGCGGCGAGCGGTTCGTGCCGCGCGTCACCATGGCCACGATGCGTACGGCCAACCGGGAAAGCCCCTTGTTCACCTACCGCGAAGGCAAGGGCACCGATGACTGGACGGTGGCCGCCACCGCCCTTGGGCAGGGTGGAAGCCGCTGGATGCCGGTGCGCCAGCCCGAGGTCTATGCGGGCGAGGTGTTTCAGGTGCTGGCGCGCGCCCAAGGCATCCGCCTGCCCGACCCGCGCGTGGTGACGCAAGCCCCCAAGGGCAGCGTGTTCGTGCAACTTGCCAGCGATAGCCTTGGCCCTGTGATGCGCGACATGCTGAAGTATTCGACCAACCTTACGGCCGAGGTGGTGGGCCTTTCGGCCAGCGGGGCCGCGACCCTGCCCGCGTCGGGCGGGCGGATGGCCGATTGGCTGCGCGCCCGGCATGGGGCAACGGGGCGGTTTGTCGACCATTCGGGCCTTGGCGGGGCGTCGCGCATTTCGGCCGCCGACATGGCGCGGGCACTGGCGCGGGGACGGGGAACGGGGCTGCCGGCATTGCTCAAGGATTTCGGCATGCGCGATGCGCGGGGCGAGGGGATCAAGGGCCATTCGACGCGGGTGCCGTCCAAGACCGGGACGCTGAATTTCGCCTCGGGTCTGGTCGGTTACGTTGAGCCTGCGGGCGGCAGGTCGCTGACCTTTGCGATCTTTTGCGCAGATGTGGCGCGGCGTGACCGCCTGTCGACCGGAGAGCGCGAGGAGCCCGAGGGCGGCAAGTCGTGGACCAAGCGGGCGCGCGGGCTGCAGGCGCAGCTGGTGGGACGGTGGGCGCAGGCCTTTGTCTGACCTGCGCCGGCGCTGTCAGTTAAGGATAGACTGCCAGAACAGCGTCATCTGACAAGTCGCCAGGCCGCTGTCATGCTCATTTCCAGACGGAACAGCACCGGCACGCCCCGGAAGATATTCACAAAGGACGGCCCGATCCGGGCAAAGCTCTTTTCGCCCTCGCCGCCCCTTGCGTCAGTTTCTGCCGCGCCGTGCAGGCACTCAGGGTTGCGAGACGGGGCTGCAAGTGCTGTCGGGCCGGCCCGCACTGGTCTGCGCCGAACTGGCCAAACCCAGCCGCAATCGCCACCGGGGATGGCCCGGTCGATCAGGGGTTGGCGCTGATGGTTGCCTCAAGCCAGGGCAGAAAGTTCGACACCCGGGTATAGGCCGAGAATGGCGCCGCCTCGTTGCACCCTTTGCCTTCGGCGCCCGACAGGCCCCAGCTGACGACGCCCGCCTGAATATAGCTGCCATCGTCAAGCGCCACCACCAGGGGCCCGCCGCTGTCACCCGAACAGGCCGTCTTGCCGCCCTCGAACGTGCCTGAACACAGGAAGTTTTCCGACATCGGCGGCGGGGCCTTGGCCAGAAGCTGATCCCAGAGCGCATAGGCATCGGCATCGCCAAGGCCAAAGACCGTCACCGCCCGCCCAAAGGCCGCACCCGCCACTTCCGCCCGCGCGTCAAGCAGGGCCGCGTTGCACAGGTTGCGGTCCATCATCTGGATCTCGGCCTGACGCATGGTTTCGGGATGGACGCCGCCCTCGGTCAGGCCCCAGCCGGTAACGGTGGTGATGACGCCGGGTTGGTCGAGATAGTCGCCGAAGGTCGCATCGGGGATCTGGATCGTGGCATATTCGGCATTCGGTTTGCGCGCGAGCCGGATCAGGGCGATATCGAAATCATAGGCAGTGCCGACATAGTCGGGGTGGCGAAAGATCGCGGCGGCGGGGACGAGATCACCCTTGCCGGGCGCCAGATCATTGGTACCGACCAGCACCTGAATGAAATCGGGCGGAAGGTCGGCATAGGTGCCATCCTTGCCCGCCATGTGGACGCAGTGCGCCGCCGTCAGCACCCAGGTATCCAGCACCAGCGTGCCGCCGCAGAACTGGCCTTCGGGCGACAGCGGCGCGCCTGCGATCATCAGCGCCACCTGCCATGGCCAAGCCCCGTCGGCGGCAACCTCGCCCCCCACCACTCTGGCCCCCGATGTGGCGGCGGCTTCGGCGCGGGCGGTTCTCTGGCCCGACTGGGCAAAGGCAAAGGGCGAGGATTGGGCAGGGTCGACGACCGGCGGGGTGTATTCCTGTGCAAACCCAAGCGTGGGGATGAGTGACAGGGCAAGAATGGGAAAACGCATGATCGGGCCTTTCAGTCAGGAAGGGGGACAGCGGTGCGGATGCGCACCGTCTGGCGGAGGAAGGACAGCGGCGGGCGCGCGGTTGTAAATCCGCGCGACGTGCTGTCGGGGTCAAGAAGGTATTCTATGGCATCGGTTTCGGGGTGAACCCCGGCGAAAGCGCCCCGCAGCCGGTCGGGCGTGGCCAGCCGCCCGAGGTCGGCGCGCCCGCCGTTTGCCGTGGCCTCGACCGCCACGACAAGGATGTCTTCGATCGCATTTGGTGGCGTGTCCGGGGCAATCTGCAGCCCTGCCCGCGCGCTTTCGCCCGGCAAGAGGCGGTTTGACAGGTCATTCGCCGGCCACAAGGGCGTCAGGGTGAAATCCTGGGCAAGGTAGAACACCGTCACATCCTGATCCTGACCCGAACGGTTGGTCAGGGTCAGCCATAGCTGGTCGCAGGGTGCAACGCCCCGGGCCGGGTCATGCGGTGCCGCGTCCCCCCCGGGGCCGCAGCCATTGCCGTCGCGCGGGGCGGGTTTGCGTTCGATGTCCATGGTGATGGTGGGCTTGCCCGGACGGGTTCCGGCCAGCCCGGCCATCACCGCCTGAAACCGCAGGGCATGGACGGCGCGTTCGATCATGCGCAGGGTGGCGGCGGTGGCATCTTCGTCGCCCTGCAGGGCGATGCGGGGGGTCGCGCCTGTGCCTTCGGCATCCACCACCGCATCGGCCCCGGCAAGTGCGACCGTTCCACCCGACAGCACTGGCACAAGATCGGCTTCCCCCGTCGCCCAGACCGCCAGCCCACCGGCCACGGCTGCGTCCAGCGCTTCGGTCCATGGCGAGTAATCCGCCCCGTCCGCCCGCACCGGACGCGCCAGCCGCAGGGGCGGCAGGGGGGCGGGCAGCGTCATCTTGGCCCATGCGACACCCTCGGGCGGGGGCGGGTCAAGGCGCGACTGCGCGGCGGTGACATCAGCCAGCCGCGCCTGCGTCAGCGCCTCGCCGCCCGTCGGCCCGGCATAAAGGGCGACCTCGGCACCTTCGGCAAGACCGGCCAGCAGGCCGGCCTGCATCTGGCCATTCGCGACGGCAACCCTGTCCGACACCGGGCCATCGCCAAAGACGGGGGCCTTCAACAGCGGTCCCTCGCCATCAGGGTCCTGGCGGACTGTGCCGCGCTGCATCCTCGCGCGTGCAGCGCCAAGCACCTGCGCCCAGCTTGCCCCCCCATCCGCCCCGAGCGCCTGTGCAAGCGCCAGCGTGAACGACCCCTGCCACCGGCCATCGGGGTCGCCTGCATCCAGTGGATATTCAAACGACCGCTGATCGGCTTGTGAGGAGTAGAGGAACACGAAGTCGCCGCTCAAAGGGCGCGTATCGACCAATGGCACCGGGGGCACATCATCGGGGATGCCCAACAGGGCCGGGTCCACGACCCGCGCCGTCCCGGCCCCCGCTGTGGCGCGAAACCCGGTGCCGGAATGACAGGCGTCGATCACACCCACCACCTGAACGCCCCGGGCCAGCAGTGCCTGCGCCCAGTCCCGTAGTTCGTCGTCGCGGATGGAGTTTTCAACCTCTCCCACGGCCCCCTTCCACCCCTTGGCATCCATCGGCAACAGAATCTCATCCTGACCGCCGGGCTCATCACCATCGTCGTCGGGGGCCTGGCTGCCGTGGCCGGAGAAGTAGAACACAACGGTATCGCCCGTGGCCGAATCCGCCGCCACCTGCGCCATCGCGTCAAGGATCGCCGCCCGCATCGGCGCGCCTGTGGCGATGCCGTCGGGCACCAGGTCGGAGGCGGTGGTCAGCGCCACCATGCCGTCCGCAGGCACACCGCGCGCCATCAGAACCTCGGCCATCAGGGCCACATCGGGACCGGGGCCCTGCAGGTCGGCATCAAGATACTGGTAGTCACCCACACCGACCAGAACCGCACGGACCTCGGCAAAGGCGGGCAGGGCAAGGGCCGAAAGGGCCAGACCTGACAGGGCAATAGGCAGCAATATCTTCATGCAGCCAAGTTTACCCTCTCGCAGCGCGACCGCAACCGGGGACGCGGGCGATGACGGCATTTGTCATGGGCCGTTCGGCAGGGGTGCAATCCCGCCTCAGTTCGACGGCGCGATCCGCCGCCCACCCCGCGCGATGCCTGCGGTGATCCGGTCCTGCACGGCATTGCCGTCAAGCGAGGCGAGAAAACCGTTGAATTCGGGGCTAGCGCGGGTCGCCAGACGACCGGCCTCAATGGCAAGGTCAACCTCTTCGGTCTTGAGCCGCAGGCGGGTGGGGATCTTGTTCAGCCGATCGCGCATCGCGGGGTCCACGCCTTCGAAATTCGCCTGGCCGACGAACAGCTTCACGTCCGCGCAGTCCCATCCGGCAGTCGATCCGCGCAAACGCCGCACCTCGGACAGGGGCAGCGCACAGCGCCATTCGATCAGGTCTTCCTGCCATTGCCGCACCTCGCCCCGCATCGCATCGTACCCCGAGCGGGTGGCGGCCGAGAGCGAGGCACTGGCGATCTGCGCCGCCAGACCGATGCCGCCGGGGCCGGGGATCTTTTGCGTCCACTTGTAGTCTTTCTGCACGCCCGCATCGGCCACCAGAAACAGCAGCCGCTTCAGCTTTACCGCCTCGGCCGGCGTCATCGGCGCATAGGCGGCCTGCGCGCGGGCGCGCTCAACCGCAAGACCGGTGGTGCCGAAATTGTCGGTCACACCGCCGTCCGTCAGCTTGACGAACTTGACCTTGTCGGGGTCGGCATAGCTTTCCAGCGCCGCCGCGTGGGCGCGCATCGCCGATGTCGCCTCGGGGTTGAAGCGGGCGGCGGTTAGCCAGTCGGGCTCGCGGTAGGCGCATTTGCCCTGATGCGCCTCAAGCACCACCGGGGTGAACACCAGCGGAAACGCCGCCGAGGCCGAGACCGCCTCGGACAGGGGATAGGTGGACAGGTCCGAGCAGAGCGCATCGAAGGTTTCGGGTGAGAACAGGAAGGGCGTCGAGTTCGCAAGGTCGGTCGCGTTGATCCAGGTCTTGATCCGGCTTTGCCGCCGCAGCGTGCCAAAGGTGGCGCCATGGAACAGCGCCTCGTCCAGATAGCGGGCAAAGGTCTTGCGCCCGTTGGCACCCCCCGAAAGGCCACGGACAAGGGTCAGCGGGTTCAGGGCCGAGTTCGCCATGTATTTCTCGGCATTGGTGATCAGATACTGCTCGCGATAGCCGCGCAGCCCCTTGGGGCCCTTCAGCCCCAGTTGCGCCGCCGTCACCGACCCGCCCGACACGCCCGAGACAAGGCGCACATGGTCGAGAAGTCCGTTCTCGCCGCCAAACCCCGCGGCGCGCAATTCCTCGGTCATGCCATAGGCAAAGGCCGAAGCGCGCATGCCGCCGCCGGAAAACGCCAGCCCGATATAGACCTCGCCATCACCAATCGCGGCGTCTTCGGCCACGAGCGACAAGTTCGCATCGCCTGTCAGCGCCGTGTTGACGGGCGGATTCCAGGCCGCACAGGCAGCGAGGAACAGAAGGGGAAGAAGGGCCTTGAGCGGGGTCATTGGGGGGCGGGGTCCATCGGGAGGGTTCGGGGCAGCTTAGTGGGTTGTCGCCCGGGTTGGAAAGGGTTGCTCTGGCCGCTAGGGCAGGACCGGGGGGTTTCACACCCCCCGGACCCCCCGTGGGATACTTGGGAACGGATGAAAGGGGGAGGGGCGGTGCCCGCGTTGCCGTCCGTCGGGTTGACGAGAGCACGAGGGCGATTGGCTACCAGTGCGGCGGTTTCTGGCCGGGGTCGGCGGGGGTCAGGCTGTCGGCCTCGCGTTCCGCCTCGCGGCGCATCAGCATCTCGACGCGGCGGGTCAGGCGGTCGATCTCGGCGCCGTGGCGGGCAACGACATCCGATAGATCCTCTTGCGCGCGGATCAGGTGTGCGATGCGTTCCTCAAGCTCTGCCGCCCGGTCCATGGTCACCCCTTCCGCTTGCCGCCCCTTGGTCCATCCGATACACCGCCGCGCAACCGAATGCGAAGGGGCTTTGCCATGGCCAAGGACAAATCCGACCGCCGTCCCCGGGCCGAGACGCCCAAGGGTTTCCGTGACTATATCGGGGAGGAAGTTCTCGAGCGCGGCCGAATGTTGGGCGATATTGCGATGTTCTATAAAAGCTATGGCTTTGACGCACTAGAAACCAGTGCGGTCGAGAAAGTTGAGGCATTGGGCAAATTCCTACCCGATGTCGACCGCCCGAACGACGGCGTCTTTGCCTGGCAAGACGAAGAGAAGGACTGGCTAGCGCTGCGCTATGACCTGACGGCGCCTTTGGCCCGCTTCTATGCTCAGCACCGGGCCAGTTTACCTATGCCCTATCGACGGTTCGCGATGGGGCCGGTCTGGCGGAACGAAAAGCCGGGGCCGGGGCGGTTCCGGCAGTTCTATCAATGCGATGCGGATACGGTGGGGTCGTCGAGCGTGGCGGCGGATGCCGAGATTGTGGCAATGCTGGCCGGGGCGCTGTCGATGCTTGGGATGGGCGATGATACGCTGATCCGGGTGAACAATCGCAAGGTGTTGAACGGGGTGATGGAGGTGGCGGGGGTGCTGGACCCGGCCGATCCGTCGCGGTTCATGGCCGAACGCGGGATCGTGCTGCGCGCCATCGACAAGCTGGACCGGCTGGGGTTCGAGGGGGTGCGGGCGCTGTTGGGCGAGGGGCGCAAGGATGAAAGCGGCGATTTCACCAAGGGTGCCGGTCTGAGCGCGGGGCAGGCAGAGGTGGTGATGGGGTTCATGGCGGCGCGGGGGGATACGGGGGTTGCGACGCTGGCCAATCTTGGCGCGCTTGTCGGCGCCTCGGGCACCGGACGCGAAGGGGTGGCGGAGCTTGAGGGGATCGCGGCCCTGTTGGACCGGCTGGGGCTGGGGCCGGAGCGTGTGGTGATCGACCCCTCGGTGGTGCGCGGGCTTGGGTATTACACTGGGATGGTGTTCGAGGCCGAACTGACCTTCGAAATCCCCGACGAAAAGGGTCGTCCCCGCCAGTTCGGCAGTGTCGCGGGCGGGGGGCGTTATGACGATCTGGTCAAGCGCTTTACCGGGCAGGAGGTGCCAGCGACCGGCATCTCTATCGGTGTGGACCGGCTTTTTGCGGCGGTGCAGGCCAAGCGGGGCGAGGTTGCTGTGGCAGCGGGCCCGGTGATCGTGACCGTCATGGACCGCGACCGGATGGCCGATTACATGGCGATGGCATCCGACCTGCGCAATGCCCGTATCCGGGCCGAGGTGTATCTGGGCAACCCCAAGTCGTTCGGCAACCAGTTGAAGTACGCCGACAAGCGCGCCTCTCCGGTCGCTGTCATCATGGGCGGGGACGAGGCGGCGCGCGGGACGGTGATCCTCAAGAACCTGATCCTCGGGGCGAAGATCGCCGAAAGCGCCACGCTGGAGGAATGGAAAGACCGCCCTGCGCAGGTCGAGGTGCCGCGCGGTGACCTTGTGGCTGCCGTGCGGAAGATGCTTGGCCGATGACGGCGCGCGCCGCCGAGCGGGCCGAGGCGGAACGGCTGTTTGTGGCGTTCATTGCGGCGGGGGCGGTTCCGGTCGAGGCCGACATCCTGCAACCGGCAGGCACCCTCCTGGACCTTTATGGCGAGGATATCCGCGCGCGCGCCTATGTCACCGCCGACCCGGTACACGGCGAGATGATGCTGCGCCCCGACTTTACCGTGCCGGTGGTGCTGGGGCATATGGCGCGGGGTGCGGAACCGGCGCGCTATTGCTATATGGGTCAGGTGTTCCGCCGGCAGGACCGGCCCGACATGCGGGCGCGCGAATACCTGCAGGTGGGGTTCGAGGTGTTTGACCGCACCGCACCCGAGGTGGCCGATGCCGAGGTGTTTGCGCTGTTCGCATCGCTGCTGACCGGGCTGCCGTTGCGCCCCGTGACGGGCGACATCGGCATTCTGATGGCGGCGGTGCGGGGGCTGGCCACGACCGACCGGCGCAAGGACGCGCTTCTGCGCCACGTCTGGCGGCCGCAGAGGTTCCGGCGGTTGCTGGACCGTTTTGCGGGGCGGGCGGCGGTACCGCCCGCCCGCGCGGTGCTGTTGGACCTGCTGCGGACGGGTACTGGTGCGGACTTGATTGCGCAGGCGGGGCCGGTGATCGGGCTGCGGGGTGAGGCCGAGATCGTGGCGCGGGCCGAGGCGCTGATCGACGATGCGGGCACCCCGCCCCTCGCCGCACCCGAGGCGGCGCTGCTCTATGACCTTCTGACGCTGGAGGCCCCGGCGGCGGCGGCACTGGCGCATCTGCGGGGGATCACGCCTCTGTTGCCCGCGATTGCCCCGGCGGTGGACCGATTTGCCCGCAGGCTGGAGGCACTGGCGGCGCGGGGGGTGGATGTGGAGGCATTGCCGTTTGAGGCAAGCCACGGGCGGACGGCGATGGAATACTACGACGGGTTCGTGTTTTCCTTTCTGGCCGAGGGTTTGCCGCCGGTGGCAAGCGGCGGGCGCTATGACGCGCTGACGGCGGTTCTGGGGCAGGGGCGACGGGTTCCGGCGGTGGGGGGGGTGATCCGGCCTGCGTTGACGGTGGGTCTGTCATGCTGAAGATCGGGGTGCCGTCGAAGGGGCGGCTGATGGAGGATACCTTTGGCTGGTTCGGCGCGCGCGGCGTGGCAATGCGCCAGAGCGGCGGCGCGCGGGAGTACGCAGGCGCGGTTGATGGCATCGACGGCGTAGAACTGGTACTGCTGTCCGCGGGCGAGATCCCGCGCGAGTTGGACGCGGGCCGGGTGCATCTGGGGGTCACGGGGTCGGATCTGGTGCAGGACCGGCTGGGCGACTGGCAGGCGTCGGTGGCGGTGCTGGCCCCCCTGGGGTTTGGCCATGCCGATCTGGTGATCGCCGTGCCTGCCGCCTGGATCGACGTGGAAACGGTGGATGACCTTGACGCGGCGGCGGCGTCGTTCCGGGCGGCGCATGGGCAGCGGTTGCGGATTGCCACCAAGTATCACCGGCTTGTGCGCGATTACCTGACGGCGCAGGGTGTCGCGGATTATGCGCTGATCGACAGCCAGGGGGCGACCGAAGGCACCGTCAAGAACCTGACCGCCGAGGCGATAGCCGACATCACCACCACGGGCGAGACGTTGCGCGCCAACCACCTCAAGGTGCTGACCGACCCGCCGATCCTGTCCAGCGAGGCCACGCTCTATGTGGCACGCCGTGCCGACTGGACAGTGGCGCGCGGGGCCTTGGGGGTGCTGGCCGCGCGGTTGGGGCTGGTGGTGCCGCCGGGGGTCTGAGTTTGCGGCAACGTGTTCATCCCCTGTGTCGCCAGTTGCGGCTGCGGCGGATGGCATCGGCAAATCGCTCGTCGTCCCCGGCAGTGACCGACCCGTCGGGGACAAAGGTGACCGCGCCGGCCCGGGCAGCAGAAACATCCAGCCCGCAAAGGCCCGCCAGACCAAGCGCCGTCAACTCGTGCATCGGTGGTACGGTGATCGTGCGGCGGCAGGCAGAGGCAAGGAACTGCGCGAAGTACGGGCTTTGCGACAGGCCGCCGTCGATGGAAATGGCGCGGTCCGAAGGGGCCACCCCCGCCAGCCCCCGCACCAGCCCCGCCGTCAGCATCGCGATCCCCTCCAGCACGGCGCGGGTCAGGTCGGCGCGGGTTGTCGCCTGATCCATGCCAATGAACAGGGGGGCCGCATCGCGGTCCGATATCGGGGCGGCAAGGCCGGACAGTGCGGGGACAAATACGATGCCGCGCGACAGGGCAGAAGGGCCGTCAAAGGCCGCAAGGTCGGCGGGGCTGTCGTAAAGGCCGATCCTTTGCGCCCATTCCAGCGCCGCACCCGCATCGTAGACGCCCCCCTCGGCGGCAAGGGTGGTGCCTTGGCCCACAAGGCTCCACGCGACGGTGGGCGACAGGTCGGGGGTGGCGGGCCGCGCGTTGCCGGTCAATGCCAAAAGGAAGGCTCCGGTGCCGAAGGTGATCTTGGCATCGCCGGGGGTGCGGCAGCCGTGGCCGTAAAGCGCGGCCTGCTGATCGACGGTGGACACCATTACTGGCACCCCTGCGATATCGCCGAACCCCGCATCGGTATCCCGGATCGGCGGCAGGCATTCCATCGGCACGCCGTAGAGGTCGCACAGCGGTGGGCTCCACCCGCCGGTGCCAAGGTCCATAAGGCCGGTGCGGGATGCGGTGGCGCGGTCGGTGGCGAAGGTGCCGGTCAGGCGGTCCAGAAAGAAGGCGTCGGTCGTCCCCAGCCGCAGCCTGCCCGCCCGGTGGGCGGCGGCGACAGCGGGCAGGTGCGCCAGCATCCACGCCAGCTTGGCGGCCGAGAAATAGGGGTCAAGCGGCAGGCCCGAGATCGCCCGTGACAGGGTATCGGCTCCGGGCGGCAGGGCCGCAAGCAAGGCCGCCGTTCGCGCGTCCTGCCAGACGATGACGGGCGACAGCGCCTGCCCCGTGCGCGCGTCCCAGGCAAGGCAGCTTTCGCCCTGGTTGGCGATGGCGATGCCACCCACCTGCCCTGCCGCCGCCAGAACGGCGCGGATGTTGGACAGGATTTCCTCCGGGTCATGCTCTACCCACCCTGGGGCAGGATGGGCCTGCGCATGGCGCAAGGCCGCCGCCAGTTGCCAGCGGCCGCCGTCCTGCACCACAAGGCAGCGGGTCGATGTGGTGCCCTGGTCGATGGCCGCCACACGCATCAGGCGTCCTCCGCAAATCCCACATGGACGTGGCCCGCTTCGGCCACCCCGGCGGGCATCGGCACCAGCACGCGGGTTTCGGGCCGCCATGACCCCCGGCGCTGCCACACCCTGCGCCCGTCCAGCGACAGCGACAAGACCCCAAGGGCGCGGCGGTCAAAGCGCAGCTGGAACCGGTCAAAGCCCGGTGCCCCCGCAGACCCCCGCCGTATAAGGTTGGGCACCACCAGCTTGATCGGCGCGTCGTGGGTGACCGCCACGGGTTCGGCATCCGATGGCCCCTGCGCCAGATCACGCGCCACGGCGGCCCCTATGGCGCGGCCTTCGCGGAACGCCCAGCCGCCGGTTTCGACCGGGCGCAGCAGGTTGCCGGCGGCGAAATGCAAAGGGTTGGCACAGCGCCCGTCCTGATCCACCGCAGGCCCACCGCTGCCCCGGTCCACCTGAAGGCCGCCCTGCCAGATCAGCGCGGCCTCGGGCGTGAACCGCCCGGTCAGAAGAAGGCCATCACATTCCAGCGTGGTCTCGGTGCCCTGATGCGCCACGCGCACCGCCTCGACCCGTGTGGTGCCGATGATGTCCACGACCTGCGCCCCCGTCAGGAACGGCACACCCACCAGACGCGGGAACCATGTGAACGGCGGTCGCACCAGCGCGTGGTCGCGCGGTTCCAGCAGGGCCACCGGGCGGGTGCCGTGGGTCAGGCAGGTCAGGATCGCCGACAGCGACACCAGTTCTGACCCGATGATGACCGGGCGACGAAACGGCATCAGCCCCTGAAACGCGACAAAGGCCTGCAGGGCCCCCGTCGTCAGCACCCCCACGGGCCGGTCGCCCGGCAACAGGCGGGCGGCCCGGGACATCTCGCGCGCGCCGGTTGCCAGCACCACGCGGCCGCAGGTCAGTGTATCGGTGCCGCCGGGATGCGCGACGGTCAGCGTGCTGCCGGCACCGACCGACACCACCGAATGCCCGGTCAGCACCGTCACCCCCGCATCCCGCACCGCGCGGTCCAGCCTGCGCCCGTAGGCGGCCCCAAGATAAACCCGCCCGAATTCGCGCATGCCAAAGGGCGAATGGCTGCAATGGCGGGTGGCCCCGCCCAGCGATGCCTCACGCTCCAGCAGCGTGACCCTTGCCACCCCCGCGCGGCGCAATGCAAGCGCAGCGGCCACGCCTGCCGGTCCCCCCCCCACGACGACCACATCTGCGCTGTCCATCATTCGACGGCCAGTGGCGTTTCAAACCGCCCCGCCGTCATGGCGGCAATCGTGGCCAGGCAATGGAACCCCTGACACCGCCCCATCCCGGCCCGCGTCCGTCGGCGCAAGCCGCCGAAATCACCGGGGGGCAGGGGGCTGTTCAGCGCCGCCTCGATCTCGCGCCGGGTGACCAGTTCGCAATGGCACACGATGTCGCCGTGACCCGCGCATTGCCAGTCGCGGGGTTCGGTTTCGGTCAGGTTCGGCACCCTTGTCGGTGGCACATCGTTCGGTGGGGCCAACGGCGCGGCGAAGCCTTCGTAGAGGCGCAGCGCATGGCGCGCGAGGCCAAGCGCGGCGCTGAGGCCGGTCGACCGGATGCCCCCCAGCGTGATCGCCCGTTGTTCGGGGCGGGCGGTCACCCGGTAATGCTTGACCTCGGTCCCCGGGCGCAGGCCGGCATAGACCGCCGTCACGGGAATGTCGTGCAGGGCCGGGACCAGACGCGCGCCATGGGCCACCAGCATCGCAAGCGTGGCTGTGTCGACGGTCGCGCGGGTGCGGTCATCCTGTTCTTCCGCCGTGGGGCCGATCAGCACGTTGCCGAATGCGGTCGGGCAGATGACGATGCCCTTGGTGATCTCGCTCGGGACCGGCAGGATGATCTTCGCCACATGGGCAAAGGCCGCCTTGTCCAGCACGACGAACTGGCCCTTGCGCGGGCGGATGGTGAAATCCGGCGCAAGGCCAAGCCGCGCATCCACCACATCGCCGTAAAGCCCCGCCGCATTGACCACCGCCCCTGCCGCAAGCGGCCCTTGCGAGGTGTCCAGATGCCATGCACCATCGAACCTGCCTGCGGTCACGTCGCAGTTGCGCAGAACAACCGCCCCCATCGCCATCGCCTGCGTGACATAGGCCAGAGGGGCCGACCAGGGGTCGATCACATGCTCGCCCATCACCTCGACCGCCGCTTGCAGGTGCGGGGCAAGGCCCGGCACCAGCGATCGCGCCGCAGCGCCGGTCAACTGGCGCAGCGCCTCGACCCCGTTGGCGCGGCCCTGCGCGGCGATGCCGTCCAGCAATGCCGCCTCGGCCTCGGTCCACGCACAGACCAGCGCGCCGGTTTCCACCAGCGACAGGCCCAGATCGCGGTGGACCGACAGGTATTCCGCCCGCCCCTCCTGCACCAGTTGCAGTTCCAGACTGCCGGGGGGCGCGTCAAAGCCGGTGTGCAGGATGGCGCTGTTGGCCTTGGACGCGCCCGACAGGATATCCGCGCCACGCTCGATCAGCACCACCCGCGCGCCGGCCAGTGCGAACCGGCGCGCCGCAGCACAGCCGACCACGCCGCCGCCGATGATGGCGATGTCAAAGCGCCGGTCTGCCGGGGAACCTTGGGCCATTGTCCCGCCCCTCTTGCGCGAATGGGTGAAGTATTGACGGAATAATAGCCGATCAGTGCCCGTTTTCAAGAAGGGCATGACCAATCGGTCACCCATAGGTGCGGGATGGGGCGGGATGATGATGCCCTTTCTGGCAGATACGGTGATGCCCCGAAAAGCTGCGTAAACTGCTGCCGCCAAGCAGCCCCCCAATCATCGCGCTGCATTTCGGTTGACCGAACGGGCAAAATCGTGCTGGTTTTGCAAAAGGGGTGCCTGCAGGGCACCGGACAGGCACGACCGGGAAACCGGGTACAAGCTGCCGCGACGATGGGGATGACAGGACATGCGCGCGACGGAACCTCTGGCGGGATGGCCCCGATGCCGCCGTTGATTGCGCGCTACGTCCGCTTTACCGACCGGATGTCGGACTATGTGGGCTATGCTGCGGCGGCGCTGATCTTTGTGATGGCGGCCACGCTGATCTTTGATGCCTTCACCCGCAATGTCATCAACATGCCGGTCCACTGGGCCATCGAGTTTACCCAGTTCACCCTTGCCGCCTATTACTTCATGGGTGGAGCGATGACGCTGAAGAACGGCGATCATGTGCGGATGGATCTGGTCTATTCGTCGCTGTCCGAACGGGGCAAGGCGCGGATGGACGTGGTGACGGCCATCTGCCTCATCTTCTTTCTGGCGATCCTGCTGTGGGGGTCCATCTCCAGCCTGCAGTATGCCATCGAGACGGGCGAGCGGCGGTTTTCGGTGTGGAACCCCTCGGTCATTCCGATCAAGGCGCTGATGATGGCCTGTACCGTGCTGATGCTGATGCAGGCATTCTCGATCCTGTTCAAGGACATCGCCACAATGCGCGGGAAGCCCCTCGCATGAGCTATGAGCTGATTGCCCTGACCATGTTCGGGGCCATGATCGTGCTGTTGATGACCGGACAGCGGGTGTTCGCGGTGATCGGGTTTGTGGCCTCGGTGGCGGCGCTGTCGCTGTACGGGCAGGGCGCGGTGGAACTGCCGTTCAACCAGGTGTTCAAACTGTTCAACTGGTACGCGATGCTGACGCTGCCGATGTTCATCTACATGGGCTATATCCTGTCGGAGTCGGGGATTGCCGAAGACCTGTACCGCATGCTGCACGTCTGGTTCGGGCGGGTGCGGGGCGGGCTGGCCATCGGCACGATATTCCTCATGGTCATCATCTCGGCGATGAACGGGCTGTCGGTGGCGGGGATGGCCATTGGTGCCACCATCGCGCTGCCGGAAATGCTGCGGCGGGGCTATGACAAGGTGCTGATTTCGGGGGTTATTCAGGGCGGGTCGTCGCTGGGTATCCTGATCCCGCCGTCGGTGGTGCTGGTGCTGTACGGGATGATCGCGCGGCAACCGGTGTCGCAACTGTGGTTCGCGGGGGTGGTGCCGGGGCTGATCATGGCGGCGCTGTTCGTGCTGTACATATGGGTGCGCGCAAGGCTGAATCCGGCCTTGACGCCGGTGGTGTCGGACGAAGACCTGAACATGCCGATGCGGGAAAAGCTGGCGCTGTTGCGGGCCGGGATCATTCCGTTTGCCATCTTCTTCTTCATGACCGGCCTGTTCGTGTCGGGCTATACCAGCCTTGTCGAAAGCTCGGCCGTGGGGGCGTTCTGTTCGACGTTGGCGGCGATCCTCAAGGGTCGGTTCACCTGGGTCCTGATCCGCGAAACGTCGATGAAAACACTGTCGATTTCGTGCATGTTCCTGTGGCTGATTCTGGCGGCCCTTGCCTTTGGCGCGGTGTTCGACGGCCTTGGCGCGGTCAAGGCCGTCGAGAACCTGTTCATCGAGCGATGGGATCTGTCGCCCTGGACCGTCATCATCATGATGATGGTCAGCTTTGTCGTCATGGGGATGTTCCTGGATGACACTGCGATGCTGGTGATCGTGGCCCCCTTGTACATCCCCTTGGTCAAGGAACTTGACCTCGGGTTCGACGGGCAACTGATCTGGTTCGGCATCATCTATACGATCACTTGCCAGATCGCGTATATCACGCCACCTTTCGGCTATAACCTGTTCCTGATGCGGTCACTGGCGCCCAAGGAGATCACGCTGATCGACATCTACCGCTCGGTCTGGCCGTTTGCGGCGATCATGGCGTTCACGATCGCGCTGATCATGTACTTTCCGCAACTGGCGCTGTGGCTGCCGCAGCACATGAACGTCAGGGGCTAGAACCCACAACATAAAAACCATCAACAAGGAGGCGACCATGACCAAATCAGATGACACGCAAAGCCCCTCGCAGCGCATCCTGGCCTCGCGCCGGGACTTTCTGCGCAAGACCGGCGTGGGGGCCGGGGCGGTGCTGGGCTCGACACTTGCGGCACCTTACGTCAACGCGCAGGTGGGGCCTATCAAGTGGCGCCTGCAGACCTATTCGGGTGCCCCCCTTGGGGCCCATGTGATCCAGCCGCAGATCGACGCCTTCAACAAGGCGGCGAATGGCGAGATGGAGATCGAGTTGTTCTTTGCCGATCAGCTTGTGCCCACATCGGACCTGTTCCGCGCCATGCAGGGCGGTACGCTGGACGCGGTGCAGTCGGACGAGGCGTCGATGGCGTCGCCCGTCGATATCGCGGTGTTCGGGGGGTATTTCCCCTTTGCCACCCGCTACAGCATGGATGTGTCGGCGCTGTTCCAGTACTACGGCCTCAAGGAAATCTGGGAAGAAGCCTACAACGAGGTTGAAGGCGTCACCTGGCTGTCGACTGGCGCATGGGATCCCCTGCACATCTTCACCGTCGACAAACCCATCCGCAGTCTGGCGGACATGAAGGGTCTGCGCGTGTTCGGGGTGCCGACGGCGGGCAAGTTCCTGTCGCGCTATGGCCTTATTCCCGTGACAATTCCGTGGGATAACGTGGAAGTCGCGATGCAGACCGGCGAGTTGGACGGTGTGGCATGGTGCGGGTTCACCGAGGCCTATGAGGTGGGCTGGGCGGATGTGTGCAAGTACGCGCTGAACAACGCTGTGACGGGTGCCTGGTTCGGCAGCTATTTCGCCAACACCGCAAGCTGGAACAAGGTGCCGCCGCATCTGCAGGAGTTGTTCCGCATCACCATCGACCAGTCGCACTACTATCGCAACCAGTGGTACTGGGGCGGTGAGGCCAAGCTGCGGGTCGAGGGTGAGAAGATGGAACTGACCCAGTTGCCGCCCGAGGAATGGGCGCAGGTTCTGACCGATTCCAAGGGGTTCTGGGATGAAGTCGCAGGATCCAGCCCGCGTGCGGGCCGTGTCGTGGCGGCACTGACCAAGTATTCCGAGACGATGGACAAGGCGGGATATCCCTACCGCTGAGGCAACAGGCCCCTGCCCGCGTGGCGGGCGGGGGCCGCATTGTCAGGGTAACCCCATGACCCCCAGATTGCGCCGCGAAGCCATCGTCGGGCTGGTTGCCCGTGCCCGTGAGATCAGCGTCGATGATCTGGCCCGGGAACTGGCCGTATCGCATGAGACGATCCGGCGCGACCTTGGGCGGCTGGATGGCGATGGTCTGCTGCGCAAGGTGCATGGTGGGGCGCGGATTGCTGACCCCGGCCGCGAAAGCCCCGGCGTGGAAAGCCCCTTTGACCAACGGATGGCGCATAATGTGCAGGGAAAACAGGCGATTGCCGTGCTGGCGGCAGGGCTGTTCCGGCCCGGGGATACGCTGTTCATCGACACCGGCAGCACCACACTTGCGCTGGCGGATGCGCTGGCGGGGCTGTCACATCTGACGGTCATCACCAATTCGCCGCGCATCGCCGCCGTGATTGCGGCCAACCGCAGCAACAAGGCGTTCCTTGTCGGCGGCGCCTTTGCCCCCGAAGTGGGCGAGACGCTGGGGGCGCTGGCGCTGGATCAGATCGCGGGGTTCCGTGCGCAGCATGTGGTGCTGACGGTGGGGGCCATTGACGGCACATGCATCATGGATTTCGACGTGCAGGAGGCCGGGATTGCCCGCGCGATGATCGACCGCGCCGATACGGTGACGGTGGTCGCGGACCACACCAAGCTGGGCCGTCGCGCGGTGTTCGAGGTGGCCCCTTTGGCCCGTGTCGGGCGGCTGGTGACCGACCACGCGCCGGACCCTGCGATGGCCGAGGCGCTGGACCGGCATGGGGTGGAGGTGATCCTGCCGTGAGGGGATCGCCGTTGCGGACGTGGTCAACAAAGGGTTGACGCGGCGTTCCGGGGGGGTTGTCGGCGGGGGTGGCGGGTTGGGGGCAAGGCGTTGGAATTCCCGCAAATTCAGCGTATTCGCTCCGTATTCATTGCGTATGTCATCTGTATTACATCCGTACATACAGATGACCGTTATCCGCCTTGGTCGGGGGCAGGGACCATGAAGGGTGTCGCGCGGTAAAAGCCGATTTCTTCGAAGAAATCGGGCCGGAGTTTTTGAAAACTCCGAAGCGGCGGTGAAGCCGGGTGCGAAGGTTCGGTAATGGGGGGGCTTGCGTCAGCCCTGCATCCGGTCCAGCCGCAACTGGGCGGCGCGGCGGTGCCCCTCCAGCCCTTCCGACGCGCTCTGGCGGGCGGCGGCGGGGGCCACGGCGCGGACGCCCCGGTCATCAAGCCACTGATGCGTGGCGATCTTGACGTAGGACCCCACCCACAGCCCGCCGGTATAGCGGGCCGAGGCCATGGTGGGCAGAGTGTGGTTGGTGCCGACACATTTGTCGGAATAGACCACGCTGGCCGCCTGTCCGATGAACACCGAGCCGTAGTTGCGCAACCGCAGGGCAAAGGCGCGGGGGTCGGCGGTGTGGACCTGCAGGTGTTCTGCGGCGATGTGGTCGGAGTAGGCGATCATCGCGGCCTCATCCGCCGCCACCGCAATTTCGCCCCGCGCGGTCCAGGACGGGCCTGTGACGGATGCTGTGGACAGGGTAAGCAACTGGCGTTCGACCTCGGCCAGCACGGCATGGCCAAGGGCCGCATCGGTGGTGATGAGGCCGACGCGGGTGCGCAGGTCGTGTTCGGCCTGGGCCAGAAGATCGGTCGCGATCATTTCGGCGTCGCCGGTGGCATCGGCGAGGATGTAGATTTCGGAGGGGCCGGCCAGTTGGTCGATGCCGACGGGGCCGAAGACCTGACGCTTGGCCTCATTCACAAAGGCATTGCCGGGGCCGACGATCTTGTCGACGGCAGGTACGGTTTCGGTGCCGTAGGCCATGGCCGCAATCGCCTGTGCGCCGCCGATGCGGAAAATGCGGTCGGCACCGGACAGATGGCAGCCGGCGATCATCGCGGAGTGGGCGTTGGGCGGCAGGCAAGCGATGACCTGATCCACGCCGGCAACGCGGGCGGGGACGATGGTCATGACCGGGGCCGACAACAGCGGGAACCGGCCGCCGGGCACATAGCAGCCCACGGTCTGCACCGGGATCACGCGGTGGCCAAGGAAGGCACCCGGCAGCACCTCGATTTCAAGGGGGGTCAGGCAGGCTAGCTGGGCTTCGGCAAAGCGGCGGACGTTGGCGATGGCAAATTCGGTGTCGGCGCGGGTCTGGGGGTCAAGGGCCGCGACGGCGGCGGTGCGTTCGGCGCGGGTCACCTCGAACCGGTCAAGGGTGACGTTGTCGAAGGTGGCCGCAAAAGCCGCGACGGCGGCGTCGCCGTTGGTTTTCACCCGGGCCAAGACATCGGCCACCAGGCGCGACACATTGGCGCTGTCGTCGGCGGCTTCGGGGCGGGGTTGCTTGATCCATGTCACGTTGTCGAATGGCATGCGGGGGGCCTTTTGCGAAAGGAGTGGGGGGGTCGCCTTTGCATCAGGGCAGAACCCAGAGGGAAGCGCGGGGCAGGGTTACGGGCAGGTCTGTGCCGACCTCCAGCCCTTCGGCCTGATCGGGGGTGAGGGTGGCCTCGATATCCACGTCACCCACGATCAGGCGCAGGCGGGTCTGGGTGCCGAGAAAGGCACGCGCGACCAGCCTTGCGGTGAGGGTGTTTTCGGGGGCGGTGCCGATCCTGATGCTTTCGGGGCGGATGGTCAGGGTGCCGGGGCCGGTGGGCGCGTCATCGGGCAGGTGCAGGGTGCCGAGGGGCGAGTGGAAGAGGCCACCC
This sequence comes from Rhodobacterales bacterium, assembly GCA_038209775.1. GTDB lineage: Bacteria > Pseudomonadota > Alphaproteobacteria > Rhodobacterales > Rhodobacteraceae > JBBQXK01. The sequence goes on along the minus strand of JBBQXK010000005.1, from coordinate 95,070 downwards.
GACGCGGTGCCTGGCACGAAGTTGCGGCCACCGAAGAACCGCGCGACGGCGGCATCGGCGGGGCGTTTGTAGAAATGCTTGGGGGTGGCGTACTGGCGCAGTTGGCCGTCAAGGATCAGGGCGACGCGGTCGGCCAGCACGGCGGCCTCTTCCTGATCGTGGGTGACGAAGATGGTGGTGATGGCGAGTTGCCGTTGCAGGGACCGGATCAAGTCGCGCATGTCGGTCCGCAGGTGGGCGTCGAGGTTGGACAGCGGCTCGTCCAGGAGCAGCACATTAGGGCGCAGGATCAGGGCGCGGGCGAGGGCGACGCGCTGTTGCTGGCCGCCCGACAGGTCGGACGGGCGTCGGTGGCCGAGGCCGGGCAACTGGACGAGGTCCAGCATGTCGGTGACACGGGCGGTGATGCTGGCCTTGGGTTCATGGCGCATCCGAAGGCCGAAACCGATGTTGTCGGCGACGGACATGGCGGGGAACAGGAGATGGTTCTGGAACACCATCACGGCGCCCCGGCGTTCGGGTTTGTCGTGGAGGACCGACCTGCCGTCAAAGATGATGTCGCCCGAGGTGGGGTCCAGCAGCCCCGCGATCATCTTGAGCGCCGTCGTCTTGCCACAGCCTGAGGGGCCGAGGAGGGCGGTCAGTTCGCCCGAGGGGATGTCGAGTGTCAGGCGGTCAAGGGTTGGTTTAGGGCTGCCGGGCCAGTGTTTGGTCAGCATTGAGAGCGATACTGCTGTCACAGCCCGCCGATGCCCCCAAGTGCTGCGTTCCGGCCCGAGAGGTGGCGGGCGGTGAACAGAAGGATCAGGGCACCGGGCAGGATGTAGATCACCGCGATGGCCCCCGCGATGTCATTGCGCCCCGAGGTGGCGAAGTTGAACAGGAGGAGCGGCAGCGTGACGACGCGGCCGCCGCCGATAAGCAGGGTCAGGATGTACTGGCTCCATGAGACGAGGAAGGCGAACATCGCACCCGCGATGATGCCGGGCAGGATGGCGGGCAGGGTGACATGGCGGAAGGTTTGCAGGGGCCCCGCGCCAAGGGACCGGGCCTGTAGTTCAAGGTCGGCGTCGAGGTTGGCAAAGATGCCGGCCATCACCAGCACCATGTAGGGCAGGGTGGGCACCAGATGCACCAGCATGACACCGGCGACGGTATTCGTGAGGCCAAGCCAGATGAATACCGAATGGATGCCAAGGGCCACAGCGATGCCCGGCACGATCAGGGGGGCGAGGATGAGGAGTTCCACCAGTGCCTTGCCGCGAAAGCGGTACATGCCAAGCGCCCGCCCTGCAGGGACGCCCAGAAGGACCGACAGGGCGGTGACGCCGGCCGCGATGAGGGTGGTGAGGCCAAGGCTGTTTATCACGCCCGCCGTGTCGGACAGGGCATAGGTCCAGGCGTTCAGCGACCATTCTTGTGGCAGGAGGTCGGGGAACCGCCAGCCGCGCGCGAAGGACCAGATGGCGAGGGGGATAAGGGGCAGGATCAGCCAGACGATCAGGAGGGCCAGCGTGAGGGTGCGGAAGGCGCGCAGGGCGAGGGGGTCTTGGGTCACCGGTCAGCCCCCGGACCGGCGGCGGGTCAGGCGCAGGTAGGCCCAGATCATCGCGCCGCTGAGGGCCGCGATGACCATGGCCATGGCCATCGCCTGTGGCCGGGCGGCGAGATCGACGTCTGTATAGCTGCGGTAGGCCAGCACTGGCAGGGCGGCGGGGTGGTTCTGGCCGAGGATGGCCGGGATCTCGTAAGCGCCGAAGGCAAAGGCAAAGACCATGACCGAGGCCGACAGAACGCCGGGCAGGATCATCGGCAGAAGGACATGGCGGAACGCCTGATACCGGGTGGCGCCAAGGGTGCGGGCGACAAGTTCATGGTCCTGCCCGATGGCCTGCATGTTGGCGAGGATGATGACGCCGATGAAGGGCACCTCTTTCCAGACGTATTGCAGGATGATGCCGATGGCATAGGGGTCGAACACAAGGGCCGGGAAATCGGCAGGTTGCGCGATGAGGCCCCAGGCGTGGCCGAGGCGGGCAAAGCTGCCGGACTGGGAGAAGAGGTAGAGAATGCCGATGGCCCCCACCAGATGCGGCACGGTGAGGTTCAACTGGAACAGAAAGGTGATGGCGCGTTTGCCGACGAAGGTGCGGCGCAGGAGGAGGGCGGCACCGATGGCGATGAGGGCCGAGAGGACGGTGGAGGTAAAGGCGATGTGGAACGTGAGGAGGAACGAGCGGTAGAATTGGGGCGAGGTGAAGATGGCGGCGTAGGCATCGAGGTTCGGCTCTGTCAGGCCGATCACCGGCATGTAGCCCAGCGACCGCATCAGCCCCACCGCCAGCCCGCCAAGGAACAGCACGATGATGACCAGCAGCGCCGGGGCCAACAGGAGGGCTAAGCGCAGGCGGTCGGACATCGGGCCTGTGCAACCTTTCCCGCCAACGGGGCGGCACCGGCCCCGGGGCGGGGCCGATGGCGCGCCTGCGCTATTTCTGCGCGACGTTCGCGATCCAACCCTGTTCGATGGCCGAAATCCAGCCCGCCTGCAGTTCCGGCAGGGCGTTTTTGCCCAAGGTTTCTGCCGGGACCACCGATTCAGGCGTCACGATCGACGCAAACTCTGCCTGAACCTCGGGCGTGGTGCGGCTGATCTCGATGGCGGGGGAGGCGCCCCAGACCTCGGGGCGGGCCTTTTCGTACTGTACGGGACCCGACAGCAGGACATTCTGCAACACCATCGCCGCCGCCTTGTTGGGCGAGTTGAACGGGATGAGGGTGTAGTTGGTGTTGCCGATGGTGCCATCGGTCAGGCCATAGGAGCGGGTGGTTTCCGGGAACCGTCCATCCTCGACCGCCTGCCCGAACTGCGAGGCGTCGTAGTCGAAGGTGAAGGCCACCTCGCCATTGGCGAAAAGCCCGTTCATCTGGGTGATCGAGGTCGGATAGGTCTGACCTTCGCGCCAGAGGGACGGCTCAAGGTCGTTCAGCAGGGTCCAGACCTGCGGGGCGATGGCGTCGAATTTCGTCTGATCGAAGTCGCCGAGCAGGTTCTGCGGGCCGCCTGCGACGTGGTAGAACACATGGCGCACGAACACGGCGCCGTTGAAATCGGGGGCGGCGGGGTAGGTGAACTGGCCGGGGTTGGCCTTGATCCATGCCAGAAGGTCGGACATGGACTGGGGCGGGTTCGGGGTCTTGGCGCTGTCGTAGGCGAAGGCGAACTGCACCTTGGACCAGGGCACCTCACACCCGTCCACCGGCACGCCGAAGTCGTTGGCGATGGCGGGATTGTTCCAGTTTATCAGTGCGTCGTTCGGCAGCATGTCGGTATAGCCGCACCATGCCAGCCCGCCCTGTTTCATCGTGCGGAAGTTTTCGCCGTTGATCCAGATCATGTCGACCGATCCGGCGTCGGTCACGCCGGCCTCTTTTTCACCCAGCACGATGTTGACCACCTCGGCCGTGTCGTTGACGCCGACACGGTTGAGGGTGATGCCGTACTGGTTTTTCAGGATGCCACCGACATGTTCGCTGACATAGCGGTTGATGTTGTCGGCCCCGCCCCACATGAACCAGTTGACGGTGCCCCCCTTGGCGGTTTCCACCACCTGATCCCAGGTCATGGCGGTAAGGGCCGCGCCGTCGGCGGTGTCGGCGCGGGCTGCCGTTGTCATCAGGGCGAGGGCCATGGCGGTGGAGGCGAGGGCGCGTGTGGCGGTCATCGAGGGTATCCTTTTGGCCGGGATTCGGTGGGTGGTGGCCAGAGAACACGCGACGATGCGGAAGGCAGGTAAACTTACCGTGGGGGTTACCAGAGGGCCTTGGGCACGATGGCCCCCCGGTGGGCAATGACCTTTGCAGCGCAGGTGTGGCCGGCCATGAGAGCGGAGGGTTCTTGCTGTCCGGTCAGGATGCCGGCAAGGTAGCCCGCGTTGAAGCTGTCGCCGGCGGCGGTGGTATCTGTGACCTGGGGGGCCTTGGGATAGGTCTGGTCCGGCGCATGGCCCGACAGCGACACCGGCCCGTGCGCACCGCATTTCAGCGCACCCCGGCGGATGCCCCATTGGCGCAGTCTTGCGATTACCTTGTCGGCGGTGCGGTCACCGAACACCGCCATTTCGTCATCGACCGACGGCAGCGCGATGTCGGTTACGCGCCAAGCAGCCTCAATCGTCGCCCGGGCCTCGGGCAGGCCGGACCAGAGGCGGGGGCGGTAGTTGGAATCGAAGGCGAAAAGGCCGCCCCGGTGGCGGAAGGCGGCGATGTGGTGGAAGAGGGCTGTGCGCGTGTCGGGCGGCAGGATGGCCAGTGATATGGCGGTCATCAGCACCACGTCGAACCCGTCCAGCACGGCAAAGGGATCGGGGCCTTCGAACATCGCGCGGGCGGCGGAGGTGTCGCGCCAGTAGGAAAACTGACGTTCGCCCAAGGGATCGGTGCGGATGGCGTAGAGACCGGTCGTGCGGTGGGGATTGCGGGCAAGGTGGGTGGTGTCGATGCCCTCATCGCCAATGGTGGTTGCCAGACGGTCGGACAGGGCATCGGTGCCGATGGCGCTGACGAAGGCCACAGTGGCGGTGGCGGGCAGTTCGCGGCGCAGGTAGATCGCGGCATTCAGCGCGTCACCCGCATAGCCGATGCGCGCGCCGTCAAGGGTGGGGTCAAGCGACAGTTCCACCATCGCCTCGCCGATGCAGGCGATGCGCATGGTCATGGGTTTGCCGGGGCGGAGAATTCGAGGGCCATGACGTGGTGGTAGGTGTCGCCGGGGTGCAGTGTCGCGGTGGGGAAATGCGGGTGGTTGGGGGTGCCGGGGAATTTCTGCGTCTCGAATGTAAGGCCGCCGAATTTCGATATGGGATGGCCCGCCTTGGCCGCAGCCGTGTCTTTGACCGAGCCGCATGTATAGATCTGCACGCCCGGTTCGGTGGTGCGCAGGGTCATCCGGCGGCCTGAAGCGGGGTCGGTCAGGGTGGCGCAATCGCGCAGAAGTTCGGCGCCGGCGGGGCCAAGGCACCAGTTGTGGTCATAGCCGCCGGTCAGGGTGGCGATGTCGCGGCCAACGGGTTTGGGGGTGCGGAAATCAAAGGGGGTGTTTGCGACCGCGCGCACCTCGCCGGTGGCCAGAAGGGCGGTGTTGACGGGGGTGTAGAAGGCGGCGTTCACCTGCAGATCGTGCGCAAGGATGGTGCCCGACCCTTGCCCCGCAAGGTTGAAATAGCTGTGGTTGACCATGTTCATCACGGTGGTGCGGGTGGTGTCGGCGGTCATGGTGATGGTCAGCGTGGTGTCGGTCAGCCGGTATTCGGTCTGCAGGGCGCAGCGACCCGGAAAGCCCATCTCGCCATCCTCGGACAGGGCGGCAAAGGTGACGTGGTCAGCGCCCTGGGCGGCGATCGCCCAATGCTTGCGGTCGAACCCGGTGCTGCCGCCGTGCAGGTGATTGGGGCCTTCGTTGCAGTCAAGCTGCACCGTCTGGCCTTCCAGATCGAAGGTGCCGCCGGCGATGCGGTTGCCGTAGCGCCCACAGGTGGCCCCGAAATAGTGATCGGTCGCGAGGTAGCCTGCAAGGCTGTCGAACCCCAGCACAACATCGGCGGTCACGCCGTTGCGGTCGGGCACATGCAGTTCGGTCAGCCGCGCGCCCCAGGTGATGAGTTTGGCGGTCATGGCACCTGCGCGCAGGGTGACGGCCTGCACCGGGTGGCCGTCGACAAGTCCGAAATCCGCGATCATCGGCGTTCCCCTGCGCTTGTCGGTCCAAGTTTAGGGCCAAAAGGCCGCCGTTTCCAGCCGGTCAGTGAAAGTCGCGCGATTTCGGGATGATCTGGGCGTTCCTCGGGTGGCCCCGGGTTGGGGCGGGGATCGGGCGGGTGACTTCGTCGGCGCGTGACAGGGGGATGGCCATATGCTGGTCGGCCAGCCTGAGAAGCGCATCGCTGCGGTCGGACAGGGTATCGACCACCACATGGGTGACGCCCGATATGGCATCGCGCTGGACCCGGCCCGTGACCTGCAACAGCCGGGCGGTCATGATGACCTTGCGAAAGGCCGCCATGATCTTGGGCCAGACCACAAGGTTGGCGACGCCCGTCTCATCCTCAAGCGTGATGAAGCAGACGCCCTTGGCGCTGCCGGGGCGCTGGCGGATCAGGACGAGGCCGGCCAGTTGCAGGCGCTGGTTGTTGCGGATGGTGGCGACGTCAGCGGCGCAGCGGTAGCCCTGGCGCGTCATGCTGGCGCGCAGAAAGGCCATCGGGTGGGCTTTCAGCGACAGGCGCAGGGTCTGGTAGTCGGTCACCACATGCTCGGACAGGGGCATGGCGGGCAGGGTGACGCGGGCCTCATCCCCCTCATCGCGGGTGGTCTGGAACAGGGGCAGGTCGGGTGCGTCCTTGAGCGCGCGGGCGTCCCAGAGGGCGGCGCGGCGGTCAAGGCCCATCGAGCGGAACGCATCCGCCGCCGCCAGAAGGCGCATCGTGCGGGCATCGAGGCGGGCGCGGGTGGCAAGGTCTGCCAGATCGGCAAAGGGTGCGTCGCGCGCGTCGATCAGGCGCAGGGCGGCGGCCTGGGCCATGCCGGTGATCTGGCGCAGACCAAGGCGCAGGGCCCATCCGGTGCCTGCGGGTTCCAGCGTGCTGTCCCAGTCGCTGAAATTCACATCGACGTCGCGCACCTCGACCCCGTGTTCGTGGGCGTCGCTGACGATCTGGGCGGGGGCGTAAAAGCCCATCGGCTGGGAGTTCAGGAGGGAGGTCGCAAAGGCGCCGGGGTAGTGGCACTTGAGCCAGCTTGACACATAGACCAGAAGCGCAAAGCTGGCGGCGTGGCTTTCGGGAAAGCCGTATTCGCCGAAGCCCTTGATCTGGTTGAAACAGCGCGCGGCAAATTCGGGGTCATAGCCGCGTTCCACCATGCGACCGACCATCTTTTCCTCCAGAAGGCCAATGGTGCCGCGTGAGCGGAACGTGGCCATCGCCTTGCGCAGCTCATTCGCCTCGGCGGAACTGAACCTTGCGGCCTCAAGTGCGATCTTCATCGCCTGTTCCTGGAATATCGGCACGCCAAGGGTGCGGCCAAGGATGTTGCGCAATTCGTCGGGGTCGTGGGGGGGCGCGGGGGAGGGGAAATCGACCACCTCCTGCCCGCTGCGGCGGCGCAGATAGGGGTGGACCATGTCGCCCTGAATCGGGCCGGGGCGGACGATGGCGACCTCGATCACCAGATCGTAGAACCGGCGGGGTTTGAGGCGGGGCAGCATGTTCATCTGCGCCCGGCTTTCCACCTGGAACACGCCGACGCTGTCACCCTTGCACAGCATGTCATAGACCGCCGTATCGTCCTGCGGGATCGAGGCGAGGCTGTGGTCGACGTGGTGATGGGCGCGCAGAAGGTCAAAGCATTTGCGGATGCAGGTGAGCATCCCCAAAGCCAGGATATCGACCTTGAGGATGCCCAGCTCATCAATATCGTCCTTGTCCCATTCGATGAAACTGCGGTCGGGCATGGCACCATTGCCGATGGGCACGGTTTCGGACAGGGCCCCTTCGGTCAGGATGAAGCCGCCGACATGCTGACCCAGATGCCGGGGCATGCCGATCATCTGTTCGGCCAGCCTGATGGTGCGGCGCAGCAGGGGGTCGGTCAGGTCCAGCCCCGCCTCGGACGAGTTCGCCTCACCCATGCTGGTGCCCCAACTGCCCCAGACGGTTTTCGCAAGGGCCGAGGTGACATCTTCGGACAGGCCCATGACCTTGCCCACCTCGCGGATGGCTGACCGGGGGCGGTAGTGGATGACGGTGGCACAAAGGCCCGCGCGGTGGCGGCCATAGCGGGTGTAGATGTGCTGGATCACCTCTTCACGCCGTTCGTGTTCGAAATCGACGTCGATGTCGGGGGGCTCATCCCGGTCAAGGCTGATGAAACGCTCGAACAGCAGTTCCTGTTCGGCGGGGTCGACCGAGGTGATGCCCAGCACATAGCACACGGCGGAATTGGCCGCCGAGCCGCGCCCCTGACAGAGGATGCCCTTGGCGCGGGCGAACAGGACAATCTGGTGGATGGTCAGGAAATACTGAGGGATGTCCTTGATGCGGATGATGTTCAACTCGTGCCTGATGGCGTGGTCAACCTTGGGGGGGATGCCTGCGGGATAGCGGGTGGCGGCCCCTTGCCACGTCAGCCGTTCCAACTGGTCTTGCGGGGTGGTGCCGGGGGGCAGGTCCTGCAGCGGGTATTCATAGCGCAGTTGGCGCAGATCAAAGGTGCAGGCGTCGGCCACGTCGCGGGTGGCCGCGATGGCATGGGGCCATTCGGCGAAGAGGCGGGCCATCTGGGCGGGGGATTTCAGGTGGCGTTCGGCGTTGGGGTTCAGAAGGTATCCGGCCTGCGTGATCGTGGTCTTTTCGCGGATGCAGGTCATGATGTCGTGCAGGGGTCGGCGGTCGGGGGCGTGGTATTGCACGTCGTTGGTGGCAAGGATGCCCAGCCCGTGGGCCTGTGCCAGCCGGTCCAGCCGGTTGATCCGCGCCCGGTCATCGCCGCGATAAAGGTAGCTTGCCGCGATATGGCGCAAGGTCGGCAGGTGGCGGATCAGGCCGGGCAGGCGGCGGGCAAGGTTGGCGTCGGGCATGACGATCAGGTGTACGCCGGTTGCATGGGCGGCGAGGTCATTGAGGGTGATGTCGCAGATGCCCTTGGCCTGCCAGCGGCCATCCGGGTCGTGCATCTTGCCCTTGGACAACAGCGCACAAAGCCGGCCCCAGGCGGCGCGGTCGGTGGGGTAGGCCAGGAATTCATCGCCCGAGGTCAGTTGCAGGCGGCAGCCGATGACCGGGCGGAGGCCGGCCTTGCGCGCCTCGGCATGGATGCGGACGACGCCGGCCATGCTGTTGAGGTCGGCTATTCCCAGGGCGTCATACCCCTGCGCATGGGCGGTGCGCACCAGATCGGTGGCGTCCGACGCGCCGCGCAGGAACGAGAACGGGCTGGCCACGCCAAGTTCGACAAAGGGGGCACGCGGGTTGGGGGCGAAGGTGCCGTCAAGGCTGCGGCGGGGGTGGATGTTGTCATTCTCGGGCATCAGGCGAAGATCCCGTGCAGGAACCAGCGCGGATCGCCGCCGCGCCCGTCATCATGCAGCCCCTCGCGGTAGAGCCAGTAGCGGCGGCCCGTGTCATCCTCGACCTTGAAGTAATCGCGCAGGCGGGTGCCGGGACGGTCCTGCCACCATTCGGGGGCGATCCGTTCCGGCCCCTGATAGCGCACGGTGCGGTGGGTGACGCGGCGCCATGCGAACTGCGCAGGCGGGCCTTCGGGCACGGCGTAAAGCACGCGGACCTCTTCGGGCGGGTCCAGAAGGCGGACCGGGCGTTCGGCGGGGGGGGGCGGGGCAGGGTGATCGCTGGGCGGCATCCCTCTTGCCGCGCCACCGGGGGCGGGATGGTGCGCGCGCCCTGCCTCCTCTCCCCGAGGAGGAGGGGGGGTACTCAACTGGCCCGGAGTGGGGTGGCCCGGAGTGGGGTGGCCCGGAGTAGGGGAATCGACGGCTGTCGGGTGATCCCCGACGGGGGCAGGCCCGCGATACCCGTCGCCCCCCCCCAAAGGCCGCGCCGCCCCTCCCCACCGGGCGGGGGCAACCGCCTGGGGCGCCTCCCCGGTGTTCCGCACGGCCCCTCCTTCGAAGGGGAGGCGGTGGGGTATATGGGCCGGGGTTGCGGCGGTCGGGGTATGTGGGGGGACGCCGGGCGGGGCTGCGACCCCGAACCGGGCGTGGCCGTTCGCAGGCTGCGCCGCTCTTTCCTCTTGGGGGAGGGCAGTCGCACGGGGCGGTTCTTCATGGTTTCGTGCGGCCTCTCCTCTCCAAGGCGAGAGGGGGGGCAAACCGGCCGGGGTTGCGATGGTCAGCCCGTGTTGACCGACGCCGGACAGGGCCGCGATGCCAGATCGGGCATATCCTTTCGCAGGATGCGCCTCTCGCCCCCCTTGGGAGAGGGCAGGCGCACAGGGCGGCTGTTCAAGGTCAAGCGTCGCATCTTCCCTCAAGGGGGCGGTGGAATGCAGACGGGCCGGGGTTGGGGTGGTCGGGATGCGTGGGGGGACGCCGGGCGGGGCCGTGACCCCGAACCGGGCATGGCCTTCCACAGGCTGCGCCTTCCCTCCACCCCGGGCAAGGGCAACCGCATGGGGCGGTTCTTCGGTGTTCCGCGTAGCCCCTCCTCCGAAGGGGGCGGGGGGGGGTATATGGGCCGGGGTTGGGGTGGGCGGGATGCGTTGACCGGTGTCGGAGAGGGCCGGGGCCGCACAACGGGTGCCGCTTCCGGCGGGATGCGCCTGTTCGCCTGCCGGGGGGGAGGGCGGGGATGCCATCCGCGACAGCCCGGCAGCCTGGACAAGGGCCATGGGGCCGGGGTCACCTGTGACGCCACTGCCCCTGCCGGTGGCAAGAGGGGGTGGTGCTGCAAGGGGGGCCGCGCGCATCTCGGCCCGTTCGGGGATGTGGCTGGCGCGTGGCATCGGGCGCGACAGGGCAGCTGCGCCAAAGCGCATTATCAGGCGGTCCACCAGGTGCGACAGGTCCAGCACGGCCTCGGTGCCGCCCGCGAGGTTGGCCTGTACCACGGCCATCGGTTCGGCCACCGGGGCCTCAAGCGCGATCAGGTCAAAGCCGAAGCCGGGGTCGATCCGGTCCAGCCGGTCGCGGAAGAGAAACGCCAGATGGGCGGCGTCGCGGCTGGGGCTGGCGGTGGCGGTGTCGATCAGGGCCACCTCGCCGTCGGTGCGGTACACGGTCAGCCGCAGACGCCGTGCGCCATGCCCCGCTGCGGCCAGTTGCGCGCAAAGGTCGGCACACAGACCGGGCAGGTGGTGCGTGGGATCAAAGATCGGCTCGGCCAGACGGGCCATCGCGCGGAACACCGGGGGGGCGTCGGGCGGGGCCAGGGGTTCGGGCAGGTGGCCGGTCATCTGGTCCAGCCTGAGGAGGGGGTTCGCGGCCAGTTCCGCCCGCGCGAACCGCCGCGCCAGCGCGAGGCGCGGCACGGCGGCCAGTGCGCCGATGGTCTTGAGCCCCAGCCGGTGCAAGAGCAGCACCGTGTCGGGTGTCAGCCGCAGTGCGGCCACCGGCAGGGGCGTGGGATCGGCAGAGATCGCCCTGACCGGCCCGAACCGCGCCAGGGCCCAGGCCCCCCCCCAGGTGGGGGCCAGCGCCACCCTTGCCGTCAGACCCAGAAGCGCCAGTTGCGCCGTCATGTCCGCAAGCATCGCGGCCTCGCCACCCCAGAGGTGGGCGGTGCCGGTGGTGTCGAGGATCAGGCCCTGCCCATCCACCGCCGTCCACGGACACCAGCGCCTTGCCCAGAGGGCGAGGCGGTCCAGCGCCACCCGGTCGCCGCCGGTATCGGCATATTCAACCTGCAGCGTGGGGCAGAGCGCGCGCATGTCCACCACCCGCGCGCCGTCACTCACCCCCGCCAGATGTGCGGCACGGTTCGCGGCATGCACCACCGGCCCGTGCGGCCCCTCGACCGACAGGGCCATGGCTACGTCACCCGAGGCGGCGTTGCCCGCCCGCTCCTGCATCCGCCGCCAGCGTTCCATCGGGAACTGCGGCAGGGATATCGACACGATGCGCCGCCCCGCATGTCCCCCGGTCATCGCAGGCCACCGATGTTCGCGGCATGCACCACCGGCCCGTGCGGCCCCTCGACCGACAGGGCCATGGCCACGTCACCCGAGGCGGCGTTGCCCGCCCGCTCTTGCATCCGCCGCCAGCGTTCCATCGGGAACTGCGGCAAGCAGGTCGGTATGGCCCGCGCGCCCTCGGCCACCCCGGCCAGATGTGCGGCACGGCTCGCGGCATGCACGATTGGCCCGTGCGGCCTCTCGACCGCCAGCACTTGCGGCAGATCATGCGAGGCTGGGTCGCCCGTCCGCCCTTGCGCCTCCCGCCAAGGCTTCATCGGGAGTTGCGGCAAGCAGGTCGCCGCGATGCGCCGACCGCTCATGTCATGCACCCCACGTTCGCGGTGGTATGCACTAGCGCCCCCTGCCACCCCTCGATCTCCACCCCCTGCGGCAGATCACCCGAGGCTGCGTTGCCGGTCAGCGCCTGCGCCTGGCGCCAGCGCTGCATCGGGAACTGCGGCAAGCATATCGACACGATGGGTCGCGCCCTCTCCTTCCCTCTCATGTCATGCACCCCACGTTCGCGGTGGCATGCAGATCCAGCCCGTGCGGCCTTCTGACCGCCAGACCCCTGCGGCAGATCACCCGGGGCTGCGCTGCTGGTTCGCGCTTGCGTCTGCCGCCAGCGCCTCATCGGGAACTGCGGCAAGCAGGCCGACACGATGCGCCGCGCCCTCTCCTCCCTGTTCATCGCAGGCTTCCCATGTTCGCGGCGGCATGTACCACTGGCCCTTGCGGCCCCTCGACCGACAGCGCCATGACGAGGTCACCTGAGGCTGCGTTGCCGGTCCGCGCCTGCGTCCGCCGCCAGCGCTCCGTCGGGAACTGCGGCACGCAGGTCGGCATGGTCCCCCGCCCGCCATGCCCCCCGGTCATGACAGGCCACCCATGTGCCGGGCTGCTTGTCGCGTGAGCGGAAGAGTTCGACCTGCCAGCGCGGGTTGCCGGGCGCGCGGGGGTCGTCGGGGTTGGGGGATGAGGGGCGCGAGCCCACCCGCCAGCGGTCGCGCGCGGCGCTGAGGTCGGGGGTGCCGCCGTGGCGGATCAGCCAGCAGGGCACGCCCGTCGCCTCGGCCCGCACCGCCAGGCGTTTCGTGGCGGTAAAGTCGAGGGCCGGCGGGTCGCCGTAAATCTCGGCCACCACCGCCGACAGGGCGGCACAGCGCAACCCTTCCTCGGCCGCGATCAGCACGTCGAGGGGGCGGGTGATATCCAGCATCAGCACCTGAACGGCACCAAGCCCCGCCAGAAACGGCCGCCCGGTTTCGCGCCGCGACATCCTGTCCTGGATCCACAGCACGGGCGCGCGCCCGGCCAGCCGTGACAGCACAAACCCCACGGCCCCGGCATCCGTGATGGTTTCGGCAAAAACCTCGGACAGGGCGACCATCGGTGTGGCCGGCATCACCGCGCCGGCTGTTGCGGGCGGGCGTTCGGCCTTGGGAAAGGGGGATACCGGGCGCATGCGGCACTGGGGCTTCCGAATCGTGGTGAGTTCATGATTTGTTCTTATCTTGATACCCCTGCTGGTGATGGCGGGCAAGCCGGTCAATCGGGGTCGCTCAGGTCCAGCGCCTGCAGCGCCTCGAGAAGGTCGAGCAGTTGTTCCAGCCGGTCGGCGCCGAACGCGTCCCCGATGCGGGCAAAGATTGCCGCACTTTGCGCGGCATGGGCCTGCACCAGCGCCTCGCCCGCGGGGGTGATCGTTAGGATCACCTTGCGGCGGTCCTTGGCCGGGACATGGCGGGCAATCAGCCCTTCGGCCACCATCGGCGGCACCATCCGGGTCAGGCTGGACAACAGAAGGCAGGCCTCATCCGCGACCTGCCCCAGTTCCAAGGGCCCGCTTTCCTGCAACACCCGCAGCACCCGCCATTTCTGTTCGTTCACGCCCGAGGTGGCCAGCATCCCGCGAACCGGGCCCATGACGGTTTCACGGGCGCGCAGCAGTGCGATGGGCAGGGACCGGCGGGTGCGGCGCAGGGGAGGGGTGTCGTTCATGGCGGGATCATGCGCCGCGATGGCGCTGCAGGCAAGAATCATTGACAGAGCAAGCATTTCATTTAACAAAGCAAGTATTGGGAGGGGCTGATGCCGCATCTGATGATCGACTATTCCCCCAATCTTGAGGGGCGGCTGGATATGGCGGCCTTGTGCCACGCCTTGCGCGATGCGGCGGTGGCAACGGGGATCCTGCCCTTGGCGGGGCTGCGGGTGCGGGCGACGGCGGCGACGCATGTGGTGATCGCGGACGGGAACCCGGATCATGCCTATCTGGACATCTCGCTGCGCCTGCGGGGCGGGCGGTCGGCCGGGGACAAGGCGGCGGCCACGGCGGTGATCTTTGCGGCGGCCGAGACGTTTTGTGCGGACCTTATGGCCACGTCATCGCTGATGCTGTCGTTCGAGATGCGCGACATTGATCCCGACCTGTCACCGAAAACCAGTTCCATCCGCCGCTACCTGCCCGGAGAGCCCGCATGACCGACCTGGCCACCCATCTGACCCGGCTTGAGGGGCATATGGCCCGGTTCCGTGCGGGCAGTATCCTGAACCTGATCGGGGGGGAAAGTGTGGCGGGGTCGGGGGGGACGTTTGCCACCCACAGTCCGGTGGACGAAAGCCTGATTGCCGAGGTGGCGCTGGGCACTGCCGCCGACATCGACCGGGCGGCAAGGGCGGCAAAGGCGGCGTTTCCGGCTTGGGCGGCAATGGCGGGCGACAAGCGCCGCGCGATCCTGCACCGCATTGCCGATCTGATCGAGGCGCGGGCCGAGGAAATTGCGCTGTGCGAGTGCTGGGATACCGGGCAGGCTTGGCGCTTCATGTCCAAGGCGGCGCTGCGGGGGGCGGAGAATTTCCGCTATTTCGCCGATCTGGCACCATCGGCGCGGGATGGGCAGAGCCTGCCGACACCGACGCATCTGAACGTAACCTCACGCCAACCCATTGGCCCGGTAGGGGTGATCACGCCGTGGAACACGCCCTTCATGCTGTCCACCTGGAAGATCGCCCCGGCGCTGGCGGCAGGCTGTACGGTGGTCCACAAGCCGGCCGAGTTCAGCCCCTTGTCGGCGCGGCTTCTGGCCGAGATCTGTCATGAGGCGGGGCTGCCTGCGGGGGTGTTGAACCTGGTGAACGGGATGGGTGAGGGGGCGGGGCGGGCGCTGACCGAACACCCGGACATCAAGGCGATTGCTTTTGTGGGTGAGACGAAGACCGGCAGCATGATCATGCGGCAGGGTGCCGATACGCTGAAGCGGGTGCATTTCGAGTTGGGCGGCAAGAACCCGGTGATCGTGTTTGCGGATGCCGATATCGAGCGGGCGCTGGATGCGGTGATCTTCATGATCTATTCGCTGAACGGGGAGCGCTGTACGTCATCCAGCCGGTTGTTGGTGCAGGACAGTATTGCGGCGGATTTCCATGCGCGGCTCGTGGCACGGGTGAACCGCATCCGGGTGGGCCATCCCTTGGACCCCGCGACCGAAGTGGGGCCGCTGATCCACCGGACGCACTTCGACAAGGTGATGGGGTATGTGGGCATCGGGCAGGCCGATGGCGCGGTGCTGGCGGCGGGGGGCGTGCGGGTGGGCGATGCGGGGTGGTATGTTCGCCCGACGCTGTTCACCGGAGCCACGCCACACATGCGGATCGCGCAGGAAGAAGTGTTCGGGCCGTTCCTGACCTCGATCACATTCAGCGATGAGGCGGACGCGCTGCGGATTGCCAATGACGTGGCTTATGGCCTGACCGGCTATGTCTGGACCAATGACCTGACCCGCGCGTTGCGGGTGTCGCAGGGGCTGGAGGCCGGGATGATCTGGGTCAACAGCGAGAACGTGCGCCATCTGCCGACGCCGTTCGGCGGGGTCAAGGCCAGTGGGATCGGGCGCGACGGGGGGGACTGGTCGTTTGAGTTCTACATGGAAACCCGGAACGTGGCCTTTGCGCTTGGGGCCCATCCGATCCAGCGACTGGGAGCCTGAGCCATGCCGATCCCTGCGCCGACGCTGTACCCGCCGTTCAACATCGTGCGCCTGAGCCATGTCGAGTTGCGGGTGACTGACCTCGCGTGGGCACGCGCCTATTACGTCGACATGCTGGGCCTGCAGGTGACGCATGAGGATGCGGGCGCGATTTATCTGCGCGCCATGGAGGAACGCGGGCACCATTGCGTGATCCTGCGCCGCGGCGATGCGGGGTCGGTCGGTGTGCTGGGGTTCAAGGTGTGGGACGAGGACGACCTTGACCGAGCGGCGGCGTGGTTTGCGGGCAAGGGGTTGCCGGTGGCTTGGGTCGAGAGGCCGTTCATGGGGCGGGTTCTGTCGACGCGCGACCCCTGGGGGGTTCCGCTGGAGTTCTATGCGCGGATGGACCGGCTGCCGTCGATCCACCAGAAATTCGGGCTGTACCGGGGGGTAAAGCCCTTGCGGATCGACCATTTCAACCTGTTCTCGGCCAATGTGGATGCCGCTGTGGCGTTCTGGGGCGAGATGGGGTTTCGGGTAACCGAATACACGGCAGACGAGGTGACGGGGCGCACCTGGGCCGCATGGATGCAGCGCAAGGGGGGGGTTCACGATGTGGCCTTTACCAACGGCACCGGCCCGCGCCTGCATCATCTGGCGTTCTGGGTGCCGACACCGCTGAACATCATCGACCTTCTGGATCTGATGGCGACCACCGGCTACCTTGCCCATATCGAACGCGGACCGGGGCGGCATGGCATCTCGAACGCGTTCTTTCTGTACATCCGCGACAAGGACGGTCACCGGACCGAGATCTACTGTTCCGACTATCAGACCGTCGACCCCG
Organism: Rhodobacterales bacterium; assembly: GCA_038209775.1. Taxonomy (GTDB): domain Bacteria; phylum Pseudomonadota; class Alphaproteobacteria; order Rhodobacterales; family Rhodobacteraceae; genus JBBQXK01. The sequence goes on along the minus strand of JBBQXK010000005.1, from coordinate 78,564 downwards.
ACCACGAGCCGATCCGCTGGAGCCTGACCGACCCGCAAAGGCAAACGCTGTGGGGGGCACCGGCACCCCGGTCGTGGTTCGAGTTGGGGTCGGTGTTCGAGGGTGCCGCGCTGGCCGACAGTGATCTGGCAGCCCAGCCGATCATTGCTCCATGAACCGAGGCCGGGGGGCTGTCTGCCCCCCGGACCCCCCGAGGATACTTGTGCAAAGATGAAAGGGGATGGGGTGATGAGCGGGCGGCTGGCGACGGTGCGGACTGCGGGACAGCAGACCTGGGGGGCGGTGGTGGCGGGCGGGTTTGTCGATCTTGCGCCAGCCTTCCCGCAATGGCCAACGTTGCGGGGGGTGATCGGGGCGGGGGCGTTGGCGCAGGTGCTGGAGGCGGCGCGGGGGCGTGCGGTGACGCATCCCGAGGGCGGGTTTGTCTATGACATTCCGGTGCCGGATGCGGAGAAGATCATCTGCGTGGGGGTGAACTTTCCCGACCGCAATGCCGAGTACAAGGACGGGCAGGAGGCGCCGCCGAACATGTCGCTGTTCCCGCGGTTTGCGCGGTCGTTCGTGGGGCATGGGGTGGCGCTGACCCGGCCACCCGAAAGCGCGCAACTGGATTATGAGGGCGAGATTGCGGTGGTGATTGGCAAAGGGGGGCGGCGGATTGCCGAAGCCGATGCGCTGGGCCATATCGCGGCGCTGACCCTGTGCAACGAGGGCACCATCCGCGACTGGGTGCGGCATGCGAAGTTCAACGTGACGCAGGGCAAGAACTGGGACGGGTCGGGGGCGCTGGGGCCTTGGCTGGTGCCGTTCAGCGACCTTGCGCAGATTGTGGATGTGGTATTGGAGACCCGGGTGAACGGCGAGGTGCGCCAGTCGGACCGGACCGGGCGGATGCTGTTCCCGGTGGCGCGCCAGATCGCCTACATCAGCACATTCACCACGCTGGTGGCGGGCGACATCATCGTGACCGGCACGCCGGTTGGTGCAGGGGCGCGGCTCAACCCGCCGGTCTGGCTGCGGCCCGGCGATGTGGTCGAGGTGTCGTCGCCGGGGATCGGAGTGTTGCGCAACGGGGTGGTGGACGGATGACCGAGGGCGAGATCGAGGGGGCGGCGCGGGCGCTGTTTCAGGCGGAACGCAACGGCAGGCAGATTGGTCTGTTGTCGGTGCAGTATCCGGGCGTCACGCTGGACGACGCCTATGCCGTGCAGGCGGCGTTCGTGGCGCTGAAGCGGGCGGGGGGGGCGGGCGTGATCGGCTGGAAGATCGGGCTGACCAGCCGTGCCATGCAGATGGCACTGGGGATCGAGACGCCGGATTCAGGGGTGCTGCTGGATGACATGCTGTTTGCCGACGGGGCCACGGTGCCTGTGGGCCGGTTCATCCAGCCACGGGTGGAGGCCGAGATAGCGTTTATCATGCAGGCGGACCTGTCGGGGGCAGGGGTGATGCGGGACGAGGTGATTGCCGCAACCGGGCGGGTGGCCCCGGCGCTGGAAATCCTTGATACGCGCATCCTGCGGGCCGATCCGGCGACGGGTGCGCCGCGCCGGATTTTCGATACCGTGGCTGACAATGCCGCCAATGCGGGGATCGTGCTGGGTTTGCAGCGCCATGGCGTGACGGCGCATGACCTGCGCTGGACCCCTGCCATCGTCAAGCGCAACGGGGTGGTTGAGGAGACCGGCCTTGGGGCAGGTGTGCTGGACGATCCGGTGACGGGCATCCTGTGGCTGGTGCACCGGCTTGCGGTGTATGGGATGGGGCTGTCGGCGGGGGATATCGTGCTGTCGGGCAGTTTCATCCGCCCGATCGAGGCCCCGCCGGGCAGCCGGTTCCATGCCGACTTTGGCGCCTTCGGGCAGGTGTCGGTGACCTTTGCCTGACGCCCCTCAGGCCCTGCGGCTGACCAACGCCACGCCGAGGGCGGCCAGCGCCATGCCGGCCCATGCCAAAGGCGGCATCGCCTCACCCAGAAGCGGCCATGCGATGAGGGCCGACAGGGGCGGCACCAGATAGAACAGTGCGGACACCCGCGACACCTCGCCAGCGCGGATCATCGCAAGGAGGAGGGTCATCGCCAGAAGCGAGTTGCCAAGCACCAGATAGGCCATCACCCCGACCATCGTCGCATCCCAGCGGACGACCATGGTTTCGGTGGCCCAGGCGGCGGGCAGGGCAAAGGCCAGCCCCACCGCATACTGGATCAGGTTCGCGGCCACCGGGTGATGGGTGACGCCGAACCGCTTTTCCCACAGGGTGCCCGCCGTGATACCCAAAAGCGCCACCACCGTGCAGGCCACGCCGAAGAGGGTGGATGCCCCCACCTCGGACCGCGACAGGATCACCGCCGCCGCCCCGATCAGGCCCAGCGCGAGGCCCATCCACCCCCGCCGTCCGGTAACCTCGCCCACCAGACGTGGGGCCAGCAGCGCCACAAGGATGGGTTGCAGGCAGACGACGATGGCCACGCCGCCCGCCGTGACACCGGACTTGAACGCGATGTAGCACAGGCCGAAGTACACCACCTGGATGAGGAAGCCCACGATGGCCACATCCGCCCATTGACGCGGCGTGGCCGGCATCCGTACCCGCAGGACCAGTGCCACCGGGACCAGCACCGCCAGAGCGAGGCCATAGCGCAGGGCAAGGATGGTCATCGGTTCGGCATGCTGCAGGCCGAGTTTCGCGATGGCAAAGCCGGCCGACCAGAGGATGAGGAACAGGACAGGGGCGGCGATCAGCCAGAGCGGGCGGGACATAGGGGCAGGTGTGGCGTGGCGCGGGGGGAAAGGGAAGGGGGGGATAAAGTCAAGCGCGGACCGATGGGTGCTTTTCCATCAAAACATACCACCGAGTGTGGTTGTCGCTGGCCGTCCGAATGCAAGACAGAGCGAGATCAGCCAGTACATATTTGAAGCTTGGTACCGTGTTGCCAAAGGTAAGCAATGCCAGATCACGTCAGCACCCAACGTTTGTGTCACCGGCACAAAGCAGCGATTTTGAGGTTTGTTGTGGGGGCAGGTCAGCAAGGTAAGCCTTGGCTTTCTCCGAAGCGCGCTTTGTAATGCGCGATCCTGCATTCACCCTGTCTGCCCCCCTCGTCACGTCAGGACCGACAATCGAAGGGTTTCTGGGCGAGACCGATGGGGCGTCAGGTGTGTGGTTTCTAAGGGATCTCTCCATCAGCTTTGGCCGTAGCGAAGCAGGTGACGCAACCTGGTCTTAAGGATTGTCTGGCATTCCGGTCAGTAGTGTTTCGGGGGGGACTTGAGAATGACCGGCGCAGTATCTTCGTTTCAAAGCGGCGCACAGATTGCGCTGAAATTGCTTCGGTCGGGCGCGGCATCGGGGCGGACTGAAGTCCTCAATGGCGTGTCAAACCCCATGACAGCGACGACGGCGGCGCTCCACAAGGCGCTGCACGCCAGCGGCACCAAAATCGTACTGAGCGCCAATGCCGCCACCGATTATTTTGGCGCAGGGTCCGAGATCGCCAGGGCGGTCGCCGGACGTGGCGATAGTGTCGAGGTGCAATTCTCCGGCCTCGACGTGCCCGAGGACAAAGCGGCCTTCCGGCAGCAGGTGCTGGACTTTCTGAAAAGCGATGCCGCAGGATATGACGCGCGTTATCCAGAACACGCGGAATTCATGCAGGCGCTGAAAGACGGCAAGGTCATCGTCAAGACGGTGGACGAATCGCCGGAACTGAAATGGCAGCCGAACGTCGGCTGGGCCGTCTATAAAGATGGATATCCTCAGGGCGGTGGTATCAAGACCGAGCCGGTCGGTGATCAGGCACTCTATGACAAAATGAGCGCGACCCGAGCACAAGACATTGGAATGGTCGCGTCGCACATGTTCTACGCTTACTATGAGAAGTAAGGCGCAGAATTTTTGTTACTGCGTCGTGGCAGGGTAGGCATAGATAACGCGACAGGCGGACATAGCCTACCGCAACCCCATCTCGGCCAGCGCCAGCGCCAGCCCCTCGGGCAGCGGCTCTTCCCTATGGCGGCCCGCCATCAGGTCGCGCGGGGTGTCCTTGGGGTCGAGATAGCGCCAGCCCTGAAACGGGCGGCGGGGGGCGGCTTCGGTACGGATGATGTCGGCGTCGAGGTGGATTGCGCAGCGCCCGATGCCGTCGTCGCCGGTGACGCCTTGCAGGTCGACGATGCGCTGGCGGCACAGGATGACGCCCTTGATGACCCAGTAGAGCGATCCGCCCTCCAGCACGTCGGCCTCGCGGCGGGGCCACATGCGGGTCACGTGTACCGCCTGACGGGCGGGCCAGCGGTGCCGCTGGCTGTGCTGCCAGTCGGTCAGGTCCTCGATGCTGGTCGCGCCGACGCAGAGTTTCAGGATGTGGATCATGACCGAGATTATAGCCCCGGGCGCGGCATCGGCAAGTTGCCAAGGGGCGGCGATTGGCCTATCTTGTGTCCTTTCGCACAGTTATCCACAACCGCCTGAGGGTGCCCCCATGTCCGCCTTTCCCGCCGCCATTGCCGAACAGATCTGGGACATGAAGTACCGCTTCAAGGCCGCCGATGGCACGCCCATCGACGGCACGGTCGAAGATACCTGGCGGCGCATCGCCCGCGCGCTGGCCGCGACCGAAACCGAACCGGCGTTGTGGGAGGACAAGTTCTACCGCGCGCTGCAGGGGTTCCGGTTCTTGCCGGCGGGCCGGATCACGGCGGGGGCGGGGACGGAACGGTCGGTGACGCTGTTCAACTGCTTTGTCATGGGCACCATTCCCGACAGTCTGGACGGCATATTCCAGATGCTGAAAGAGGCCGCTGTGACCATGCAGCAGGGCGGTGGCATCGGCTATGACTTCAGCACGATCCGGCCCAAGGGTGCGGAGGTGCATGGCGTGGCCGCCGATGCGTCGGGGCCGTTGTCGTTCATGGATGTGTGGGATGCGATGTGCCGCACGATCATGTCGGCGGGGTCGCGCCGGGGCGCGATGATGGCCACGATGCGCTGTGACCACCCCGACATCGAGGGCTTCATCGAGGCCAAGCAGGACCCGGCACGGCTGCGCATGTTCAACCTGTCGGTGCTGGTGACCGATGGGTTCATGGCGGCGGTCAAGGCGGACGGGCCGTGGGAGTTGCGGTTCGGCGGGCGGGTGTATCGCACGGTACAGGCGCGCGACCTGTGGGCGCGGATCATGCGGTCGACCTATGATTTCGCGGAACCGGGGGTGATCTTCATCGACCGGATCAACACGATGAACAACCTTGCCTATTGCGAAACGATTGCCGCGACCAACCCCTGCGGCGAACAGCCGTTGCCGCCCTATGGCGCCTGCCTTCTGGGGTCGGTCAACCTGCCGATGCTGGTGACCGGGGCGTTCACCGATGCGGCGGTGCTGGACATGGACGCGCTGGACGATCTGGTGCGGGTTGCCGTGCGGATGATGGACAATGTGGTGGACGCCAGCCGCTTTCCCCTGCCGGAACAGGCCACCGAGGCGCGGGCCAAGCGGCGGATCGGGCTGGGGGTGACGGGGCTGGCGGATGCGCTGTTGCTGACCGGGCTGCGCTATGGGTCGGACGCGGCGGTGGCCATGACCGAAACCTGGATGAAGGCGATTGCGCGGGCGGCGTATCTCGCCTCAGCCGATCTTGCCCGCGAAAAGGGGGCGTTTCCCTTGTTCGACGTGGAACCCTATCTGGCCTCGGGGTCGCTGCGGCATATGGATGACGACGTGCGTGGGGCGATCCGCAGCCACGGCATCCGCAATGCGCTGCTGACGTCGGTCGCGCCCACGGGCACGATCAGCCTTTACGCGGGCAACGTGAGTTCCGGGATCGAGCCGGTCTTTGCCTATGCCTATACCCGCAAGGTGCTGCAAAAGGACGGCAGCCGGACCGAAGAAGAGGTCGTCGATTACGCCGTGCGCCGGTGGCGTGAGATGTACGGCGATGCCCCCTTGCCCGACCATTTCGTCAACGCCCAGACGCTGCCGCCCCTGGACCATGTGCGGATGCAGGCGGCGGCGCAGAAGTGGGTGGATTCGAGCATTTCCAAGACCATCAACTGCCCGGAAGACATCAGTTTTGATGAATTTCAGCAGGTCTACATGGCGGCGTGGGATCAGGGCTGCAAGGGCTGTACCACCTATCGCCCGAATGCGGTGACGGGGTCGGTGCTGACGGTATCCGAGTCGTCCGAGGCGGCCCCGGTCGAGGCGCGGGGGGGCGAGGTGATCTATCTGTCGGAACCCCTCGACCGGCCTGCGGCGCTGGAGGGGCAGACGTACAAGGTGAAATGGCCAGGGTCGGAACATGCCCTTTACATCACCATCAACGACATCCTCATCGCCGGGCACCGCAGGCCTTTCGAGGTGTTCATCAATTCGAAGAACATGGAGCATTTCGCCTGGACCGTGGCACTGACCCGGATGATTTCGGCGGTGTTCCGGCGGGGGGGTGACATTTCCTTTGTGGTGGAGGAACTGAAGGCGGTGTTCGACCCGCGCGGCGGGGCCTGGATGGAGGGGCGGTATATCCCGTCAATCCTGGCCGCCATCGGCGGGGTGATCGAGCGGCACCTGATCGACATCGGGTTCATCGAAGGCGAGGGGTTGGGCCTGAAGGCCGACCCGCGGGCCGACCCGCGGGCCGAGGCGATGGTGGTGGGCGAGGCCCCGCGCGGGCGGGCGTGCCCGTCCTGTGGCAGTTATGACCTGCGGATGGTCGAAGGGTGCCTTACCTGCGGGTCGTGCGGGTTTTCCAGGTGTGGGTAGATGTTCAGTCCCGGCATCTCCTGGAGCGGCATGGGCTGACCGAGGCGCTCATTGCCGAGGGCAACGCGCACCTGTCTGACAAGGGCATCACCCTGCGCTCAGGGACCCTGGTCGATGCGACCATCATCGACGCGCCGTCCTCGATGAAGAACAAGGCAGGCGCGCAATCCTGAAATGTCGTCCACCAAGAAGGGAAACGACTGGTATTTCGGCATGAAGGCCCACATCGGCGCTGATGCCGACAGTGGCGTGACCCACAGCCTGGAGACCTCGACCGCCAAGCTGCACGACGCCCGCGTCTGGGACGCATTGCTGCAGGGCGGGGAGTTCTCGGTCTGGGCCGACAAGGGCTATGCCAGTGCCGCGCGCGATGCGGCGTTCACGGGGCCGGGCAAGGTCCGGGGCGTCATGCGCAAGGCCCCGAAGGGCGGCCTGCATCCGCTCGACCAGCAGGCCAACCGCATCATCGCGATGGTCCGGGCACGCGTCGAGCATCCGTTCCGCGTCATCAAGCGCCAGTTCGGCCAATCGCCAAGAACCGCGCCCGGCTCTTCACGCTGTTCGCGCTCGGCAACCTGTTTCTGGTGTGAAGAAGGTTGATGGCATGAGGACAATGCTGCCCGAAATACGCATTGCCGCCCTCATGGCGGACCTGAAGCCGCGAAAACCGACGCCAGCAACCCGCATAGCGCCTCTCAAACCGACCAGGCCGCCACCTCGGCGCAGCCGGACAACTTGATCGGACGTTCCTAAGGCGTTGGTGCTGCGGTAATGCAGCGACATCACACCAGAAAATGAAACACCTCGCGCGACTGGCCTTCGAGGTTACGGCGCATCTTGGCAAAGGCCGCAACCTCAAGCTGGCGCACGCGTTCTTTCGACAGGCCCAACTCTTCGCCCAGCGATTCCAGCGTACGGGGCGCTTCGCGCAGTTTGCGCTCGGTCACGATGAACCGCTCACGGCTGTTCAGGGCGGCCATGGCATGCACCAGCCAGCCGCGCAGGCGGGTGGCGTCGTGCCGGGTTTCGACCACTTCGGCGGCCTGCACGCCGTCATCCTCCAGCGCGTCGATCCACTCGCGCCCCTCGTCATCGGATGACTGCGTGGCGTTCAGCGAAAAGTCGGACCCGGCCAGCCGCCCCTCCATCATCTCGACATCCGACAGGGGCACGCCCACCTCTTGCGCGATCCTTTCACGCAGCTGGTGTCCGTCCAGAACCTCACCGGCCTGCGACGCCTCACGCTCCAACTTGGCCTGCACACGGCGCAGGTTGAAGAACAGCGATTTCTGGCTGCTGGTGGACCCGGTGCGCACCATCGACCAGTTGCGCATCACATAGTCCTGGATCGAAGCCTTGATCCACCACACGGCATAGGTCGAAAACCGCACGCCCCGGTCGGGGTCGAACTTGTCGGCGGCTTTCATCAGGCCAAGGCTGGCCTCTTGAATGAGATCGTTCATCGGCGCGCCGTAGCGGCGGAATTTCGCGGCCATGCTGATCGCCAGCCGCATGTAGGCAGTGATAAGCCTGTGCAGCGCCGCCTCGTCCCGCTGGTCGCGCCAGGCGTAGGCAAGGCGCAACTCGGTCTCGGCATCCAGAAGCTCGGCCTTCATCGCTTGGCGGGACAGCGTCTGATCGGTATATCCATCGAGTGCCATCGGTACCCCCCATCGCTGTGCTATCTGTATACATTTACGGAGCAACGACGTGACTGGATCAAAGGTTCCACAAAATCTTGTCCTGCCGCCCTTGACGGTGGTGATCGGCGGTGCTGCGTCGGGCAAATCGGTGCTGGCCGAGGGTCTGGTGACACGAACCGGCCTGCCGCGCGTCTATCTGGCGACGGCACAGGCCTGGGATGACGAGATGCGCACCCGTATTGCGACGCACCGCGACCGGCGCGACGGATGGACCACGGTCGAGGCCCCGCGCGATGTGGCGGGGGCCTTGGGCGGGGTGGCGGCGGGGTCGGTCGTGCTGTTGGATTGCGCCACGCTGTGGCTGACGAACGTGATGCTGGGCGGTGGCGAGGTGGCGGCAGAGGAGGCGGGGCTGTTGGCAGCGTTAGGTGCCTGTGCGGCCCCGGTGGTGGTGGTGACGAACGAGGTGGGGCTGTCCATCGTGCCCGACAACGCCCTTGCCCGGGCGTTCCGTGATGCGCAGGGACGGCTGAACCAGCGGCTTGCGGCACAGGCGGGGCTGGTGGTGGCGGTCTGGGCGGGGTTGCCCATGGTGCTCAAGGGGCAATCGCCGTGGTGACCCGGTTCTGGTGGGTACGGCACGGCCCGACACACGCGAAAACGATGGTCGGCTGGACCGACCTTGCCGCCGACCTGTCGGACCATGCGGCCATTGCCCGACTGTCGGCACATCTGCCGGGGGATGCAGTGGTGATATCGTCAGACCTTGCCCGCGCCGTGGCGACGGCCGATGCCATCCAGGGCAGCCGCGAACGCCTGCCACACGATCCCGCGTTGCGGGAAATCCACTTTGGCGCCTGGGAAATGCGCGGCTTTGCCGAGGTTCAGGCCGAGGCGCCCGACCACATTCGCGCGTTCTGGGAAACACCCGGTGACATCAGCGCCCCGGGTGGCGAGTCATGGAACATGATTGTGGCCCGGGTGACTTCGGCCACCGACCGCCTGCTGTCTTCGCACGGGGGCCGCGACATCATCGTGACCGCGCATTTCGGCGCGATCCTTGCCGCCGTACAGCGGGCCGGGGATGTGCCGCCCGAAGCCGTGTTTTCCCACCGGATCGACAATCTGTCGGTCACCAGCCTGTCCTGCGATGGCACTTTGTGGGAAACCCACAGCGTCAATCACCGGCCCTGATGGATCACCCCACAAATCCGCGTTTGGCCTTCGTCGCAAGCCCTGCCATGGAGGATATGCAACAAGGAGAGACTGATGACCTATGACCTCGTGATCGGCGACCGCGCCTATTCAAGCTGGTCGCTGCGTGGCTGGCTGTTGTTCGATGCCTTCGGGTTGCCGGTAAAGCTGCACAAGGTGCGGCTTTATACCGATGAACTGGCCACCAAGCTGCGCGATTTCCACCCCGCCCGCACCGCCCCGACGATGCGCACCCCGGACGGTGCCATCGTGCCCGAAACCATCGCGATTGCCGAGGAGCTGGCGACACGCCACCCCGAGGCGGGCCTTTGGCCCGAGGCGCCCGTTGCGCGGGCCACGGCACGGGTGCTGGCCGCCGAGATGCACGCAGGCTTTGCCGCATTGCGCAGCCACTGCCCGATGAACCTGCGTGCAAGTTACACCGACTGTGCGCCCCCGCCTGCCGTGCTGGCCGATCTGGCGCGGCTCGAGGCGATCTGGGCATGGGCGCGTGAGGTGACCGGGGCAAAGGGCGACTGGCTCTGCGGCGACTATTCGGCGGCGGATGCGTTCTTTGCGCCGGTGGCTGCGCGGATTGCCGGCTACAATCTGTCGGTGGGTCCGGCAGCGATGGCCTATGTGCAGGCGCATCTGGCGCATCCGTCATTCCGCCGCTGGCGCGCGATGGGGATGGTCGACGGCGCCGATCAGGCGTTCTACGCCCGTGACTGGCCCCGCCGCGACTGGCCCGGCCCGGTGCCCCTGCCCGCCCGCGCGGTTGAGGGGACAGATGCGGTGAACGCCACCTGCCCCTACTCGGGTGACCCGGTAACCCATGCGCTGGAACTGGACGGTCGGCGGTTCGGGTTCTGCAACGCCTTTTGCCGCGACAAGACGGTGGCCGATCCCGAAGCCTGGCCCGCGTTCATGGAACTTTACCGTTCGTAAACGATTAGCCCCTACCCGTTAACCAATGTGAACGGGGGTCGGGGATGGTTGCGCGCGCCTTTACGGTGGCCTTTGAAGGGGTCGAGGTGCGCATCGTCGAGGTGCAGTGTTCGGTGGCGGCGGGGATGCCCTATTTCGGGCTGGTCGGCCTGCCCGACAAGGCGGTGAGCGAGGCAAAAGAGCGGGTGCGCGCGGCCCTTGCGTCAATGTCCATAGCACTGCCGTCCAAGCGGATCATCGTCAACCTGTCACCCGCCGACCTGCCCAAGGAAGGGTCACACTTCGATCTGCCGATAGCGCTGGCATTGCTGGCCGCACTTGAGATCATCCCGAAGGACGAGGTCGAGGGGACGCTTGCCCTGGGTGAGTTGTCGCTGGACGGGCGGCTGATCCCGGTGCTGGGGGCGCTGCCCGCGGCGATGGCGGCGGCCGAAGAGGACAAGACGCTGCTTTGCCCCCAGGCCTGTGGCCCCGAGGCCGCATGGGTGGGTGCATGTCAGGTTCTGGGGGCGGATACGCTGGACGCGGTGGTGCGCCATTATACCGGCCAGCAGCCCCTGACGCCGGCCGAGGCGGGCGAGGTGCATCTGGAACAGGGCGCGCGCGACATGCGCGACGTCAAGGGGCAGGAACGCGCCAAACGGGCGTTGGAGATTGCCGCCGCCGGGCGGCATCACCTGTTGATGGTGGGCACGCCGGGGTCGGGCAAGTCGATGCTGGCGGCGCGGCTGCCGGGGATCTTGCCGCCATTGTCAGCGGTCGAGGCGCTGGAGACGTCGATGATCCATTCGCTGGCAGGGATCCTGTCCGAGGGCGGGATCAGCCGGGCAAGGCCGTTCTGCGAGCCACATCATACCGCGTCGATGGCGGCCATCGTCGGTGGGGGCAAGGGGGCAAAGCCCGGTCAGATCAGCATCGCGCACAATGGTGTGCTGTTCATGGACGAGTTCCCCGAGTTCTCGCGACAGGTGCTGGAAACCCTGCGCCAACCCATCGAGACCGGCGAAGTGGTGGTGGCCCGCGCGAACGCGCATATCCGCTATCCCTGTCGGTTCCTGCTGATCGCGGCGGCGAACCCCTGCAAATGCGGCTACATGACCGACCCCGCCCGCGCCTGCGCCCGCGTGCCGGTGTGCGGCGAGGATTACCTTGGCCGCATCTCGGGGCCGCTGATGGACCGGTTCGACCTGCGCGTGGAAGTGCCGCCGGTGGCGTGGACTGACCTCGACTTGCCTTCAACCGGCGACACCTCGGCCACCGTCGCGGCCCGGGTCGCGGCGGCGCGCGCGGTACAGACCCGCCGCTACGCCGAGACGAAAGGGGTGCGGGTGAATGCCGAGGCTGAAGGGGCGGTGCTGGAAGCGGTGGCCACCCCCGACGCCGAAGGCCGGGCGTTGTTGCAGCGGGTGGCAGAGCGGTTCGGTCTGTCGGCGCGGGGCTATCACCGGGTGTTGCGGGTGGCGCGCACCATCGCCGATCTGGACGGCGCGGCAGACGTCGCCCGCCCGCATGTGGCCGAGGCGGTCAGCTACCGTCTGGCAGTCGGGGCCAAGGCGTAACTCAGGCCCGCTTGCGCTCGATCACCTCCCAGATGCGGGCGGCTGCATTGATGCCATCGAACCGCTCCAGTTCCTGAATGCCGGTGGGCGAGGTCACGTTGATCTCGGTCAGCCAGTCGCCGATCACGTCGATGCCGACAAACACCTGCCCCTTTTCGCGCAGGGTGGGGCCGATGGCGGCACATATCTCGCGGTCGCGGTCGGTCAGGCCGACAGCTTCGGCCCGGCCCCCCACATGCATGTTCGACCGCGTCTCACCCTCTTGCGGCACGCGGTTGATCGCCCCCACAGGCTCGCCATCGACCAGGATCACCCGCTTGTCACCCTGCACCACGGCGGGGACGTATTTCTGCACGATCAGCGGCTCACGGTTGATGCCTGTGAACAGTTCGTGCAGCGAGGCGAGGTTGCGGTCGTTCGGGTCCAGCCGGAATACGCCGGCACCCCCGTTGCCGTATAGCGGTTTGAGAATCACATCGCCATGCACCGCCCGGAACGCCTTGATCGTCGCCAGATCGCGCGCCACCAGCGTCGGCGGCGTCAGGCCCTGGAACCGCAGCACCAGCAGCTTCTCGGGTGAATTGCGCACCCAGAACGGATCATTCACCACCAGCGTCCCGGGATGGATCATCTCCAGAATATGCGTGGTCGTGATGTATCCCATGTCGAACGGCGGATCCTGCCGCAACCAGACGACATCCCAGTCGGCCAGATCAACCTCGGCCTCTTCACCATAGCTTACATGATTGCCGCGCTCACGCCGCACTTCGATGGGCCAGCCCCGCGCCAGCACCCGCCCCTCGCGGAATGCCAGCCGGTCGGGCGTGTAGTAGAAAAGCCGGTGCCCCCGCGCCTGCGCCTCAAGTGCTATGCGGAACGTGCTGTCCGCGTCGATGTTGACCGACCCGATCGGGTCCATCTGCAAGGCAACCTTCAGCGACATCGGACCCTCCGCTTGGCAAGGCCCCCTAGATGCCCGATGGCCGCAGTCTGCGCAATCCGCCGACGGCGTCAGGCCGCAAAAGCGTTTTCGACAATCTCGATGTGGCCTTGCCCGTCGACCAGCGCCACATCGAACCGCACCGCCGTGCCCTGACCGTCCGGTTCCCCCGCCAGAAACTCACTGGCTGCCGACATGATGCGTTGAACCTGACGCGGTGACACCCGTTCAGCGGCCCAGGCATGGGTTTTGGCCTGCTTGACCTCGATGAAGATAACCTCGGCCCCATCCCGCGCGATCAGGTCAATCTCGCCGCCTTCTCCCCGCCAGCGGGTGGCGGCGACCGGCCGCCCGGAGCGTGCGTACAATCGTGCCACCGCCTCTTCGGCGGCAAGACCCGCCCGATAAGATACCAGTCCGCTCATTCTTCCTCCGCCTCGCCTGCGATCCGCAGGGCCATTTGGTATACCTCGCGCCGGGGCAGGCCCAGCGATGCCGCGACTTCTGCGGTTGCAGCCTTGACTGACTGCCGCGCAAGAGCCGCACGAAGGGCCGCATCAAGATGACCTTCATCCATCACAAGAGGCAACGGGCGGCCGATCACCAGAACGATCTCCCCCTTCACATCCCGACCGGCAAATGCGGTTACCAATGATCCCAATGTTCCGCGCGTGACCTCTTCGAACCGTTTCGTAAGTTCCCGACAGACCACGGCCTCACGCTCCGCCCCGCAACTCTGGGCCAATTCACCTAATGTTCGGTAAACGCGCTTGGGCGATTCGAACAGGATCACGGTTGCGGGTATTCTGGCCAGTTCCGCCAGAAACGTGGCCCTTGCCCCGGCTGTGGCGGGTGGAAACCCTGCGAAAAGAAACCTGTCTGTCGGCAGGCCCGACACCGCAAGGGCCGCCAGCACCGCCGAGGGGCCGGGGGCCGCGCGCAGGACATGGCCTTCGGCGACCGCGGCACGGGCAAGTTGGTAACCGGGATCGGCGACCAGCGGCGTTCCGGCTTCCGAGGCGTAGGCCACTGACCGGCCCTCGGCCAGGACGGCGAGGATTCGCGGGCGCATCGCCGCTCCGTTGTGGTCGTGATAGGCCAGAAGTTGCCGGCCACCCAAGGGCACGCCGTGGATTTCCATCAGGTGGCGCAGCGACCGCGTGTCTTCCGCCGCCAGCACATCGGCCGAGGTCAGAATGTCCAGCGCGCGCAAGGTGATGTCGCGGGCGGCACCGATGGGCGTAGCGATCAGGTGCAGCCCCGGTTCCAGCCGCACCCGTGCGGCGCTGCGGCTCTGGGCCCTGGCCCCGGGGGGGGCATCCGCGGGCGTCTCGTCGTGCATCTGACGTTCCTTGGCAAGTTTACTTCATGGGCGGAACCACCTAGTCTTGGGTCCAAATCACGCGTCCACCACGGGGTATGTTGCATGTTGTCCTTCCTGAACCGCGCCCGCAAGCCGATTGCCCGTCTGGCGCAATTGGCTGGCCTTCTGATGGTGACGGCCTGTACCACAATCGGGATCGGCGGCGGCCCGTCCATCGACACCAATGCGCCGGTGCCTGTGGCGCTGCTGGTGCCTGGCGGGTCTGGGCAGTCGGGGGACGAATTGCTGGCCAAGTCGTTGCAGAACGCGGCGCGGCTGGCCATATCGGACCTGGGCAATGTACGCATCGACCTGCGTGTCTATCAGACCGGCGGCAGCCCCGGGCGGGCGCAGGCGATGGCGACGCGGGCCATGGATGAGGGGGCCAAGATCATCCTCGGCCCGGTCTTTGCGCAAGAGGCCAACGCCGTCGGCGCGGTTGCGGCACCGCGCGGGGTTAACGTGCTGTCATTCTCGAACAACACCGACATCGCGGGGGGCAACGTGTTTGTCCTGGGGCCCACGTTCCGCAACACCGCCGCGCGCCTTGGCCGCTATGCCGTACGGCAGGGGCAGGGGCGGATCATGGTGGTACATGACCGGACCACGGCGGGCGAGGTGGGGCGTTCTGCCATCGAGGCGGGCGTGCGCAGCGCGGGCGGCAGCATCGTGGCGACCGCCGGTTACGAGTTTTCGCAAAACGGCATCGTCGCCGCCGTCCCCGGCATTGCCGCGGCTGCACAGGCAAACGGCGCGCAGGCCATGTTCTTTACCGCCGATGCGGCCGGTGCGCTGCCACTGATCACCCAGCTTCTGGCCGACAACGGCGTCAGCCCCTCGACCACGCGCTATCTCGGACTGACCCGCTGGGACATTCCGCCTGCCACGTTGTCGTTGCCAAGTCTGCAGGGCGGGTGGTTCGCTCTGCCCGATCCGGGGCTGTACCAGCAGTATCAGTCGCGCTATCAGGCGGCGTTCGGCGAGGCGCCGCACCCGATCTCGGGTCTGGCTTATGACGGCATCGCGGCCATCGGCGCGCTGGTCAAGAACGGCCAGTCGAACGCGCTGACCGGGGCCGCGCTGACGCAGGGGGCCGGATTCGTGGGCGTCAACGGCATCTTCCGGCTGCGCGGCGACGGCACCAACGAACGGGGTCTGGCGATTGCCCAGATCCGCAACAATCAGGTGGTGGTGATCGAACCCGCTCCGCGCAGCTTTGCCGGCGCGGGGTTCTGACCCGGTGACGGCAGCGACCGTTGCCGCCGATGACCCGGGCCTGACCGCGCATGACCTGATCGACGCCACAGCGATCCTTCGCGAGGTGGCGGACGAGTTGCAGGCCGAAGACATCCCGCCCGACAGTGCCCGCGGGCGGGCCGTGGCGGTGCGGCATCTGGCCGGGGCGCGGGTGCTGGCCAATGACCGCCTTGCCGTGGCATTCGCCGCAAGGCCGCACGACGCGCGCCCGCTGATTGCCGCACAGGCCCGTCTGACTGACGGGTTGGTCTGTGCCGCCCTGTCCATCGCCACCAGACTGTCGCACCGCAATCCCACGCCCACCGAGGCGGAACGGCTGGCCGTGATCGCCGTCGGCGGCTACGGGCGGGCCGAGATGGCCCCCCATTCGGATGTGGACCTGCTGTTCCTCAGCCCCTGGAAGATCACGCCCTGGGCCGAAAGCGTGATCGAGACGATGCTGTACATGCTGTGGGATCTGAAACTGAAGGTCGGCCATGCAAGCCGCACGGTGAAGGACTGTGTGCGTCTGGGGCGGGATGACATCACCATTCGCACGGCGCTTTTGGAATACCGCTTTCTTGCCGGGCATCGCCCGCTGGCGGACGAGTTGGGCGAACGCTTGTGGTCTGATCTGTTCCGGTCCACCGGCCCGCAGTTCATCGAGGCGAAACTGGCCGAGCGGAGCGCCCGCCACAAGCGGCAGGGCGGGCAGCGGTACCTCTTGGAGCCCAACGTGAAAGAGGGCAAGGGCGGCCTGCGTGATCTGCAGACGCTGTACTGGATCGGCAAATACCTGAACCGCGTGTCGTCCCCCGAGGGGCTGGTGGCGACGGGCCTGTTCACCCGTGAGGAATACGAGACCTTTGCGCGGGCCGAGGATTTCCTTTGGGCGGTGCGTTGTCATCTGCACTATATCGCCGAGCGCGCCATGGACACGCTGAACTTCGACACCCAGGTCGAGGTTGCGGCACGCATGGGCTACCGTGATGCCGGTGGGCGGCGGGCGGTCGAGCATTTCATGCAGGACTATTTCCGCCACGCGACTAAGGTGGGTGAGTTGACGCGCATCTTCCTGACCGGCCTTGAGGCGCGGCATGTGAAGGGCGAGGCGACGCTGACCGGGTTTTTCCGCCGCCGCAAACCGGTGCGCGCGGGGTATCGCCTGATCCAGGGCCGGATCGACGTGATCGACCCGGGCGTGTTCTTTCAGGACAAGCTGAACATCCTGCGCATCTTTGAAGAGGCGCTGCGGTCGGGGTACCTTCTGCACCCCGACGCGATGCGGGCGATCGTCGGCGCACTGGCCCGGATCGACGACGACATGCGCGCCAACCCCGAAGCGGCGCAGATTTTCCTTGACCTGATGCTGACCCACGGCAACCCCGAACGCGCGCTGCGGCGGATGAACGAGTTGGGCGTGCTGTCGGCATTCATCCCCGAGTTTGAACCCATCGTCGCGATGATGCAGTTCAACGTCTATCACCACTACACGGTGGACGAGCATATCATCCAGACCATCCGCACCCTGTCCGAGATTGAACGGGGCGAATTGGTGGAAGAGTTGCCAGTGGCCAGCGGCATCCTGCAGGCCGGGGTGAACCGCAAGGTGCTGTATGTAGCCCTGTTGCTGCACGACATCGGCAAGGGGCGGCCCGAGGATCATTCGATCCTGGGCGCGCAGATCGCGCGGCGGGTGGCCCCCCGGCTGGGCCTGTCGCCCGAGGAATGCGAGACGGTCGAATGGCTGGTGCGCCATCATCTGTTGATGTCGGACATGGCGCAGAAGCGTGACCTGTCCGACCCGCGCACCCTGCGCGACTTTGCCAAGGCGGTGAAAACGCGCAAGCGGTTGGATTTGCTGTGTGTGCTGACGGTTTGTGACATTCGCGGGGTGGGGCCGGGGACGTGGAACAACTGGAAGGCGATGCTCTTGCGCAAGCTCTACCGCGATACGGCGGCGGCGCTGGATGGCGGGCTGGAAGAGGTCAACCGCGAGAACCGCGAGGATGAGGCAAAGCGTCTTCTGGCGGCACGTCTGACGGGGTGGCCTGCGGCGGATATCGCCACGGAATTGGCACGGCATTACGCGCCCTATTGGCAGGGCCTGCCGACCGATACGCAGGTGATCTTTGCCCATCTCTTGCGCGGGCTTGGCAGTGACGAAATCCGCGTCGACCTGCACCCCGATCCTGACCGCGACGCGACGCGCGCGGCCTTTGCGCTGTCCGACCATCCGGGCATCTTTGCGCGGCTGGCAGGGGCCTTGGCGCTGTCGGGGGCGAATGTGGTGGATGCGCGGACCTACACGTCAAAGGACGGCTATGCGACCGCCGTGTTCTGGGTGCAGGACGCCGAAGGGCGGCCCTATGACGAAGCCCGGCTGCCCCGCCTGCGCACCCTGATCGACCGCACCCTGCGCGGGCAGGTGGTGCCGCGCGAGGCGCTGAAGGACCGCGACCGGGTGAAAAAGCGTGACCGCGAATTCCGGTTTCCGACGCATATCAGTTTCGACAACGACGGGTCCGACATCTACACGATGATTGAGGTCGACACCCGTGACCGTCCGGGGCTGCTGTATGACCTTGCGCGGACGCTGGCCGGGGCCAACATCTATATTGCCTCGGCGGTGATCGCGACCTATGGCGCGCAAGTGGTCGACACGTTCTATGTCAAGGACATGTTCGGCCTGAAACTGCACGCCCGCCACCGGCAAGAGGCGCTGGAGCGCAAACTGCGCGCGGCGATTGCCGAAGGTGCCGAGAGGGCGCAGGGATGAGGGGGCTCTGCCCGGTGGATGGGGCAGAAGCGGGGGGTTTCACAGCCCCCCATGCCACCGCTCTCTTGAACCGGTGGCGTTCGCGGTGGCAAACCCCCGTGGAGTATTTGAGCAAGGTGAAGCCGGAAGCGGGCAGGGGGGACTGGCGATGAGGCCTGTCCGTTTGATTTCATCGGCACTGACGGTGGGCGGCTGGACCTTGCTCTCACGTGGGGCAGGTTTCATCCGCGATGTGATGATGGCGGCCTATCTGGGGTCGGGGCCGGTTGCCGAGGCGTTCCTGATCGCCTTCAGCCTGCCCAACATGTTCCGCCGGTTCTTTGCCGAGGGCGCGTTCAACATGGCCTTTGTGCCGATGTTCGCGAAAAAGCTTGAGGCGGGTGAGGATGCCCAAGGGTTTGCCCGCGATGCCTTCAACGGCATGGCCGGGCTGCTGCTGGTGGTGTCGGTCATCGGCACGCTGGCGATGCCATGGCTGGTCTGGGCGATGGCCTCGGGGTTTGTGGGGGATGCTCGGTTCGATCTGGCGGTGACGTTCGGCCGGATCACCTTCTGCTATATCCTGTTCATCTCGCTGGTGGCGTTGTTGTCGGGGGTGCTGACCACGCAAGGGCGGTTCACCGAGGCGTCGCTGGTACCGGTGCTGATGAATGTGGTGTTCATCGTGGCGATGCTGCTGGCCGACCGGGCAGGTTGGGACATGGGGCTGACGCTGGCCTGGACGGTGCCGGTGACGGGGGTGGCGCAACTGGCCTTCACCTGGGTGTCGGCGCATCGGGCGGGGTTCCGATTTGTTCCGCGCCTGCCGCGCCTGACGCCCGAATTGCGCCGCCTTGCGGTGATCGCGGGGCCTGCGGTGCTGGCGGGGGGGGTGGTGCAGGTGAACCTGTTGGTGGGTCGTCAGGTCGCCAGTTTTACCGAAGGGGCTGTTGCGTGGTTGAGTTATGCCGACCGGCTGTACCAGTTGCCTTTGGGCGTCGTGGGCATCGCCATCGGCACGGTGCTGCTGCCTGATCTGTCGCGCCGTCTGGCGGCGGGGGATGCGGCGGGGGGGCGGGACAGCTTCAACCGGGGGGCAGAGTTTGCCCTGGCCCTGACCATTCCCGCCGCCGTGGCGCTGGTGGTGATCGCACTGCCCCTGTGCGAGGTGCTGTTCCAGCGGGGAGCTTTTGGCCCCGACGACACGGCGGCGACGGCGCTGGCACTGGCGGCCTATGGCCTTGGTCTGCCTGCCTTCGTGCTGCACAAGGTGTTCCAGCCGCTCTATTATGCGCGTGAGGATACGCGACGCCCGTTCCGCTATGCGGTCTGGTCGATGGTGGTGAATGCGGTTTTTGCCGTGGCCATGATGCCGGTCATCGGATTTATGGCGGCAGCACTTGCCACCACGGTGGCGGGGTGGGTCATGGTCTGGCAATTGTGGCGCGGCGCGCGGGCGATGGGGCCCGAGGCCGCGTTCGACGACCGCCTGCGGCGGCGGCTGCCGCGTATTATCGCGGCATCGCTGTTGATGGGGGCGGTGCTGTGGGGGCTGACGCTGGTGCTGGGGCCTGCCCTTGCCACGCCGGTCTGGCGCTACGGCGCACTGGCGGTGCTGGTGGTGACGGGATCAGCCGCATATTTTGCAACAGGCTTCGGCATCGGCGCCTTTGTCGCGTCCGAGTTCCGCGCGGCCCTGCGCCGAAAGCGCTGAACCTACCGCGCGCGGACCTTGGCCATCACCCGCGACCAGCCGCCCGGGCTGACCACGAAGGACAACAGGAACCCCGCCCCGAACCCCGCGAGATCGGCGATCCACTCAGTGCCGCCACCGAACAAGAGGCCGAACACCAGTTGCACCGCCAGCAGCATCCCGATCAGCGAGAACGCCCGCATCTGGTTGCCGCCGGTCCGCCCAAGGTTGGTCCACAGGATAAAGGTGAAGGCCCCGATCAGGCCATAGACCGGCGGATAGCCCCCGACCAGCGGGTCACTGACGAAGGGTATGGCGGTATAGACCAACGCCGCCACCACCGCGGCACCGAACACCACCACCAGCACGGCCCACCAGCGGAACACCTCGCCCACGAACTTACCAAGGGCCAGAAGGAACACGATGACGAATACCGCATGGGTTGTCGACAGATGCACCAGCGGATAGCTGACCAGCCGCATCAGCCCATCGGCAGGCCACAGCCCGACCTCGTACATCCGGCGCAGATACTCGGGCGAGAAGGCGAACCGCTGCACCGCGTCCAGCCGCCAGCCGATGGCACCCGGCCCGCCAACCATTCCCGATGCGCCCAGTGATATCACCACCTCCAGCGCAATGACGGGCAGGGTCAGAAGCCAGACCACCGGCGGCAGGGGGTTGATCGGCGCGGCGTTCAGGTCGTTCATCGGTGGCTCCTTTGCAGAGGCCAAGATTGACGCCCCCTGACCGCAGGGATAAGCCGCAACTGCACAGATTTCCAGACGGAGCATGACCCATGGCAGACCCGGCCCCCGCCCCCGGCACATTTGCACCGCGCATCTTTTCGGGCATCCAGCCGTCGGGGGGGCTGACCTTGGGCAACTACCTTGGTGCGCTCAAACGCTTTGTGGAAAAGCAAGATGAGGGGATCGAGACGGTCTATTGCGTGGTCGACATGCACGCAATCACCACATGGCAGGACCCGGCCAAGCTGCGCCAGCAGACGCGCGAGGCGGCGGCGGGGTTCATCGCTGCCGGGATCGACCCGGCGCGGTCGATCCTGTTCAACCAGTCACAGGTGACGGCGCATGCCGAACTGGGCTGGATTTTCAGTTGCATCGCGCGGATGGGCTGGATGGGTCGGATGACCCAGTGGAAAGACAAGACGGCCGGCAAGAATGCCGAGGCGGCGTCGCTGGGTCTGTTTGCCTATCCCGCACTGATGGCCGCCGACATCCTGGCCTACAAGGCCACCCATGTGCCGGTGGGCGAGGACCAGAAGCAGCATCTGGAGTTGTGCCGCGACATCGCGATGAAATTCAACAACGACTATGGGGTGGCGTTCTTCCCGCTGGTCGAGCCGGTGATCGAAGGGGCGGCCACCCGCGTGATGTCTTTGCGCGACGGGTCGAAAAAGATGTCGAAATCCGACCCCAGTGACCAAAGCCGCATCAACCTGACCGACGATGCCGATGCCATCGCCAAAAAGATCAAAAAGGCCAAGACTGATGCCGAACCGCTGCCCGAAACACTGGAAGGTCTGCGCGACCGGCCCGAGGCGCGCAATCTGGTGAACATCTATGCGGCCCTCGCCGACATGACGCCCGAGGCGGTGATTGCCGCCCATGCCGGGGCCAGTTTCGCCACGTTCAAGCCCGCCCTTGCCGATCTGGCGGTGGCGCGGCTGTCGCCGATCACCGGCGAGATGGTGCGCCTGATGCAGGACGTGGGAGAGATCGACCGTATCCTGGGTGCGGGGGCTGACCGGGCCGAGGCCATCGCGCGCCCCGTTCTGGATCAGGTTTATGACATCACGGGCATGATCCGGTCGCGCGGGCGGTGAGGCCGGCACCCGGGGGCTTGCCCCCCGTACCCCCGAGGATACTTCGGTCAAGATGAAATGGGGGGCGTTTCCATGACAGCGGATGTCACGGGAACGATTCACACCATCGGCTAGTCTTTCCTCAGGGTGGTCTTGCTGCCCGAATCGGTCCGATCCTGTCCCGTCCCCGGTACCTGGGCCTTCCCCGGCCCCCGTATCCATCGGCCCGTCACTTCGCGCCCCCGGCCTGTCCCCAAAACCCCGCCGGGGGCGCACCTTTGCGCCTGCGCAGGGCGGCTGTGCGTCAGGGGCGGTTTTCGGACGGGGCAAGGAGGGGCTATGATGTGGCTCTTATTGAGGAGAGAGCCGCCATGTCTGTCCTGCCAGCCGCCACCCGCGTGGGGCATGTCCATCTGAAGGTCGCCGATCTGGAGCGGGCCATTGCGTTCTACGCCGGTGTGCTGGGGTTCGAGGTGCAGCAGCGCTATGGCACGCAGGCCGCGTTCCTGTCGGCGGGGGGCTATCACCACCATATCGGGCTGAACACATGGGACAGCGCGGGCGGCACGCCGCCGCCGCCGGGCCATACGGGCCTCTACCACACCGCGTTCCTGTTCCCCGACCGCGCCAGCCTTGGGGCGGCGATGAAGCGGGTTCTGGATGCCGGTATCCCGCTGGACGGGGCCGCCGACCATGGCGTGAGCGAGGCGGTCTATCTGCGCGACCCCGATGGCAACGGGGTGGAGTTGTACCGCGACCGGCCCGTATCGGAATGGCCGCGCGACAAGGGCGGCGACCTCGTGATGCGCAATGCGCGGCTTGACCTTGCGGCGCTGTTGGCCGAGGCAGGCTGACGGCCTCAGGGCCGGATGAGCCGCACCAGTGCCGCCGCAGCCCAACCCGCAAGGATTGCCAGCGACACCGACAGCAGCCCATAGGCCAGTGGCCGTTCCCGCGACAGCGCGAAGATCGCGCGTTCAAGGCCGGCCTTGCGCACCGGGATCACCTGTTCCTGCCAGTCCACCACCCGACCGCCGCGCGTGAGAAAGAGGCGCACGCGGTAATCCCCCTCGATCAGCTTCGCAGGCAGGGCGATATCGGTGCGAAACAGCGTGGCCTCGGCAAACGAGACCGAACTTTCGGTCAACCGATAGCTTCCCTCAGCTGCGCGCAGCCGCAGAAGGGCTGCAACAAACGACGGGGCATCGTCAGCCTCGCCGGTGATGCCGACGGCGCGGATGGCGCGGGGGATGGTGATGCGGTGGCGCAGGTTGTCGATTTCTGACAGCGCCTCGGTCAGCGGTACGGTCGATGCCACGGCATAGAAACTGGGGGCGCTGTCGATGGACACCGCCTCGCTGTTCACCCAGATGCCCGCGCGCCAGGCCTTCTTGCGCACGATCACCGGGGCGGACGGGCCTTCGACGGTGACGATCACCTGCATCGCAGGGCCGGGTGGCGGCGGGGCCTCACGCCGGACGGCGCCATAGATCAGGATCTCTTCGCCGGTAAAGCCTGCGGTGATCGACACGTCGCTGTGGCTGAGCCCTGCCACGATGGTTTCGTCGGCCCATGCGGGGGTGGCCATCACCAGCGCCAGGATCAGCGCGCGGATCACGGGATCACCCCTGGGGCGAGCGAGTAGAGTTCCCCGGGCGTCAGCAGAAGGTCAAGCGCAATGCGGATCGACACCGCCAGCACCAGGAGCGCCAGAAGGATGCGCAACTGTTCCGCCCGCAGCATGACGCCAAGCCGCGCCCCTACCTGTGCGCCGAACACGCCGCCAACGATCAGCACCATCGCCAGCACAAGATCGACGGTCTGCGAGGTGACGGCATGCATGACAGTGGTGAATGCGGTGACAAAGATGATCTGGAACAGCGAGGTGCCGACCACCACCTTGGTCGGCATTCCCAGAAGGTAGATCATCGCGGGCACCATGATGAATCCGCCGCCCACCCCCATGATGGCCGCGAGGAACCCCACCAAAGCGCCCACCATCATTGGTGGCAGGACCGAGATATACAGGCCCGAGGCGCGGAATTTCACTTTGAAAGGCAGGCGGTGGACCCAGGTATGCACATGCGCGCGCCGCACCGGCGCGCCTGACCGCGCGCGGCGCAGCGATGCCACGCTTTCGCGCAGCATCATCGCACCGATCAGGCCCAGAAACAGCACGTAGGAAAGCTGCACGAAAAGATCGACCTGCCCCAGTGCCGTCAGCCGCGCGAACACCCAGATGCCCACGCCCGACCCGATCATCCCCCCGGCCAAAAGGACACAGCCCATGGGAATGTCCACGGCCCGGCGACGCAACTGCGCCAGCACGCCCGACACCGATGACGCCACCACCTGATTGGCCCCGGTCGCCACGGCCACGGCAGGCGGCACCCCCAGAAAGAACAGAAGCGGCGTGATCAGGAACCCGCCGCCCACGCCGAACATCCCCGACAACAGGCCCACGACGCCGCCCAGCCCTAAAAGGACGAACACGTTGACCGACATCTCGGCAATGGGAAGATAAAGCTGCATCGGGCGTCGGTCGGTAAAGACATATCGCAGGCACCTTGAGACAAGGCACCCGGGCGTGGCGGGGGCAGCACCAACAACCTGCGCGCGCCGACCGGCAAAGTCAAACCTTCGCAAGGGTTTCGGGGGCAGGGGGGCGTTACAGCCCGCGCAGCATGGCGCGCAGGACACGTTCCAGCTTTGCGGCCCCAATGGGGGCCATTGCCTTGGTATGTTCGTGGCTGATCGCCTCGTCCGACAGGCCGGCGGCCATGTTGGTGATGACGCTGACGGCGGCCACGCGCAGGCCGATGAACCGCGCCAGGATCACCTCGGGCACCGTCGACATGCCCACCGCGTCGGCCCCAAGGGTGCGGATCGCCCGGATCTCGGCAGGCGTCTCGAACGAAGGGCCGGAGTACCAGGCATAAACCCCCTCGGGCAACGCCACGCCTTCGGCCTCTGCCGCCATGCGCAGGCGCGTCCGCAGGGCGGGGTCATGCGCGTCGGTCATCGGCACAAAGCGGCGGTCGGTGGGTTCGCCGATCAGCGGGTTCAGGCCCGAGAAATTGATGTGGTCCGACAACAGCATCAGATCACCGGGCCGGATGTCCGGCCTGAGCGATCCGGCCGCGTTGGTCAGGATGAGGTCAGTCGCTCCCAGTGCCGCCACCACCTCCAGCGCGCCCCGCATCGCCGCCGGATTGCCGTTCTCATAGTAGTGCTCGCGCGCGCCAAGGATGGCCACGCGTTGCCCCTCCAGATCGCCGATCACCAGGTTCGGATTGTGCCCGCTGACCGCCGCATGCGGAAACCCCGGCAGATCGGCATAGGGAATCGCTACCCCATCGACCGCGCTCGCCAGATGGCCAAGGCCGGACCCAAGTATCATCCCCAGACGGACGGGTGCCGTGCCGGCCCGGGTACGGATCAGTTCGGCCAGTTCCGTCACCATCACACCCCGCCCCCTTCTTCTTTGCCGAAATACTCCACGGGGGGTGCGGGGGGTGTGAAACCCCCCGCTCCTGCCCGCAGGCACAGCGCGCTAACGCTCCTTGACATACGGCTCTCCCCCGGCGCGCGGCGGTACCGCCTTGCCCACGAACCCCGCCAGCACCAGCACCGTCAGCACATAGGGCAGTGCCTCAAGGAACGTCACGGGTATCTTCACCTGCACCACCCGCTCAACCACATCGGGCCGCAGTGCCAGTGCCTGAAAGAACCCGAACAAAAGGCACGCCCAAAGCGCCGCCACCGGGCGCCACTTGGCAAAGATCAGTGCGGCAAGGGCGATGTACCCGCGCCCCGCCGTCATCTCACGCCCGAACCCTGCCTGCAGGGCTGTTGCCATATAGGCCCCGGCCAGCCCGCACAGGATGCCGGTGATCGCCAGCGCCGCGAAGCGCAGTCCCACCACCGACACGCCGGCCGTATCCACCGCCGCCGGGTTTTCGCCCACTGCCCGCAGGCGCAGGCCAAACCGGGTGCGGTACAGGACCCACCAACTGATCGGGACCAGCGCCACCGCCGCATAGACCAGCACCGAATGGCCCGAGATCACCTCGTAGTACAAAGGCCCAAGGACCGGCACGCCCTGCAATTCCTCGGCAAAGGGCAGGGTGATCGGATTGAATCGCGCGGCACCTTCAAGGGGCGGCGTCCGCCCGCCCTGCCCGAACAGCCGCTGTGCCACCAGAACCGTGATGCCTGACGACAGGAAGTTCAGCGCCACGCCGGAAATCAACTGGTTCCCCCGGAACGTGATCGACGCCAGCCCGTGGATCCCCGCCAGTACCATCGACGCACCGATACCCGCCAGCATTCCCAGCCAGACCGACCCCGTAAGGAACGCTACCGCCCCCGACGCCATCGCGGCCATCAGCATCTTGCCCTCAAGGCCGATATCGAACACGCCTGCGCGTTCCGAATACAATCCCGCCAGACAGGCCAGCAGCAAGGGCGTCGCAAGGCGAATGGTACTGTCCAGAATTTGCAGAAGCGTGGCGTAATCCATCACGCCACCCCCTTCTGCCGGGACCGGAACAGGTTGAACGCGCGGGTCAACAGCATCCGCACCATCACATCCAAGGCGCCGGTGAACAGGATCACCAGCCCCTGCACCACCGTCCGCATCTCGATCGGGATGGTGGTGTTCAGCCCCAGCGCGGCCCCGCCCTGATACAGGAACCCGAACAGGATCGCCGCCATAAACACCCCCACCGGATGGTTGCGCCCCATCAGCGCCACCGCGATGCCGATGAACCCCGCCCCTTCGGCCGAGTTCTGCAACAAACGCTCGCTTTCGCCCATCACGTTGTTGATCGCCATCAGCCCTGCCAGCCCGCCGGAAATCAGCATCGCGATCATGGTGATCCGCACCGGGTTGATCCCGGCATAGAGCGACGCCTTTTCCGATTTGCCAAAGGCGCGGATCTGGTAGCCCAGCCGCGTGCGCCACAACAGCGCCCAGATCGCCACGCAGGCCGCAATCGCGATGAACAGGGTGACGTTGGCGGGTACGCTGGAATACATCACCTCGCCTGCCTTGCTCAGCCTCGGCGTGCCGTCGGCGTTCAGCCGCACGAAGAACTCGCGCAGGACTGGCATGTCGGTGAAGGTCGGCAGCTTGGCCCCTTCGGGAAACCGGGCTGATGCCGGGTCCATCTGCCCCTTCGGACGCAGCACATCGACCAGCAGGTACACGATCACCGCCGACGCGATGTAGTTGAACATGATCGTGGTGATCACGATATGGCTGCCGCGTTTGGCCTGCAGATAGGCCGGGATCGCCGCCCAGGCCGCCCCAAACGCCGCCCCCGCCAGACTTGCCGCCAATAACGCCACCGTCCAGTGCGGCCATGGCAGCGCCAGACACACCAGCGCCACCCCAAGGCCCCCCAGTTGCGCCTGCCCCTCGCCGCCGATGTTGAACAGGCCCGCATGAAACGCCACCGTCACCGCCAGCCCGGTGAACATGAAGCTGGTGGCGTAATAGAGCGTATAGCCCCAGCCATAGGCCGACCCCAGCGCGCCATCGACCATCACGTTGAACGCCACCACCGGGTCCTGCCCGATGGCCAACAGCACCAGCGCCGCCGTGAACGCGGCAAGGCTCAGGCTGATCAGGGGCACCAGAGCCACATCGGCCCAGCGGGGAAGCTTGTCCATCAGGCGGCCTTCTCCACGATTTCCGATTTCTCATAGCGGCCGCGCCAGACCGACAGGACCAGCACCGGGTCTGGGCCGGTTCGCAGCCCATGCCATTCGTTCGGCAGGTGGTGGCGCAGGTCGCCCGCACGGCACCAGCCGGCGCCTTGGCGGTCCGACCAGAACTCGGCGGTTCCTGCCAGCACGGCATACACCTCTTCCGGCGTGTGGCGGTGCCGTGGATAGGTAAGGTCGGGCCCGACATACATCACCGACACAAACGCGTCGGGCGCAACCAGCGGACCATCCGGCCCCGCGATGGCCGCCCAGGCATACCCAGTGGCAAAGGCCCCTACATCGTCGGCCGCATAACTCGATCGCCATGTCAGTCGGTCGCCACTGTCCGTCACCGCACGGCAAAGCTCGTGCGTTGCTTGTGTTGCGGTTCCGGCCAGTGCGGCAAGTCCTACGGGTACCGGACGCGACAAACCTTCCGGCGGGGCGTCGCACGCGCGGGTGGCCGGGGACGGGGGCAGAAGCGCTGCAAAATCAGTCGGCAAACCGGCGTTGCCCTGCAGGAAATCCCGTGTCGCAGACCAGAGCGTCGGTGCAATCATGCCGCACTCCCTCCGCCCATCCCCGCCATCATCAACCCCAGCGCACGCTCGTCCGTGGTGGCGGGGTCGGCGGTGCCCATGATCTGGCCGTCGAACATCACGGCAATCCGGTCGGACAGGCTCATGATCTCGTCCAGTTCCACGCTGACCAGCAAGATCGCCTTGCCCTGATCGCGCAGCGCCACGATCTGTTTGTGGATGAACTCGATAGCCCCGATATCCACCCCCCGCGTCGGCTGGCCGATCAGCAACAGGTCCGGGTTCCGGTCCATCTCGCGCGCGACCACGATTTTCTGCTGGTTCCCGCCAGAGAAAGATTTGGCCGCCAGCGTCGGGATCGGTGGGCGCACGTCGTAGGTTTTCATCTTGGCTTCGGTGTCGGCGCGCAGGGCCTTGTTGTTCATGAACAGCGCGTTTGTCTGGTATTCGGCGGCGTTGTGATAGCCGAAGGCGACATTCTCCCAGGCGGTGAAATCCATGATGAGGCCCAGATGCTGCCGGTCCTCGGGCACGTGGGCGATGCCCGCCGCGCGCCGGGCCTGTCCGTTGGCCGTTGGACCCCCAAGCGGCAGGTCCGCCCCGTTGAGCGTGACCGCCCCGGTGGCCCGCGCAATACCGCCCAAAGCCTCCAGCAGTTGCGACTGGCCGTTACCAGCCACCCCGGCAATGCCCAGTATCTCGCCAGCGCGGATGTCAAAGGTCACACCCTTCAACCGCTCCACCCCGTTTTCATCCCGCACCCGCAGGTCTTTGACCGACAGCACCACGGGGCCGGGGGTGGCGGGTCGCTTTTCGACCTCCAAGAGAACCTTGCGCCCGACCATCAGTTCCGCCAGCGCCTCGGGGCTGGTCTCGGCGGTTTTGACGGTGCCCACCATCGTGCCGCGCCGCATCACGCTGACATTGTCGGTCGTCTCCATGATCTCGCGCAGTTTGTGGGTGATCAGGATCACCGTCTTGCCCTGATCGCGCAGGCCCTTGAGGATGCGGAACAGATGGTCGGCCTCATCGGGTGTCAGCACGCCGGTGGGTTCGTCGAGGATCAGGATATCGGCCTGCCGGTACAGCGCCTTGAGGATCTCGACCCGCTGCTGGTGGCCCACCGACAGATCCTCGATCATCGCGTCGGGGTTCACGTCTAGTTCGTATTCGCGCGCAAGGTCGGTCAGCACCCGCCGCGCCTTGGCCAGCGAGGTGTTCAGAAGGGCACCCTCTTCCGCCCCCAGCACGACGTTTTCCAGAACGGTGAAATTCTGCACCAGCTTGAAATGCTGGAAAACCATGCCGATGCCGGCGCGGATCGCGCTCTGGCTGTCGGGGATGGGCGTCGGTTTGCCGTTGATGATGATCTGCCCGGCATCGGCCCGGTAGAACCCGTAGAGGATCGACATGAGCGTCGATTTGCCTGCGCCGTTTTCGCCGATGATGCCGTGGATTGTGCCGCGCGGCACCGCGATGTTGATGTCGCGGTTGGCCTGTACCGTGCCGAACGCCTTGGATATGCCCTTGAGTTCAATTGCAAAGGGGGCGGCAGTTGCCTGCCGCCCCCCCGTATCCGCGCCAGACGCCATCAGAACGAGGCGGCCGGGCAGGCGTTGTCGGACATGTAGTCATGCACCACAAGTTCGCCCGACTTGATCTTTTCCGCCGCCGCATCGACCGCGGCCTTCATTTCCGGGGTCACGAGGGCTGCGTTGTTCTCGTCCATCGCATAGCCGACGCCATCCGATTTCAGGTCCAGCACGTTGACGCCGGGAACAAGAGCTTCGCCCTCTTTGAAGGCATTGTACACGGCCACATCGACGCGTTTCAGCATCGAGGTCAGCACCTTGCCCGGATGCATCGGGTTCTGGTTGCTGTCCACGCCCACCGACAGAATGCCCTCATCCGCCGCCGTCTGCAGCACGCCGATGCCGGTACCGCCGGCTGCGGCATAGATCACGTCGGCACCTTGCGCCTTTTGCGCCTTGGTCAGTTCGGCACCCTTGACCGGGTCATTCCAGGCGGCAGGGGTGGTGCCGGTCATGTTCAGCACGACCTTGGCGTTCGGGTTTGCGGCCAGCACACCCTGCGCATAGCCACAGCCAAAGCGGCGGATCAGCGGAATGTCCATGCCGCCGATGAACCCGACGGTGCCGGTTTTCGACGCAAGGCCTGCCATCATGCCGACCAGATAGCTGCCCTCATGTTCAGTAAAGACCACCGATTTCACGTTGGGCTGATCGACCACCATGTCGATGATGGCAAACTTGGTGTCCGGGAAATCCGGGGCCACGGTGTTCAGGACGTCACCAAAGGCAAAGCCGGTCATCACCACCGGGTTGGCCCCGGCCTCGGCCAGACTGCGCAGCGCCTGTTCGCGCTGTGCTTCGGACTGCATTTCCAGTTCCTTGAACGTGCCGCCGGTTTCGGTGGCCCATTTGGTGGCACCGTTGAACGCGGCCTCGTTGAAGGATTTGTCGAACTTGCCGCCAAGATCAAAGATGATCGCCGGATCGGCCGTAGCGGTGCCCGCAAGCAGCGCCAAGGTCGCGGCGGCACCCGCGAGGGATTTCGTGAAAGTCATGGATCGCTCCCGATTGTTATCGTCGTTGGTTGACCGCCTTTCGTCCCCGGCCCGCAGCGGGCGGGGGGGCGGTTCTGCCTTCATCTAGTGCGGGTTTGGCCCTGCCGGTCAAGCAGCATTTGCGCGAGGGCAGCGCAGATTTTACTCACTGGTCAAGAAAAGGGCGGTCAGGAATCGGTCAGCGCGCGGGTCATCAGGATGGCATCGACCGGCGGGCCATCCGGCCGGGTGAAATACCCCCGCCTGCGCCCCGTCTCGATAAATCCCGCTGCAGCATACAGGCTGCGCGCCGGGGTGTTGTCTTCGGCAACGTCAAGAAAGGCGGTCACAGCGTGAGCCGAGGCCTGCGCCAGAAATCCGTGCAACAGCCACCGCGCATGGCCCTGCCGCTGTGCATCAGGATCGACCGCCAGCGTCAGTATCTCTGCCTCGTCCGCCAGCACCCGCCCAAGAAGGAACCCCATCGGCACCGACAGCAGCACCACATGCGGGCTGCCCAAAAGGCTGGCAAATTCCGCCTCGGTCCAGGGCCGCTGGTCGGCAAAGGCGCGGGCATGCAGGGCGGCCAGATCACCGGGCGTCATGAAACGCCCGCCACAGGCCCCCCCACCCCCCACCCCTCCCCCCAAGAGGGAGGGGAGTAGTCAGCGCCACCATCGGGCCGCTCTGCCAGATGCGGACGCCTGAAAGAAGGCCGCCATTCCGCGCGGCGGTGACAGGGGCGGCGCCCCTCCCCCCTTGTGGGGAGGAGATGGGGGAGGGGGGGCCCGACGCCCCGACCGGGTGCGCCGCCGGAACCTACAACGACGGGCCTCATGGCAGAATCACCGGCGGCGGATCGGACGACGGCAGCGCATCGGCGTGGCGCAGATAGAACGGGGCCGGGCGCGGGTTGACGTCCCCCAACCGCGTGGCGGCAAACCGGGCGATCGCCTCGGCCAAGGGCCAGCGCGGCTGCACCACCTCGGCCCCCGTCAGCATCGCCGCCGACCCCGCGAAAGGCCCGCCTTCGGCAATCGCCGCAGCCAGCGTTGCCAGACGCGGCAGCCCCGCCCCCATCCGCTGTACATAAACCTCGCCCCGCCGCGCATCCTCGATCAGGGTCAGGGGGCGTGGCTGGCCAAACCCAAGCGCATCAAACCGCGTCACGCCAATCGCCGGTATCCCCAGCCCCAGCGCCAGCCCCCGCGCCGCCGCCACGCCTATCCGCACGCCGGTAAAGTTGCCGGGCCCGGTGCCGACGGCCAAAGCGGCAAGGTCGTGCCAGCTGATTCCGGCCTGCAACAGCACCGCCTCCAGAAACGGCATCAGGCGTTCGGCCTGCCCCTTTTCCATCGGCTCCTGCGCCGTCGCCAGAACCAGGGTACCCGACAGCACGGCACCGGCGCAGTGCGGGCCTGACGTGTCGAACGCAAGGATCAGCGCGCCCCCGACGGTCGTCATGGCCGGATTGTCCCGGTGTCGATGCCCGTCGCAAAGGCGGGCATCGCATCGGCCACCACAGGGGCGTCAGGATCGGCATAGAGGCGAAGGTTGCCGTCACGCCCGGCGGCGGCAAGTTTCAGGACATGGTTCACGCCCTGTTCCAGCACCACGGTGGCATCCGGGCGGGCATGGGCCAGTGCAGTGGCGTCGGACACATCGACCTGCAGGTCGTGGGTGCCCTGCACGATCAGCAAGGGGTGCTGCAGGTCGGCGGCCAGTTGCGCGGGGTTGGCGGCGAAGAGCCCGATCAGGAGCGGCTGCATGTTCGGGTGAAACAACGGCAGCAGCGCCTGTGGCAAAGTATCGGCCGCCACCGGCATCCCCGCCTCCAGCGCCGAGATCGCGGCAAAAGCCGCATCCAGCAGCGGCGCGTTCGCGGGGTTGGCTTGCAATTGCGCCCGCAACACCTGCGCCAGCCTTCGCACCGGCGACTCCAGCAGGACCACGCCCGCCACATCGGCCCAAGCCCCCGCCATCATCGCCACGATCCCGCCCTTGCTGTGGCCCGCCACAAGCGCGCGCTCCGTGCCCGACAGATCGCCGCCCAGCGTCACCGCATTGGCGTCAAGGCCGGGGTTGGCACTGCCAAACATGCCGCGCTTGGCGATCCTCAGGCTGGCCACGCCCCGGGTTGCAAGCGCATCCGCAAGATGACGGCAGCGGGCAGCGGCCACACCCAAGGGGTTGTTTCCATCGCGGTCGATAGGCCCAGAGCCGGGCACGTTGGCCACCACCGGCGCACCCGATGCGACCGCACGGTAAGTGCCCTTCAGCGTCACACCGCCCCGTCGCAGCGTCGCCTCGCGCGCGTCATCTGCCGGATGCGTGGTCAGTTGCCGCTCAGGCGGCAACCGGACGAACCTCGGTCACCTCGGGGATATAGTGGCGCAACAGGTTCTCGATGCCCATCTTGAGTGTCAGCGTGGACGAGGGGCACCCCGCACAGGCCCCTTGCATGTGCAGATACACGACGCCCCGGTCAAACCCGTGGAACGTGATGTCGCCGCCATCCTGCGCCACGGCGGGGCGCACGCGGGTATCAAGCAACTCTTTGATCTGGCGCACGATATCGCCATCCTCGCCGGTATGCTCGGCATGGCCGCCCGAAGCCTCGCCTTCCATCACGGAGGCGCCCGACTGGAAATGCTCCATGATCGCACCCAGAATGCCGGGTTTGATATGCGCCCAGTCGGTCCCTTCGGCCTTGGTCACGGTCACGAAATCATTGCCGAAGAACACGCCGGTCACCGGCCCCGCCGCAAAGATGCGGCTGGCAAGCGGGCTTTTGCCTGCCGCCTCGGCATTCGGGAAATCGGCGGTGCCTGCATCCAGCACGGTCTGGCCGGGCAGGAATTTCAGCGTGGCGGGGTTGGGCGTGGATTCGGTCTGGATGAACATGCGGTCTCTCCAACGGTTATTGTCGGGTATGCGCCCCGGCGCCTGCGAAGTCAAGGATTGGAACGGTTCTAAACCGGCACGCTCAGTCCGCCAGAGCCGCCAGCGACTGCGCCTCCAGCGCCCCCAGTCCGGCGGTGTCAGCCGGTCCGTCGCGCCCCAGCCGCCGATACCCTGCCTCAGCCTCGGCCAACCAGCCGGCGGCCTGAGTAAGCTGCTCTTTGCCACTGCTGCGACCCAGTTCCAGCGCGCACAGGCCCCGCTCGTCCGTCGCCACGACATAGGCCGACAGGTTCACGTCATTGACACCGCCTGCCTCAGCCGCCTTCATCGCCAGCGCTGCCGCCTCGGTCGCGGCGCGCAGGGCGGCCGTATGGCCCGCCCCCGGATCGGCCCGCCCGGGCAGTTCCGCCAGCATCCGTACCAGCCGTGCCCGCTCTGCCAGCGCCCCGGCCTGTTGGTCGCGCTTGCCTGCTGACCCGTGCTGGGCCGCCAACAGCGTCATCGCGTCCAGCGCAGCCATCAGCCGCCGTGCGGTCGCCGGGTTGCCGCGCCCAAGCTGGGCCATCGCGGCCTGCCCTGCGCGGATGATCTGTGAGGATGGGCGCGTGGTCATCATCAGCCCTCATGCCAAGGTGTGAACCTAGGCCGACACCGCCCCATCTGCAAGCGAACCCTCGGCCTTGCAGCAGCGAACTGTGCCCTTGACCCCCCGCCACACCCCCCCTATACCCCGCCCGTCCGGGGGTCTGACCGACTCTGCCGGACCCGTATCGTTTGCGCTTGCCACCTTCTCCGGTGGCGTACGGCACAAACGGCGGCAGACGGCAAAGCAGCGCGCCTGATCTTCGGCGGGCTTGTCCCATGTGGGGCAGGGACCCGGTGGATGACCGAGAGCTCTCGGGCGGCATCATCTCTGCGGACCATACCGCGGGCAAAGTAAGGAGTGGCGCATGAACCTGATTGCGCAGATTGAGGCCGAGCAGATTGCGGCGCTTGGCAAGACCATCCCGGATTTCAAGGCCGGCGATACCGTCCGCGTCGGCTACAAGGTCACCGAAGGCACCCGCAGCCGCGTGCAGGCCTATGAAGGCGTGTGCATCGCGCGTTCGGGCGGCAGCACCATCGCGGCCTCGTTCACCGTGCGCAAGATTTCGTTCGGCGAGGGGGTGGAACGTGTGTTCCCGCTCTATTCGACGAACATCGACGCCATCGAGGTGGTGCGCCGTGGCCGGGTTCGCCGGGCCAAGCTGTACTATCTTCGCGCGCGTCGCGGCAAGTCGGCGCGGATCGCCGAAGAGGTCAACTACAAGGCAAAGGGCGAGTAAGCGCTATGAAAACCGGTATTCACCCCGATTATCACACCATCAGCGTCAAGATGACCGATGGCACCGTGTTCCAGACCCGCACGACGTGGGGCAAGGAAGGCGACCAGATGGCGCTTGACATCGACCCCCTGGTCCACCCCGCCTGGACCGGCGGCAACGCCAAGCTGATGGACACCGGCGGTCGTGTGTCCAAGTTCAAGAACAAGTACGCAGGCCTCGGGTTCTGAACCCTTTCCGGCTGTCGGAACCACCGCGCCGCCCCCTGCCGGGGCGGCGTTTTTCGTTGCAGGTCAGCTATTTCAGCGTTCGGCGTGGACCGACGGGCGGCGCTGCAGCGGCCCAGATCAGCAGACCGGCCAGATGCAGTTCCCATGCGAAATTGCCGCCTGTGAGCCACCAGAACCACCCGTTCAGGCCCAGAACCATCGCCAGCCACATCGCCGCCCTGCCGGGTCTCCCGTCGATCAGTGCCCAGACCACGACCGCCCCCGCGACGCCGTGGATCGCACCCGAAGCACCGGCCATCGTCCCCTCGGGGCCGTTCGCGAAGGCATAGGCAAGGGCGGCCAGCGGCATCACGGCAAGGTACAACGCGAGGAACCGCCACGGCCCCACACGCGCGGTCGCCGCCGTGCCGCAGGCGGCCAGCATGGCCATGTTGACGCCCATATGCAGCCAGCCGAAGTGCTAGAAACCATGCGAAAACAGCATGGTGGCCCGCTGCCAGCCCCAGTCGAATCCGTCATCGTGAAACGCCGAAGGGTAGAGCGGCATCCACTCCAGCGCCCAGGCCCATTGCTTGCGAAACCCGATTTCCTGCGCGCCGAACCAGTATTGCGCCAGCATCGCGGCCAGACAGGCGGATACCAGCACCAGAACCGGCCAGCCGTTCCGCCAGAGACGGCTCATCCCTTTGGAACACCATGAAAATCGCAGTACCAGTCGACGAAACTCTGCACACCGACAGCCAGATCGGTGCGGGGCAGCTTGCCCGCCAGCGCCTCGAACAGGGTGGTGTCGGCCCAGGTGGCGGGTACGTCGCCGGGCTGGATCGGCAGCATGTTCTTGATGGCCTCACGCCCCGTCGCAGCCTCTACCGCCGCCACGAAATCCATCAGGCCGACGGGTGCGCCGTTGCCGATGTTGACCACGCGCCACGGGGCCACGGGCGATGCGCCCAAGGCGCCGGCGGTTGGTACATGCCCGATCAGGCGGGAAATTCCTTCAACCAGATCATCGACATAGGTGAAGTCGCGCCGCATCTGGCCGTGGTTGTAGATGTCGATGGGTTCCCCGGCCAGAATGGCGCGGGTGAATTTGTAATAGGCCATGTCGGGCCGGCCCCAGGGGCCATAGACGGTGAAGAACCGGAACAGCGTCGTCGGCACGCCGTAGAGGTGGGCATAGGAATGGGCCATCGCCTCGCCCGCCTTTTTCGTGGCGGCGTAAAAGCTTAGAGGGTGGTCGACGCGGTGATCCTCGGCGTAGGGCATCGCAGTGTTGGCGCCGTAGACGGACGAGGTGGACGCCATCAACAGGTGCGTGGGCGGGTGGGCGCGGGCGGCCTCAAGAATCTCCCATGATCCCAGGATGTTGGCATCGACATACTCGCGCGGCGCGTCGATGGAGTGGCGGACGCCGGCCTGTGCGGCCAGATGGATGACGGCATCGGGTGGGTCTGCGGCCATCAGGCCGGCGATCAGGCCGGGGGTTTCGATGCGGCCCTCGACAGCGCGGAAGTTGTTGTTTTTCAGCAAGATGCCATGTCGCGCGGTCTTCAGCGCCACGTCGTAATAGGCGGTCATCGCATCGACCCCCGTCACCCGCCAGCCATCTGCCAGCATCCGCCGCGCCAGATGAAAGCCGATGAACCCTGCGGTGCCGGTGATGAGGACGTGCCTTGTCATCTGCGTGTGCCTGTTTCTGGGGGTGAATAGGGTGATGGCTTGTGGTCGGGCCGGGGTCAAGTGCCAAAGGGATCAAAGGGATAGCGTACGTCGGTCAGGCACAGCCCCCCCGGCGGTGCGACCGGGCCACAGGCGCTGCGGTTGCGGGCGGCGAGGGCGGTTGCGACGGCTTCGGGGGGCCAGACGCCGGAGCCCACCCGTTCCAGCGTGCCGATGATCGAGCGGACCTGATTGTGCAGGAACGACCTGGCCCGGAGGATCGCGTGAATCTCGATGCCGCCGGGGACGGGGGTTGCGGAAAAGGTGATCTCGTCCAGCGTCTTGACCGGGCTTTGCGCCTGACAGAGCGCCGAGCGGAAGGTGGTGAAGTCGTGCTTGCCCACCAGATACTGTGCCGCCGTCTGCATCGCGTCCATATCCAGTGGGTGGCGGACCTGCCAGACTTGGGGGCCTGCCAGCACGGGGGGGGCCTTGCGGCACAGGATGCGGTAGCGGTAGCGGCGTTCGGTGGCGGAGAAACGGGCGTGGAAGTCGTCGGCGACCTTGGCGCAGGTGATGATCGCAACTGGGGCGGGGCGGAGGTGGGCGTTAAGGGCACCGGCCAGACGATAGGGATCCCAGTCGCGGGACAGGTCGGCGTGGGCCACCTGACCCGAGGCGTGGACGCCGGAATCGGTGCGGCCGGCCCCTTGAATCAAGGGGTTGGCGGGGTCGATGCGGGCAAGGGCTGCCTCAAGCGATGCCTGCACCGAGGGTTGCCCGCCCGACTGTCGTTGCCAGCCGTGGAACGGGGTTCCGTCGTATTCCACAAGGAAGGCAAAACGCGGCATGGGGGGGGTGCTAGCGCAAGGTGGCGTGCATCGCAACGGGGTCGGTCGGGGGTGGTGTGGTCCCGGGGGGCAAGCCGCCGGGAACGTTGGGTTTTGGGCGTATTCGATCCGTATTCAGGGCGTACAGCATCCGTATGTCATCTGTACATACAGATGACATACGGGCGCGGTTTGTCAGGGGGTGGCGTCGGCGTCCGTCGCAAGGGGGATATCCTCGATCCGGGTCCAGACCGGCAGGCCGCGCGCCTGTGCAATCCGCACATCGTTGTCGGCCCCGACCGAGGCACCGGGCAGGCGCAGAACCCCGCCGCATTGGGCCAGCAACCGATGCGCCGTCGGGTGCATCACGCTGTCATAGGCGGCACTGCCGGGTGCGCCTCCACCTGCGCCGCGCAAGGTTGGCAGGGCAGCCCATTCGCCGATCATCGGGACGTGGCCCCGCTGGAATATCGGCCATGCGGCGATCTCCAGTCGGGCGAGGTTGGCGGCCATAAGGGCCGGGTCATCGCCGGTGCCCGAGCGGTAGGGGCCGGCAATCAGGATCATCATGGGGGCGGTCATTGAGGGTGCCTTTCGCGTCAACATTGGTAGAGGATGGCCCTTCGCGGAAGCGCCGCGCCTTGTCGCGTCGTTGCTGCGGAGTTTTCGAAAACTCCGGTCCGATTTCCTTGAAGAAATCGGTTTTGGCGGCAACCGGCGGCTCGTGCGCCCGCGCGCAGTTCCGGCAATTGTCGCCCCGCTTTGGGGTGGAGATTGCACATCGCGCTGATTCGTGCAATACCGTGCAGTATCGTGCAGATTTGGAGAACCCCGGCGATGCTGACTTCGCAGCGCAAGTCCCTGCTGCTGGCACGCCTGAAGGGTGAGGGGCGGCTGGTGGCGACAATGTTGGCCGCCGAACTGGGGGTGTCCGAGGACACCATCCGCCGCGACCTGCGCGAACTTGCGGGTGAGGGGCTGTTGGTGCGGGTGCATGGGGGCGCGCTGCCTGCGTCGCCGACCAACCTGCCGCTGGCGCGGCGGCGCGATATGCAGGCGGATGCCAAGCGGCGGCTGGCGTTGGCGGTGGCGCCTTTGGTGCGACCGGGGATGACAGTGCTGGTTGACGGTGGCACCACGACGCTGGCGCTGGTGGCGGCGCTGCCGGTGGACCTGCGGTGTACGGTGGTGACGCACAGCCCCGGCATTGCGGTGGCGCTGGAGCATCACGCGCAGGTCGATGTGGTGCTGGTGGGGGGGCGGGTGTTCCGGCATTCGATGGTCGCTTGCGGACCCGAGGCGCAGGCGGGGTTTCAGCGGGTACGGGCGGACCTGTGTCTGTTGGGCGTGACGGGGGTGCATCCCGAGACGGGGCTGACCACGGGTGACCCGGACGAGGCGGCGATCAAGCGCACCATGATGGCGGCGGCGGCGGAGACGGTGGTGATGGCCACGCCCGACAAGATCGGGGTGTCGGGGGTCTGGGGGATTGCGGCGTTAGGGGCGCTGGGCATGTTGGTGACGGTGGGGGCGCGGCCCGGATGGCTGCCGCCGGGGGTGGCGCATCTGGCTGCGTGAAGCCCCCTTACGCTGCAGGGGGGTGGCCCCTATGTTCGGCGGCCTGACCGCAAGGGGGTGACGTGGTGCTGGGGCGATTGGCGGAGGGGGTGGCGCAGGTCTCGGGCGGGTTCACGGAGCCTGTGGTGCGGCTGGGGGTGACCGGGCTGAGCCGTGCGGGCAAGACGGTGTTCATCACGTCACTGGTGGCCAATCTGATGGACCGCGCCCGGATGCCGCAACTGCGGGCGGCGGCGCGGATTGAGGCCGCGTTCCTGCAGCCGCAGCCCGACATGACGCTGCCACGGTTTGATTATGAGGCGCATCTGGCGGCGATGACTGGGCCTGCGCCACGCTGGCCGGACAGCACGCGGATGGTGTCGGAACTGCGCCTGTCGCTGCGGGTGCGGCCGTCGGGGTTGTTCGGCGGCTGGCTTGGGCCGCGTACGGTGCATGTCGATATCATCGACTATCCGGGTGAGTGGCTGTTGGACCTGTCGCTGATGGGGCGCAGTTATGCCGACTGGTCCGAGACGGCGCTGGCGCAGGCGTCGCGGCGGCCGCAGGGCAAGGATTTCATGGCGCTGGCGCGGGCCGAGGATGGGGCGTTGCGGCTGGAGGAGCCGAAGGCGCTGGCGCTGTCTGGGGCGTGGACGGCGTATCTGCGGGCGGCACGGGCGGCGGGGTGGTCGGATTGCACGCCGGGGCGGTTCCTGTTGCCGGGCGATCTGGCGGGGTCGCCGGTGCTGACATTCGCGCCTTTGCCGATGCCTGCGATTACCCCGCGCGGCAGTCTGTGGCGCGAGATGGAGCGGCGCTATGACGCCTATCGGTCACGGGTGGTGCGGCCATTCTTTCGCGACCATTTCGCGCGGCTGGACCGGCAGGTGGTGCTGATGGATGTACTGGGCGCGGTGCATGCAGGGCCTGCGGCGCTGGACGATCTGCGCCGAACGATGGCCGATATCCTGACGGCGTTCCGGCCCGGGGGGAACGGGTTTCTGGCGTCGCTGTTCGGCGCGCGGCGGATCGACCGGATATTGTTCGCGGCGACCAAGGCGGATCATCTGCACCATACCGAACACCCGCGCCTGACCGCCCTGACCGAAGCGATGTTGCGTGAGGCGCGGGACCGGGCGGCGTTTGCCGGGGCGGAGGTGGCGGCGATGAGCATAGCGTCCCTGCGCGCCACCACCGAGGAAATGCGCGATCATGGCGGGGTCAGCCTGCCGATGGTGCGGGGTATGCTGTCGGATGGGCGGCAGGCGGCGCTGTATCCGGGGGCGTTGCCCGAGGACCCGGCGCGCCTGCTGATCCCGGCGCGCGAGGGGGCGGAGCGGTGGCTGGACGGGGATTATGGGCTGATGACATTTTCGCCCGCGCGCCTGTCGCTGAAGCCCGGCGAGGGGCCGCCGCATATCCGGCTGGACCGGGCGGCGGAGTTTTTGCTGGGGGACCGGTTGGGATGAGGGCGGGCCGGTTGCGCGGTTGGCGGGCAAGGGACGGGGCTCTGCCCCGGACCCCGGGATATTTGGGCAAAGATGAAGGGGCAAGGGCAGGGTTGACGGCGGGCCTTTAAGGGCACACCTCATGACATGTCGCGCGCCTGCGGCACCTTGCGGAGCGCTCCTGTGATGCCACCTGCCCGCCCTGTGATGATCGAGCTGGACGACCCCGCACCGTCACCGGGCGATGCCCTGCCGGTGCCTGACGCGCTGCCTGCGGCGATGCAGGGGGTGGCGGCGGTGGCCGGGGCCAGGTCGCTGTGGGGGCGGGTGACGGTCTGGGTGCTGGGGGCGTTCGCGGGGTTTGTGATTTCGGTGACGGTCTGGGATTTCGTGGCCAACCTTCTGGCGCGGAACGAGATACTGGGTGCCATCGGGATGGCGCTGGCGCTGGCGGCGGTGGTGGTGCTGGCGGCGCTGGCGCTGCGCGAGGCGGCGGCGTTTGCGCGGCTGGCGCGGCTGGACGGGCTGCGCCTGCGGGCCGAGGCGGCGCGGACGGGACCGCTGGCCGAGGCGCGGGCGACCGGGGTGGCGATCAGCGGGCTGTACGCGGCGCGGGCCGACATGGCCTGGGCGCGGGCGCGGCTGGACGAGCGGCAGGGCGAGGTGATGGATGCGGACGCGCTTTTGGCGCTGACCGAGGCGGAGTTGATGGCGCCGCTGGATCTGGCCGCTACAAGAGAGGTTGAGGCGGCGGCGCGGCGGGTGGCGCTGGCCACGGCGCTGATCCCGCTGGCGCTGGCCGATGTGGCGGTGGCG
Organism: Rhodobacterales bacterium; assembly: GCA_038209775.1. Lineage (GTDB taxonomy): Bacteria > Pseudomonadota > Alphaproteobacteria > Rhodobacterales > Rhodobacteraceae > JBBQXK01. The sequence goes on along the minus strand of JBBQXK010000005.1, from coordinate 37,065 downwards.
CTGTACGCGAACCTTGCGATGGTGCGGCGGGTGGCCGAGATTTACGGCGGCCGCGCGGGCAATATCGGCAGTTGGCGGCTGATGCGGCGGGTGTTCGCGCATTTGCTGGCCACGGGCGCGCTGGCGTTGACCGATGACATGATCGGCACGGTGGCGGGCGGGGGGCTGTTGTCGAAGCTGTCACGCCGGTTTGGCGAAGGGGTGGTCAACGGCGCGCTGACCGCCCGGGTGGGGTTGGCGGCGATGGACCTGTGCCGGCCGATGGCGTTCCGGGCGCTGGAGCGGCCGCGCGTTTCGGCGCTGGTCGGACGGGCCTTGAAGGGGATTGCGGTGGACAGCGGAAAGGACGCCTGATGGACCGACTGGCCGGAGACCTGACGACGGGGTGGCCGGTCAGGGGGCATCATGGCGGGCTGGGACCGGCGACGGATCGGCAATGTGGTCGTGGGGCTGGCGGCGGGTGCTGCCGTACGCTGGGCCGCGCTGAAGGTGCTGCTGACGGTTGCGCTGACCTCTGACACGCTGGACGGGTTGATGGATGGCTGTGCTGCGGTTGTGGTCGAGGGCCGCACGTCGGCGATGCCCGGCCATTGGCTCTGGTCGACCGGCAACGGCATGAGAGGGGCCACGGTGGCGATCGCCGAGGGGTCGGTGCCGGTGCGGATCGAGACCGACTATCGCGACGGGTCGGTCCATTCCTGTGCCATCTGGGGCCGTGTCTGGGACAGGGATGCCACCGTCCGCAACCCGGCGTTCCCTTGTCGAAGGCGAGGCCATAGATCGTGGCCCGGTTTGCGCGGCGGGCGCAGGAGCCAGGCAACCGGCGGGTCGTCGGCCTGTTCCAGGGCCCCGACGCCCCCTGTCTTGCGTCCTGCCCGGGACCGGGGGAAGGGTTCTGCGTGCAGGCACTTCCAGGCAATCTTGGCGCGCCGGCCTCGGGCATGCGCGAGGGCGACCGTCCGGCGATGTTTCTGGCAGTTCTGACGACCGACCCCCAGCAGGCGTGCAAGGTTGTGGCCGAAGGCGTGACGGGGGGGTGACGACGCGGCCTTGCGTGCAATCCGCTTGACCGGCGCGCGGTGCGGGCGCGACCATCCGGCCGTTGGCACAGGGCGGAGGCAGGGGCATGGCACGGCGAGCGGTGATGTTCGGCGCGGCGGCTGTTGTGGCCGTGCTTGGCCTTGGGTGGTTTGCACGCGGGGACAGCGCCCCCGATGCGACGCTGGACGTTCTGTTCGACGCCTGCGCCCGTTTCGCCGAGACCGGGCGGATCGACGGTCTGAAGGTACTTGGTCTGGCGCCGGACAGCAGGGGATGGACCAAGGCGCGCTTTGCCGTCGAGGGCGGCATCGTGACGCTGGAGTTGAAGAACCGGAATGCCAGCGGGCCGCCCACCGTCTGCTACGTCCATGGCGAGAGCGGTACGGGGCCGGACCGGTCCAGCAATCCGACGTTGTCATGGCCCGCCGCAAAGGCCCGGACCGACGACTGGTTTCGGCGCAAGGAGGTCCAGCCGGGGATCGTCAGGTCGGGCTATCCGTTTCGTCCCGACGCGCACCTTCTGGTAGCGTGCCCTCGCGACGGGGCGGGCTTCGCGATTGATGCTGGTGCGTTGGCCGAGGTGGCGAATGCGCCGCTTCTGTTCAGCGCGGGGCGGTCGGCGGCAGAGAACACGCTGGCCTGCATCACGCTGCGGGTGGGTGATGGCGGATGAGCGCCCGCAGACGTCCGGACATGGCAGGGCGTGCGTCGTGGGTCATCTGGCCGACGACCTGAAAATCACGGGGGCCGCGTTTCTTGCGGAACCGTTGCAAAGCGGGGGGTTTCACACCCCCCCATGCCACCGGTCACTCGAACCGGTGGCGTTCCCGGTGGCAAACCCCGGTGGGATATTTAGGGGCAGAAAGAGGGGGAAGGGTCAGGGGTGGCCTGCGACGGGCGGGATCAGGTGGCCCGAGACGAGGCGGGAAAGGATTGCCTGAGTTGGGCGCCATGCCGAGACGGGGGCTAGGATGTGGTCGCGCAGGATCGGCAGAAGGTGGCTGTCGGACTGGTATTGCGGGGTGAAGGCAGCGCTGAGCGTCTGGTAGAGGCGGACGTGCCAGCGGCGCGACTGCGCGTAGACGGCGAGGGCCGCGTCGCCGGTCTCTCGGGCAAGGGCCCATGACAGGGCATAGGCATCCAGCAGCGCCATGTTGGCCCCCTGGCCAAGTTGCGGGCTGGCACGGTGGGCGGCGTCGCCGATATGGGCCATGGCCGGGGCGATGGGGGTGCGCAGGGTGCCGTGGGTGTAGCGGGCGGCGGTCATCTGGTCATGTGCGGTGATGGTGGTCAGGAAGGGGGCGATGTCTGGCCAAAGTGCTGTGGCCTCGGCCTTCCATTGCGGCAGGGGGGTGGCGCGCCATTGGTCGATGTCGCGGGTGGCCAAGGACCAGAAGATGGCGGCGGAGGGGCCCTTGCCGGGTGGGGTGCCGATGGGCAGGACGCCCGCCATCCGGCTGGCGCGGCGGTAGCATTGGGTGAGGTGGTCCGGTGGCAGGTCGGTTTCGGCGGGCCATGGCACGGTGCCCCAGACCGCGCCATAGGGCAGCGGACGGCCCTTGAGCGGCGAGAGGCGCGAGGTGGTGCCCGAGGCGTCGATGACGAGATCGAAGGGGCCTTGGGTGGTGCCATCCTGCATCGTGAGCGTGCGTTTGCCCATGGCGAGGGGGGCCGCGATGGCGGTTGAGGCGGGGATGACGGTGACGCCCGCCTGCAGGGCCGCCTGCCACAGCGCATCGAACAGGCTGGCGCGGTGGATGGCAAGGCCCGCCTCGCCCTTGCCCCGGTGGCGGTAGCGCACATCGAGGACTGTGGCACCGGTGGCGGCCTCATGGCCCAGCATCCGCTCGATCACCGCACCTTGTGACCGGGCGGCGTCGCCTGCACCGATCCGGTCGAGAACCTGCAGCCCCACCGGCTGGATCACCAGACCCGAGCCTATGGGGCGGGGGGCGGCGAACTGGTCGAAGATGCGGACCGTATGCCCCGCCTGTGCCATGAGCGCCCCTGCGGCAAGTCCGCCGATCCCCGCGCCGGCGATGCCGATGTTCATGCCCATGGGGAAGGGATAGCGCGGGTTGCAGGGGTCTGCAAAGGGGGTAACGGGGGCTGGACCGTTGCGCGGGCGCGGCGTATAAGCCCGGCCATGCTGGCGATATCCGCGATCATTGCCCGAATTACCGGCCCGGCGGTCTGACGCGTCAGTCGCCGGACAAGGCGTTTGAGTGCCCCGCCCCCCCTTTTCATCGCCAGCCTTTGAGGACCCGCATCCATGTGCGCCGATACCCCTGATACCGTCGACTACCGCGATACCGTGTTCCTGCCCGAGACCGATTTCCCGATGCGCGGCGGTCTGCCGCAGCGTGAGCCGGGGTGGCTGGAGCGGTGGGAGCGGATCGGCGTCTATGACCGGCTGCGTTTGAAGCCGGGCCGCGTGCCCTTTGTGCTGCACGATGGCCCGCCCTATGCCAACGGGCACCTGCACATCGGACATGCGCTGAACAAGACGCTCAAGGACATGGTGGTGCGGTCGCAGCAGATGATGGGTTTCGATGCCCGCTATGTGCCGGGGTGGGACTGTCACGGGTTGCCCATCGAGTGGAAGATCGAAGAGCAGTACCGCGCCAAGGGGTTGAACAAGGACGACGTGGATGTGGTGGCGTTCCGCCAGGAGTGCCGCAAGTTCGCCGAAGGCTGGATCGACGTGCAGCGTGACGAGTTCAAGCGGCTGGGCGTGACCGGGGCCTGGGACCGGCCGTACCTGACGATGGACCACCACGCCGAGGCGGTGATCGCGGCGGAGTTCATGGCGTTCCTGATGAACGGGTCGTTGTATCAGGGGTCAAAGCCGGTGATGTGGTCGCCGGTGGAAAAGACCGCGCTGGCAGAGGCGGAGGTGGAGTATCACGACCATACGAGCCATCAGGTGTGGGTGCGGTTTCGGGTGGTGGCCGCCGCCGATGCGCTGTTCACAAAGACGCCGACCGATGTGGTGATCTGGACCACCACGCCATGGACCATCCCGCAGAACCGCGCCGTCGCCTTTGGTCCGGCCATCGAATACGGGCTCTATGAGGTGATTGGGCGACCGGCGGACGGCACGGCCACCATCGGGCACCGCGTTCTGGTGGCGGACAAGCTGGCGGATGCAGTGTTCGGGCAGGCCAAGCTGGTCGGGCCAGAGATGGTCCGCAGGCTGTGCACGGTTTCGCCCGACGACCTTAGCGCGCTGACGCTTGGCCACCCCCTGCGGGGCGTCGAGGGGGGCAAGGCCGAGTGGGACTATGACGTGCCGATGCTGCCAGGCGATCATGTAACCGATGACGCGGGTACTGGGTTCGTCCACACGGCCCCCTCTCACGGCGATGACGACTATCAGTTGGGCGTCAAGTTCAAGCTGCCGATGACCTACAACGTCGAGCCGGACGGATCGTATCGCGCCGACCTGCCAATCTTCGGTGGCCAGCACATCATCCTGCCGGATGGCAAGGAAGGCCCCGCCAACGTCTCGGTCATCAAGCAACTGGCCTATGCCGGGGCGTTGTTTGCCAAGGGGAAGCTGAAGCACTCCTATCCGCATTCGTGGCGGTCGAAGGCCCCGGTCATCTATCGCAACACGCCGCAGTGGTTCGTGGCCATCGACCGGGCGCTGGATGACGGGATGGGCGAACACGGGGCCTCGGTACGGGAACGGGCGCTCAATTCCATCGACCATCTGGTGACATGGACGCCGCCGATGGGGCGGAACCGGTTGCATGCGATGGTGGAGGCGAGGCCGGACTGGGTTCTGTCCAGACAACGCGCTTGGGGGGTTCCTTTAACGTGCTTTGTGAGGAAAGGCGTGCAACCCACTGCCCCGGATTACCTTTTGCGTGATCCTGCCGTGAACGCCCGGATCGTGGCCGCGTTCGAGGAAAAGGGTGCGGATGTCTGGTATGTGCAAGGCTTCAAGGAGCAGGTGCTGGGCGGGCTGCATGACCCGGAGGCGTTCGAGCAGGTGTTCGACATTCTGGATGTGTGGTTTGACTCAGGTTCGACCCATGCCTTCGTGCTGCGTGATCGGACGGATGGGGCGGCGGACGGGATTGCCGACCTGTACCTGGAGGGTACCGACCAGCATCGCGGCTGGTTCCAGTCGTCGCTGCTGCAGGCTTGTGGCACCAAGGGGCGGGCACCCTATCGGGGGGTGCTGACGCATGGGTTCACGCTGGATGAAAAGGGCATGAAGATGTCCAAATCCATCGGGAATACCGTGGCACCGCAAGAGGTTATCAACGAGTATGGCGCTGATATCCTGCGGCTGTGGGTGGCGCAGACGGATTACACGGGTGACCAGCGGATCGGCAAGGAAATCCTGAAAGGGGCCGCCGACAGCTATCGCCGGCTGCGCAATACGCTGAAGTACATGCTGGGGGCTTTGAACGGGTTTACCGAGGCGGAAATGGTGGAGCCGGGCGACATGCCCGATCTGGAACGCTGGATGCTGCATCGGCTGGCGGAACTGGATTCGGAGGTTCGCAAGGGCTATGCGGCGTACGATTTTCAGGGCGTTTTCAGCAGGTTGTTCGCGTTTTGCACGACCGATCTTTCGGCATTGTATTTCGATATCCGCAAGGATGCGCTGTACTGCGATGCCCCCGGTTCCCTGCGCCGCAGGGCGTGTCGGACGGTGATGGATATGGTGTTTCACCGGCTGACGGCGTGGCTTGCGCCGATCCTGGTGTTCACGGCGGAAGAGGTGTGGTTGTCGCGCTATCCGGGGGAGGACGAGAGCGTGCATCTGCATGATTTCCCTGCGACACCAGAGGGTTGGCTGGATGATGGGCTTGCCCGGCGCTGGGCGCGGCTGCGGGCGGTGCGGCGGGTGGTGACGGCGGCGCTGGAGGTGCAGCGGACGGCCAAGGTGATCGGCGCGTCGATGGAGGCGGCGCCGGTGGTGCATGTCGAGGCGGGGTTGCTGGCCGACCTGCAAGGCGTTGATTTCGCGGAATTGTGCATCACCTCGGCCATCCGGGTGACGGGCGACGCCGCCCCGGATCAGGCGTTCCGGCTGGCGGAAGTGCCGGGTGTGGCTGTGGTTTTTGCCCTGGCCGAGGGGGAGAAATGTCAGCGGTGCTGGCAGATTTTGCCCGATGTCGGGACGCACCGGCATGCGCATACCTGTGCGCGGTGTGACGCGGCGCTGGGCTGAGACGGGCGTTGTTGTGACCTTGGTGCCGCCCCCGACAAGGGGGCGGGGCGGGGGGGTTACGGTTGGGTTTCGGGGGGAAATGCGTGTGTGCATTGCATGCACAGGGCGTATGCATTCGATGCACAGGGTTGGTCGCATCGGGCCAGGTTAACGACAGGCTGCGAATCGGGCGGGGGACGGGTTGGATCAGGACTACGGACGCGAGGAGTGGCAGGAGGATGAGGGCGCAGCGCGGGCCGAGGCGCTGCGCCTGATTGCCGTAGTGCGCGAGACCGGGGCGGAGGTTCTGGACCTTTCTGACCTGACCGCGCTGACGGCTCTGCCAAAAGAAATCGCCACCCTGACCAATCTGCGGGGGTTGTTTGCGGGGGATCGGACGGCTGACGGAAAAGTGACACCGTTCAGTGGTTTTCGACTGCGCGACATTGCGGCGCTTTCCGGGATGGTGGGGCTGACCTCGCTGGACCTGAGCGACACGCAGGTGTCGGACATCGCGGCGCTGTCCGGGATGGCGGGGTTGACCTCGCTGAACCTGAGCGGCACGCCGGTGTCGGACATCGCGGCGCTGTCCGGACTGGTGGGGCTGACCTCGCTGAACCTGAGCAACACGCGGTTGTCGGACATCGCGGCGCTGTCCGGACTGGTGGGGCTGACCTCGCTGGACCTGAGCCGCACGCCGGTGTCGGACATCGCGGCGCTGTCGGGGATGGTGGGGCTGACCTCGCTGAACCTGAGCAACACGCGGGTGTCGGACATCAGCGTTATTCTGCGGATTCCGGCTTTTGCCGCAGAGCGCGCCGAATACCTTAACTTTCAAAACACCCCCGCCGCCGACCCTGACCGGGACCGGCGGATGTACATGCTGTCGCGGCTTGATGGCCGTCGGTGCGCCATCGAGACGGTGCAGTACCTGAAGGGCACGCATCCTGATTTTCGCGACCCGCCGGGCGGCGCGGCACCGCTGCCGCTGACCGAGCGGCTGATGCTGGCCTCTCCGGTCGGGTTCGACGTGCAGGATGACCAATTGTCCGCCACCAACCCCGGTGCGCCGGAACGGCTGGCACCCAAGGAACTGGCGCTGCGCGTGATTGCCTTGCGCACCCATGTTGCCATGCTGCTGGCCGATGCCGAGGCGCAGCAGGTGGACCGCCGCGTTGTCGCCCGGCTGGCCGCCTTTGCCGCGCCGCTTAGGATGGACGAGCCGACCTATATCCTGCTTGACGGCCCGATGTCGTTCCTGCGCGGTGGCCTGGCCGACACCTATGTGACCGACGCGCTGGACAAGGGGTTTGTCGAAGGCTGGCTGCAACTTGTCACGATGCACGACGAGCTTCGCCCGCTATTGCTGCCCCCGGTCGAGGCCGACACCCTGCCCCCCCTGTCCCCCGCTGCCACCCCGGACGAGGGCATCCGGCTGACCGATCAGGCGATCAGCGCAGCCGAGGCTGCCGAGGGTCCGGGCGGGACGGACGAAAGCGTCGCTGCAACCTTTCGGTCCATCCGCGATTATTTCGAGATGGCAAAGTCGGGAGTGGTTTCGGGTGCAACCGCGCTGGCAAAGGGTTTTCGCGCGCTTGGCGGTGCGGTGGCCTGGCTGGTTCGGCTTGGCGGTCCGACAGCCGGAATTGCGACTTGGCTGGCTTCACAGAACGGGCAAGCCTTTGTCGGTGTCATCCGGACGTTGTGGGACGCCTTAAAGGGTTTCTTCGTCGGCTGACCCCACCATGAAGGCTGCAACTTTTCAGCAGCCGGGCTAGTATCCGCGTCACGTCACCTTGGGAGGGGTCACATGAACATCATCCAGAGCCGGTTTCCGCCGGTAGAATTGACCGGGCTGACCATCACCGAGCGGCTGTTCCAGGGGCTTGAGGGGCGGGGCGGGGAGCGGGTGCTGGTTGATGGGCCGACGGGGCGGGCCATGACGGCATCCGAGGTGATGGACGGCATCCGCAGGCTGGCGGGGGGGCTGGTGGCGCGGGGGATGGGGGCGGGGACGGTGGTGGCGATCCTGGCGCCGAACATGCCCGAGTATGTGGTGGCGTTTCATGGGCCGCTTTATGCGGGCTGCACGGTGACCACGCTGAACCCGAGCTATACCGCACCCGAGGTGCATCACCAGTTGGGCAACAGCGGGGCCACGCTGTTGATTACCGTGCCTGCGTTTCTGGCCGTGGCGCGCGAGGGGGCGGCGGGGACGGGGGTGAGCGAGATTGTGCTGATCGGTGAGGGGGATGCGCCGGGGCTGGGTACGCTGTTGGGCGATCCGCTGGACGCTCAGGTACCGGTCGATGTGACGCGGGATACGGCGGTGCTGCCCTATTCATCGGGCACCACGGGGCTGCCGAAGGGGGTGATGCTGACGCATCGCAATCTGGTGGTGAACGTCGATCAGTCGGCGGCGGTGGTGGGGCTGGCGGCGGGTGACTGGTCGGTGGGGTTCCTGCCGTTCTTTCACATCTATGGGCAGACGGTGCTGATGAACCTGCATCTGGCGATGGGGGCCGGTGTGGTGACGATGCCGCGCTTTGATCTGGAGATGTTCCTGCGGCTGTGTGCCGAGTACCGGACGCCGACGATCTGGTGTGCGCCGCCGGTGGTGGTGGCGCTGGCCAAGCATCCGATGGTCGATCAGTTCGATCTGACTTCGGTCAGGCGGCTTTTCTCGGGCGCGGCCCCGCTGAGCGGTGATCTGGCCGATGCGGTGGGGCGGCGGATGGATGTGGATGCGGTGCAGGGCTACGGGATGACCGAGATGAGCCCGATCAGCCATGCCACGCCGGTGGGTATGGCGAGGTCGGGGTCGGTCGGACCGTTGGCGCCCAACACCGATGCGCGGCTGGTCGATCCGGTGACGGGGGCGGATGTGGCGATGGGCGAGGAGGGTGAGTTGTGGATACGGGGGCCGCAGGTGATGGCGGGGTATCATGCCAACCCGGCGGCCACGGCAGCGACGCTGACGCCTGATGGATGGTTGCGGACCGGGGATATCGCGGCGGTGGACGGAGACGGGTATTTCTTCATCCGCGACCGGCTGAAGGAACTTATCAAGGTATCGGGGTTTCAGGTGGCCCCGGCGGAGGTCGAGGCGGCGCTGCTGTCGCATCCTGACGTGGCCGACGCCGCCGTCACCTCGCGCCCCGATGAGGCGGCGGGTGAGGTTCCGGTGGCGTTTGTGGTGCGGGCCAAGGGGTCTGAGGTGACTGAGGCCGCGATCATGGCGCATCTGGCGGGCAGTCTTGCGTCCTACAAGCTGCCGCGCGCGATCACATGGGTCGAGGTGATCCCGAAGTCGCCCAGCGGAAAGATCCTGCGCCGGTTGCTGCGGCAGGGGTGAAGGTGGCGCTCATCCTGACCTGATGGCCGAAGGGGTCGGTTCCGGTCAGGGGATCGCGGATGAGGCGGGCGGCGGTGTGGCGGGTCAGGCCGATGTCGCCCAGAAGGTGATCGTCGTCACGCAGCAGAACCGCGCCCAGCGACCGGCGGACCTGTGCCTGCGCCCGGATCAGGCGGATCAGGGACTGGATGTGGGTCAGGATGGTCATGGCGGTCTCCTTTGCGGTCTGGTTCCCGTGATATGGGGCAGGCGTTGACATAAGACAAACGAATAGGAATGATGTGTGGTATCTGTTTTACTTATGGTATCCGCATGATCCCCCTCGACAGCGACCTGATGCGTTCGTTTCTGGCGGTGGCCGATACCGGCAGCGTTACGGCGGCGGCTGACCGGGTAGGGCGGACGCAATCGGCGGTGTCGATGCAGATAAGGCGGCTGGAGGACAGTCTGGGGCAGCCCCTGTTCCACCGCCTGCCGCGGGGCGTGACGCTGACGCCAAGGGGGGAGCAGTTGCTGCCCTATGCCCGGCGGGTGACCAGTTTGCTGGACGAGGCGGCGGTGGCGTTGCGGGAAAAGCCGCTGGTCGGGCCGGTTCGCATCGGGATACCGGATGAATATGTGGGCACCGTGCTGCCGCGCGCGCTGGCGGCGTTTTCGGAACGGCATGCGGCGGTCGAGGTGACGGTGCGCTGTGATTTCACCAACCCGCAGATGGCGGCGCTGACAGCGGATCAGATCGACCTGGCCGTTCTGTATGACAGCAGCCACACCTCGGGCGATGAGGTTTTGTGCATTGACCCGACGGTCTGGGTCACCTCGGTGGCGCATGCGCAGCACTTGCAGGCGCCGGTGCCGGTGGGGGTGTATTTCCGGTCGGACTGGTGCCGCGATTTCGCGCTGCGGTCGCTGGACCAGCAAAGCATCGGCTGGCGGATGGCGTTCGAGTGCGACACCTCCGCGTCGTTGCGGATTGCGGCGCAGGCGGGGCTGGCGATATCGCCCATCTCGCGCAGCACGATCCCGGCGGGGTGTCGCGAACTGACCGCCGATGACGGGTTTCCCATCGTGGACCGGGCCCGCGTGGTGCTGCGGCGCAACCCGAATGGCTCTTCACCCGCCATCGACGGGCTGGCCGAAATGCTGCGCGAGGCGTTCCGGCCACTGCGGCAGGGGATGGCGGCATGAAGCGGGCGGGGATGGACAGCCCGTTCGGGCCCCTGACGGTGGTCGAGGACGCGGGGCGGATTGTGGCGTTGCGGTGGGGGCACGAGGGGGGCAAGGGGTCGCCGCTGCTGGACGAGGCTTGCGGGCAGTTGGCCGCCTATTTCGAGCGGCGGCTGGCGGCGTTCGACCTGCCCTTGGACTGGGGGACGGGGCTGCAGGCCGCCGTGCGCCGGGCGATGGTGGCGATTCCGTTGGGCGAGACGCGGACCTATGGCGAGATCGCCCGCGCGGTGGGTGCCCCGGCGCAGGCGGTGGGGCAGGCCTGCGGGGCGAACCCGGTGCCGATCCTGATCCCCTGCCACAGGGTGCTGGGCCGGCATGGGCTGGGCGGGTTTTCAGCCCCGGGCGGGGTTGAGACCAAGGTTGCGCTGTTGCGGCACGAGGGGGCGGCGGGGCTGTTGATCTGAGGCGGGTGGGGTGTGCGGGTGGAGGCGTTCCGGGGCGCTGCCCCGGACCCCGGGATATTTGGGCAAAGATGAAAGGGCGGGGTGGCGTCAGGGTGGGTTTCGTTGCGGGCGGTCATTTCGCAGGTGTCGGCGGGGCGGCGCGGGGCTGCTGTTTGGCGGGGCCGGTGTGACGTGACCCTTGGCGTCTTTCTGGCGGTGATCGGTGCGGCGTTTCTGCATGCGCTGTGGAATGCGCTGATCAAGGTGGGCACGTCGCGGGTTGGCGGCATGGTGATCCTGTCGATGGCAGAGGTGCCGATCGGGCTTGCGGTGGTGGCGATCAGTGCGCCCGTCGACGTGGCGGCGGTGCCTTGGGTGATCGCGGCGGGGATCACGCATTTCGGGTACAAGTTCTGTCTGACCTATGCCTATGACCGGGGCGATCTGAGCCGGGTCTATCCCATCGCGCGGGGCGCGGCACCGATGGCGGTGGCGCTGGCGGGGTTGGTGCTGTTGCCCGACCGGGTGACGCCGGTGCAGTATCTGGGCATCCTGATGCTGGGGTCTGGCATCCTGTTGATGGCGCAGGGCGTGTTCCGGCGGGGCGAGGACCGGCGGATGCTGCCATTTGCACTGGGGTCGGCGGCGGCGACGGCGATCTATACGATGATCGACGGGCTGGGGGCGCGCATCTCGGGTGCGCCGGTGGCCTATGTGGGGTGGGTGTTCGTGGCGGACGGGCTGATCTTTTCGTGCGGCATGCTGGCGTTTCGGGGGCGTGCGGTGATACCGCGCGAGGTGCGGGCATGGGGGCTGGCGGTGGTGGCTGCCGCCGCGTCCTATGGGGCCTATGCGGTGTCGATCTGGGCGATGACGCTGGCCCCCATCGCCACCGTGGCGGCGCTGCGCGAGACGTCGATCCTGTTTGCCGTGCTGATCGGCTGGCTGGTCTTTGGCGAGCGGATGACGCGCGACAAGGCGGCGGCGGCGCTGGTCATCGTGGCGGGGGTGATCGTGATGCGGGTGGGCGGTTAGTCAGCGGATGCGCAGGTTGGCGGTGTCGCCCTTGCCCCGGTCGGCGATGAAGCGCAGGCGGTCGCCTTCATACTGCACAAGCTGGCAGTTGCGCGCGAACTGGCGGTCGCCTGCCGACATCGTGCGGCAGAAGTAACCGTCGTTCCAGGTCCATGCGCCGGTGACGTCGCGGCCAAAGGCGCGTCCGCCGATGGCACCCGAGGCGGCCACGGTCAGGCTGACGCCAAGGCTGGTCAGGCTTTTGCCGCCGACGAGGCCCACAAACGCCGCCCGGTCGGTGACGCGGGAATAGCCATCGGCCATGGCGGGTGACGCGAGGGCGGTGAGAAGGACGAACAAGGCGTGCCGCATGATGATGTCCCCCAAAGATGAGAGGGATACGCGGTGGTGCCGCGTTCGGATCACTTCAGAGGCCCAAGACATCCAGCATGTCGTATTCCCCCGGCTCGCGGTCCTGACCCCAGAGGGCGGCGCGGAAGGCACCGCGCGCAAACACGGCGCGGTCGGTGGCGATATGGCGCAGGATGATCCGCTCACCCATGGCGGCAAAGATCACGTCGTGTTCGCCGACGATGTCGCCGCCCCGGATGGCGGAAAATCCGATATGGCCCGGCTTTCGCGCACCCGTCTGGCCATCGCGGCCCCGGTCCGAGACGGTGTTCAGGTCGACGCCCCTGCCGTCCGCCGCCGCCTGCCCCAGCATCAGGGCGGTGCCTGAGGGGGCGTCGACCTTCATGCGGTGGTGCGCCTCGACCACCTCGATATCCCAGTCGGCATCGAGGGCGGCGGCCACGCGGCGGGTCAGGCCGGTCAGAAGGTTCACCCCAAGGCTCATGTTGCCCGCACGCACGATCACGGCGTGGCGGGCGGCGGCGGTGAGGCGGGCAAGGTGTGCGGGCTCCAGCCCGGTGGTGCCGATCACATGCACGACGCGGGCCTGTGCGGCGAGGCTTGCGAATTCGACGGTGGCGGTGGGGGCGGTGAAGTCGATCACGGCCTGTGCGGTGGCAAACGCCTCTAGCGGGTCGTCGGTGACCTTGATGCCGAGGGGGGGGCCGCCCATCGCGGTGCCGATGTCCTGACCGATCCAGTCATGGCCGGGGCGTTCGAGGCAGGCCGAGAGGGTGGCCTTGGCGGGGCTATCGGTGACGGTCTGGACCAGCATGCGGCCCATGCGGCCCGAGGCCCCGGTGATGACGATGCGCGGAAGGGTGGTCATGGCCAGTGGTCCCTTGGGGCTGATGTCTGTTCCCTAAGGCAAGATCGTGCCGGGGGGAAGCGCCGGGCGTGCGCGCCCGCCGTTGCGGCGGGGCGTGAAAGGCCCTATGCCCAGCGCCATGTCAAAACCCCGCCACCAGACCCACTCCGGCCCGTCGCAGCGCCAGTTGCGCGTGGGCGAACTGATCCGCCGCACGCTGTCGGACGTCCTGAACCGGGCCGAGGTGCATGACCCGGTGCTGAACACCATGTCGATCACCGTGGGCGAGGTGCGGATGTCGCCCGACCTCAAGGTGGCCACGGTGCATGTGATGCCGTTGGGCGGCGGCGATGTGGAGGCGGCGATTGCGGCGCTGGCGCGCAACAAGTACGAACTGCGCCGTCAGGTGGCCAGTGCGATGACGCTGAAGTATGCGCCCGACCTGCGGTTCCGCCCCGATGAGACGTTTGACGCGCTGGACGAGACGCGCCGGCTGTTCGCGGACGCAAAGGTGCAGCGCGATATCGCGGCGGGGGATGACGATGATCCGGGCGGCGCTTAGGGCGCTGACGCTGGTGGTCGCGGGGCCGGTGATGGCGGGGCCTTGCCGCGACATGGTGCATGACGGGCAGGGCTATGCCATCTGCGAGGTGGCGGCGGGGGCGGACCTGCGGCTGTTCCATACGGCACCTGACGGGGCGGTTTATGGATCATTCGCGCGGGTGGACGCGGCTTTGGCCGGGCAGTCGCTGGTGTTTGCGATGAACGGGGGCATGTACCACCGCGACCGCGCGCCGGTGGGGTTGCTGATCGAGGATGGGGTGACGCGCGCGCCTTTGGTGACGGCCGAGGGGCCGGGCAACTTTGGCCTGTTGCCGAACGGGGTGTTCTGCGTGCTGCGGGACGGGCGGTTTGCGGTGATCGAGACGCGGGCCTTTGCGGCGTCACCGCCGGATTGCGTGCAGGCCACCCAATCCGGGCCGATGCTGGTGATCGGCGGCGCGCTGCATCCGCGGTTTCTGGTGGACAGCGACAGCCGCTATGTCCGCAATGGCGTGGGGGTCAGTGCGGATGGCAGGCGAGCGGTCATGGCCATTTCGGACCGGCCCGTGACGTTCCACGAATTCGGGCGGCTGTTCCGGGATGGGCTGGGACTGCCGGATGCGCTGTATTTCGATGGCCAGATCTCGCGCCTGTACGCGCCGGGGCTGGGGCGGAATGACTGGGGCCTGTCGATGGGGCCGGTGGTGGGGCTGGTTGGCCCGGCGGGAGGCTGACACATGGCACGCGGGCGCAAGGGGCGGGCGGTTTCGGGCTGGCTGGTGGTGGACAAGCCTGCGGGCATCACGTCCACGGCGGTGGTGAACAAGGTGAAATGGGCGTTTCAGGCGCAAAAGGCGGGGCATGCGGGGACGCTGGACCCGGCAGCGACGGGGGTGCTGGCGGTGGCTTTGGGCGAGGCCACCAAGACCGTGCCCTATGTGACCGATGCGCTGAAATGCTATCACTTCGTGGTGCGGTGGGGCGCCTCGACCACCACCGATGATGCCGAGGGCGCGGTGATTGCGGTGTCGGATGTGCGGCCCGATGCGGCGGCGATCATTGCGGCGCTGCCTGCGTTCCGGGGCGACATCACACAGGTGCCGCCGCAGGTGTCGGCGGTCAAGGTGGACGGTGCGCGGGCCTATGATCTTGCCCGTGCGGGCGAGGTGATGGATTTGGCCGCCCGCCCCCTGCGGGTGGAGCGGCTGGAGATGACCGGGCAGCCCGATGCGGATCATGCGGCATTCGAGATGGTCTGCGGCAAGGGCGGCTATGTGCGCAGCATCGCGCGCGATCTGGGGCAGAGCTTGGGGACGTTCGGCCATGTGCTGTGGCTGCGCCGCGAATGGTCGGGTCCGTTCCGGGCGTCCGAGGGGATTGATCTGGCGACGGTCGAGCGGCTGGCGCAGACCGAGGCGCTGGACGCGTACCTGTTGCCGCTGGAAATTGCGCTGGAGGGGTTGCCGCGTGTCGAGGCGACGCCCGAGGGGGCGGCACGGTTGCGCAACGGGACGCCGGGGATGGTGTTGGGGCCGGTTCTGGAATGGGGGACCGAAGCCTGGGCTGCGTATGACAACCGGGGGCTGGCGGTGGGGCAGTGGCAGGCGGGGGTTTTGCATCCGCACCGGGTGTTTGCGGGGGCGTGAACCGGGCGCGCAGATCCAATTTTTTTCGAAAAAAATTGAAAAAATTCTTTGAAGAATTTTGGTTCACTGGGCCGATGATGCGGCGTTACTTGTACTCGATCAGCCCGCCATGCCTGCCGCGCAGCCGGTTCATTGCATAACCTGCGATCCCCTGTGCTTCGGGCAGTTTGCCAATGACGGAGAAAAGTGCAGCCTCCCACCCCGCCCGCCCGTCACGGCGCCAGCGCCATCCCAGACGCAGCACCTGCAACGGCCATAGCGCGAGGATGGCGAGGCCCGCCGGATGGATCAATCCCGCGACCAGTGCGGCCAGCGGCACACCCACGCCCCAGACCAGCGCGCGCCGCGCCTCAGCCACCCAGTGCCGTTCGGGGTCACGCCCGTGCAGGGCGGCACCTTCGGCATAGGCATACCCTGCGCGGCGGCTGCGCTGCCACCACTGGCTGACCTTCGTCATCGCGGCGTCGTGCAGGGTCATCTCGGCGTCGATGCGCCAGACCTCGCCGCCCGCACGGATCAGGCGCAGGCAAAGCTCGGGCTCCTCGCCCGCGATCAGGTTTTCGCGGTAGCCGCCTGCGGCCTGTACCGCCGCGTGGCGCATCAGCGCATCGCCGCCGCAGGCGCGGGCGGGGCCGGTAGGCGTGTTCCATTCGCGGTCGGCAAGGCGGTTCCAGATGGATGCCTCGGGGAACCGCTCGCGTCTGCGACCGCAGACGACGGTGGCGCGGGGGTGGGTGTTCAGAAAGGCCGATGCGGTGGCGATCCAGGCGGGATCGACGATGCAGTCGCCATCGACGAATTGCACAAGGTCGGGTGGGTCAGTGGCCAGTGCGGCCAGCCCTGCGTTGCGGGCGCGGGCGGCGGTGAAAGGGCGCGCAAGGTCAAGCGGCACAACTTCGGCCCCAGCGGCCCGGGCGGTGGCGATGCTGCCGTCGGTGGACCCCGAATCGACATAGACAACGCGCCGGACGCGGCCCTGCAATGACCCAAGGCAGGCCACCAGCCGCGCGCCTTCGTTCCGCCCGATCACCACGGCGTCGACGATGTTGCCCCCCGATGCCACGGTCCTGTCCCTGTGCCGCATTGCCACGCCTTGACAGTAAAGCCCTGCGCGGCCCTTTGCCACCGGGTAGCTTGGCCTATCGCGGAAGCGGTTTATCTGCTATTCACCAATGTGATGGGCGGGGGCCCAGGCGATTCCCGGTGGCGGCCTTTCGGGGGTGCCTTGCGGGGGTTGCACTGGGGTCGTGCCTGCTGCAAGGCGGGTTGTTGGTGATACCCAAGGCACGGGAACCCCCGTGGCAGCAGGAGACAGGTCTTTCATGGCCAGTAACACGATCTTGTTGGCGGATGCCCGGTCGGCCATGCATATGGGGCAACCGGACTTGGACGACGATCAGTTCCGAAAGCTTGCGGAGGAGAAGCGCCGCCCGGTCACGCCGGGGGCGACGCTGTTTCGCCATGGCGCAACCGACGCCCCGACGCCCGCAACCGATGCCCAGCCGGTGGCCAATCTGCCGGTCCTGTCGTTCCGCCACAATGATCTGACACCGGCGCGGGTGTGGGAATCGCTGGCGCCGGTGACGCTGGATGCGGCCTGGCTGGATGGAAACGGACTGTTTCCGGGTTCGTCGACCGACCCCGCACCCGGCGCGTTCGACATCCTGCGCACGCGCATCCTGCTGGCGTTTCAGGAAAACGGCTGGCGGCGGATCGCGGTCACCTCGCCGACCCACGG
The DNA here is from genome assembly GCA_038209775.1 of Rhodobacterales bacterium. Taxonomy (GTDB): domain Bacteria; phylum Pseudomonadota; class Alphaproteobacteria; order Rhodobacterales; family Rhodobacteraceae; genus JBBQXK01. The sequence continues at coordinate 19,729 of JBBQXK010000005.1, read as the reverse complement.
CTGCGGCAAAAGCACGGTTGCGGCGAACCTGGCGCTGAGCCTTGCGCGCAGGCCGGGCAGCCGCACGGTGCTGATGGACCTTGAATTGCGCCGTCCCGGCCTTGCCACCCTGTTGGGCCTGCGCGAACCGGGATTGCTGCGCGATTTCCTGACCGGCACACAACCGCTTGAATCGCACTTCCGGCGGGTGGGGCGGACACTGGCGCTGGCGCTGAACGCAGGCCCGGTGCCCGATGCGGCGGAACTGTTGCAGGCACCCGATACCACGGGGGCACTGGTTGCGATGCTGGAACAGCTTGACCCCGAGGTGGTGGTCTATGACATGCCGCCGGTTCTTGTGTCGGATGACGTGATCGGCTTTGCGCCGCAGGTCGATGCGGTGCTGTTGGTGGCCGATGGCACCCAGACCACCGCCGAAGAGGTCAAGGCCTGCGAGCGGCTGTTCGAGGGGCGGGTGCCGATGCTGGGCGTCGTGTTGAACCGCGCGCAGGATGTGCGCACGGCGCGCTATCGCTATGGCCGGAAGAAACGCTGATGGGGCCGATCCAGACGATTGACGAATTCCTTGGCCTGCTGCTGCGCCGCCGGCTGATGATTGCGGTGGTGGCGGTGGCGCTGACGGTGCTTGTGGTGCTTTATGCGCTGTCGCGTCCGGTGATCTATGAATCGGCGTCGGTCATTCAGGTGGAAACACCGACCATCACCGGCGAGACCGGCACGCCGGCCGCAGGCGCGTCGGCGCAGCGGTTGCAGACGATCCAGCAACGCCTGACCACGCGTGAGGCGCTGTTGGCGATGATCGACCGGCATGGGTTGTATCAGGGGTTGCCGATCAGCAACGATGAAAAGGTGCATCTTTTGCGCATCGCGGTGCGGTTCCAGCCGGTCGCGTCGGTGGCATCGCAGGCCTATGGCGCGCCACAGCAGGTGTCGGCGCTGATCATCTTTGCCCAGGCCGACAGTGCCGACAAGGCCGCCCGCATCGCCAATGATTTTGCCCAGGGTGTGCTGGATGCCGGCAGCGAAGGCCAGAACAGCCGTGCGCGTGAGACGCTGACGTTCTTTGTCGAAGAGAGCAAGCGACTGGAATCGCAGATCGAGGCGACCGAGGCCGAGATCGCATCCTTCCGCAACGCCAATGCCGACGCCCTGCCCGACCTGCGCGAAGCCCGCCGGACCGAGATCCGCGACATCGAGGCCGACCTGCGCGAGATCGAACAGGCACTGGTCAGCTTGCAAAGCGAAAAGGCACGGATCGGCCAGGGCCGCACGCTGCGCGATGCCGACCTGCGCCAGATCGCGGCGCTTGAGGCGCAGGAGGTACTTTTGCAATCGCAAAAGACCGCGCAAGAGGGGCGCCGCAGCGCGCTGGTTGCGGCGTTGACGCGGGGACCCGAGGTGGAACAGGCGCTGGCCACGCTGGACCGCCGGGTTGAACAGCTGCGCGATCAATACGCCCAGTCATCGCAGCGCCTGACCGACGCCGAGACGGCGCAGAAACTGGAAGAACGCCAGCAATCGGAACGCTTTGCCCTGTTGGAGCGGGCGGTGTCGCCCGACTATCCGGTGACCGGCGGGCGCAAGAAGCTGGCGATGGTGGGGGCGGTGGCCAGTCTGGTGGCGGGCATCATCGCGGCCTTTGTCATGGATCTGCTGAACCCGGTCCTGCGCACCCGTACTCAGTTCGAACGGTCACTTGGCCTGCGCCCGGTGGTTGTGATCCCTGATCTGCCCTTGTCGCACACCGCGCGGCGCGCGCCGGTGGTGTTGCCGCTGGCACGGCGGGCTGTGGCGGCTGTCATGCGGGGAACATCGGGGGGGGGCGAGACGCGGTTTATGGGAATTTCGCGCCAGACGCTGTTTGGGGCAGGGGCCGCACTGATTCTGGTGCTGATGGGCCTTGCCATCACCTGACCTGATCCGCATGTCGTCAATCATATGCAAAGGCCCGCGCCCCGATATCATCGGGGCGCGGGCCTTGGTGTTTCTACGGCATCAATATCCGGTGCAGCGCATCACGACGCCGACGGTACGGGCGAGTATCCGCAGGTCGGTTTTCAGCGACAGGTCAGCCTCATAGACCGTGTCGTAGTCCGCGCGGGCCTCGAACGCGGTGGCGTTGCGGCCTGCGGTCTGCCAGTGGCCGGTGATCCCCGGGCGCAATGCGAAATAGGCCTGACCGGGGTACAGCGTCTGTTGGTTCAGCATCATCGGGCGCGGTCCGACCAGGCTCATGTCGCCAGTCAGCACGTTGAAAAGCTGCGGCAACTCGTCCAGCGACGAGCGGCGCAGGAAGGCGCCGAAGCCGGTGATGCGGGGATCACGCTTGAGCTTTTGCGTGGTGTCCCATTCGCGCCGCGCCTCGGGGTTGGCATCGAGGTAGGCCTGCATGCGGTCATCGGCATCGGGCACCATGCTGCGCAGTTTCCACATGTGGAAGTGTCGGCCACCCTTGCCGACACGCTGTTGGGTGTAGAACGACGATCCCCCGTCACGGCGTACGGCCAGCGCAAGACCCAGGATCAAGGGTGCCACGACCGGCAGCGCCAGCGTGACGGCGGTGATGTCGAAGGCCCGTTTGAACAGGTTGCGGTACAGGCCCGGGCGGTGCGGCGGCAGTGGCGGTTCGTGCCGCAAGGGCGCCAGAACGGGGCGGGTGGGGGCATAGGCGTCGGGCCGGAACTCGGGGAAGCTGATTGTCATTGTCATGCCTCCGCGAACAATTTGGCGAAAATTTTGCGGTCTTTGGCCGGGGATCGTGCGAGGCACGAGGCAGACATCTTCTGGTCCTCCCGCAGATCACTGCGGGAATTGCTGTCGTTCAAGCCCATCACAAACACTCTCTTCGAGCGCCCCCACTTTGTATTTTACCTTCTTTGTTAGGGACTTGGCGACCAAGATCGTCGCAGTCAGGACTGGTTTCCGCCGCATTTACCAAGGAATTATGCCACTCGGCTGCCACATTATGGTGAACGGAGGTCGAGATCAACCTGTGGTTGTCAATGCCATGCTGCGGGTGCAAAGGCGGGGGCCTGGTGATTCGCTCTGGGGCCGGTCACGTCGGACGCCGGCAGACCGGCGGCAGGCGGGAACGGGGCAGGCGAAGGGGCAACCGGCGCATGGCGCGGTTGTTTCTGTAAGTGGTGAAATCGGGGGGGTGGTTGGTGTCGGGCCGGTGGGCGGGGTTCAGGTGCCGCAGGTCGCCCGACGTGAAAGCGCCCTGGTTCAGGCGGTCTGCGTTTCGGTCTGGCTTTCATCGGTGGTGGCGTCAGGACGCAGGGCCACCGCAGCCACGACCAGAACCGCCGCCACGCTGCCGGTCAGGCAGTAGGCGAGGATGACACCCAGAACCGACAGGCCCGACATAAGGGCAAAGGCGGCGGCCAGAATGCCGGTGATGACCCCGGACATGGCGATTGTCGCAACCATTGATCTTTCCTCCGCATATCTTGACGAACATTGGGCCGAAATCATTAACGAAATGCAACCAGACATTGCAGGCCATTGCTGACTTCACCACTGTGATCGGCAAATGCGGCGGAAAATCGTCAGCGTTAAGGAAATTTCCGGCCAAGTGTCGCGCATCGTGCCCCCCCGGGGGACCTACCTTGGTGAAAGGTTGTCGATGATCGCCGCAAGGCCGTCCTGCCAGTCGGGTCTGGCCACACCGAAGGCGCGCTGGAACGACCGGCAGTCGAGCCGCGAGTTGGCGGGGCGGCGGGCGGGGGTGGGATAGGCAGAGGAGGGGATGTCGGTGATGGTGCAGGGCAGGGCTGCGCGGGCCATGATGGCGCGTGCAAAGTCTGCCCAACTGGTGTCGGGCGCGCCTGCGAAATGATGGGTGCCGCCCGTTGCCCCCTGTGCCATCGCGGTTGCCGCCACGAAAAGCACGTCAGCGATCGCGGCGGCGGGGGTCGGGCCGCCGATCTGGTCGGCCACCACGTTCAGGCTGGTGCGTTCGCGGCCCAGCCGCAGCATGGTCTTGACGAAATTGGTGCCATGCGCCGACACGACCCACGATGTGCGCAGGATCAGATGCGCCCCGCCTGCCGCGCGCACGCCCACCTCGCCCGACAGTTTCGACCGGCCATAGGCCCCAAGCGGGGCGGTGGGGTGGTCGGGGGCAAAGGCGCGGTCACCGGCACCGTCAAAGACATAGTCAGTCGAGAGATGCAGAAACGGGATCTGCTGGTCGGCACAGACGCGCGCCATGGCGGTGGGGGCGGCACCGTTGACCAGTGTTGCTGCGGCCTCTTCCGCCTCGGCACGGTCGACGGCGGTCCAGGCGGCGGCGTTGATGACGGCGTCGGGTTGGCCGATCATGGCGGCACAGGCGGCGGGGTCCGAAAGGTCGGCCATGTCGCGGCCAAGGAAGGTTGCCGTTATCCCCGGCGGACAGCGCAGCGCCAGTTCGGTGGCGACCTGACCGCTTTGGCCAAAGACCAGAACCCTCATCCCCCGGTCCCCAGCCGCGTGCCCAGACCCTGCCGGTCCAGCAGCGGTTGCCACCACGCGGCATTGTCGAGATACCAGCGCACCGTCAGCCGCAGCCCCTGTTCCAGCGTGACCGATGGCCGCCAGCCCAGTTCATCCCGGATGCGGGCCGGGTCGATGGCATAGCGGGCGTCGTGGCCGGGGCGGTCGGTGACGTGGGTGATCAGGCGGTCATGGGGCGCACCCGCGGGGTGCATCTCGTCCAGAAGGGCGCAGATCATGCGGACAAGGTCGATATTGCGCGCCTCATTCTCGCCGCCGATGTTGTAGCTGCGACCGACGCGGCCCCGGGACAGGACTGTCAGCAGGGCATCGGCGTGATCCTCGACATAGAGCCAGTCGCGGATGTTCAGGCCCTGCCCATAGACGGGGATCGGGCGGCCATGCAGCGCGTTCAGGATCACCACGGGGATCAGCTTTTCCGGGAAGTGGAAGGGGCCGTAGTTGTTCGAACAGTTGGTCATCACCACCGGCAGGCCGTACGTCTCGTGCCATGCGCGCACCAGATGGTCGCTGGCGGCCTTTGAGGCGGAATAGGGGCTGTTCGGGGCATAGGGGGTGGTTTCGGTGAACTTGCCCTGGGCCCCGAGCGAGCCGAACACCTCATCCGTCGAGATGTGGTGAAAGCGGAAAGCGGCGGGTTTGCCCTGCCGTGTCCAGAAGGCCCGCGCGGCCTCAAGAAGGTTGAAGGTGCCGGTCACGTTCGTCTCGATGAAATCTCCGGGGGCGTCGATGGAGCGGTCGACGTGGCTTTCGGCGGCAAGGTGCATGACCGCATCGGGGCGGTGTTCGGCCATCACCTGATCCAGCCGTGCGCGGTCGCGGATATCGGCGTGTTCAAAGGCATAGAGGTGCGATCCTGCCACCGACGCCACGTTTGCAAGGTTCGCGGCATAGGTCAGCGCATCAAGGTTCACCACCGTATGGCCCTGTGCCACTGCCTGACGGACGACAGCCGAGCCGATGAACCCCGCCCCCCCGGTGACCAGCAGTTTCATGCTGTGCCCTGCCATTCGAAGGGGCTGATCCAGTCACGCAGGAAAGGGGCCGACTGATCCTTGCCGGAAAGCACCGGGGTGTCTGTGCGCCAGTCAACGCCGATATCCGGGTCATCCCAGCGGATGCCACCGTCGCAGTCGGGGGCGTAGATGTCGGTGCATTTGTACTGCACCTCGGTGTCCGGGGTCAGGGTGACAAAGCCGTGCAGAAACCCCTTGGGCACAAGGAGTTGCCGCGTATTCTCTGCCGTCAGGTCCACCGCTACCCATTGGCCGTAGGCGGGCGATCCCCGGCGCACATCCACCGCCACGTCGCGGATGGCCCCTTTGGTGCAGCGCACCAGTTTGTCCTGTGCATGGGGGGGTTTCTGGTAGTGCAGGCCGCGCAGGGTGCCCGCCGGGGCCGACATCGAATGGTTGTCCTGCACAAAGGTCAGGTCGATGCCCATGGCCGCCATTCTCGGCCCGTTCCATGTCTCAGTGAACCACCCCCGCGCATCGCCGAAGCGGTTAGGCGTCAGGATCAGGACATCGGGCAATGCGGTCGGTTCGATCTGCACGGGCGGGCTCCGGGGGTCAGGGCAGGGCGGCAATCGCCGCGTGGTTAAGCCAGAGCGCCAGTGCTGCGGCAAGGGCGGCAAAGGTGCCGCCTGCGATATCGTGGCCCCGGTCCCACACATGATGGCGGCGGGCCAGCCAGATGATGAGGGGGTGGGCGAGGGTCAGCGCAATCCCCTGCCCGGCCAGCGCGCCGACCAGCCCCCAGTTGTGCGCGCCGATCAGCACCGCCGCTGTCTGCAAGCAGGCCTTGGCCAGAAGCACGCCGAAGAACGCCCGCGAATCGCCTGCCGCAAGCGCCGCCTGATCGTAGGTCATCCCCACCACGGCGGGCATCTGCACACAGGCCACCAGCACCACGATGGCGCCGGCGGCGACATAGCGGTCATCGTACAACAGATGCACCAGCGGCACCCCGGTCAGTGCCAAAAGCCCCAACAGGCCCAGAAGCCCCCCCGTCATCGCCATCCGCATCCGGCGCACGCGCGGGGCGTTGGTGGCCTTGGCACCTGCAGGATCGTCGCGGTAAAGCGGGATCATCACCCGCATAGTGACCGCCCCACCCAGAAGCCACGGAAAGGACGCGAGGAAATAGCCAATGTTGTAGATGCCCAACTGATCGAGCGTGAGGTACGCCCCGAGGATCAGGCGGTCGCCCTGCGACAGGGCAAAGCCACAGACGGTGGACAGAAGGATCCACTTGCCGAAATGCACCAGTTCGCGGCCAGCGTCCGGTTCCCAACGCAGGTGGTTTCGGGGGCCGGGCAGCAGGGTGGTCATCAGCGCCAGCTTGACCAGCGCCCCCGCGACCGCCCCCGCCACCAGCGCCCAGACTGACCCGGTCGCCCATGCCACCGCCACCATCACGACAATGCCCACCGCCTGCGATGCCACGTCCAGCGCCGTCACCCGGCCCAGCATCAGGTGGCGGTTGGCGGTCTCGATCCGTGTGGGGTTGAAGCCTGCGATGAGCAGCGACAGCGCGGCGACAGGGATCAGCGATTGCAGTTCGGGCGCGCCGTAAAGAGCGGCCATCGGCCAGGCCAGCAGGCTGGCCCCCAGCCACAAGACCACGCCGCGCCCGATCTGCAGCGTCCACGCGGTATCAAGGAACGCCGGATCGTCGCCCCGCACCGACCGCGCGATGGCCGGCGACAGCCCCATGTCCGAGAACATCTGCAAGCCCACCAGCACCACGCTGACCAGTGCCATCAGGCCAAACGCCTCGGGGAACAACAGGCGCGCAAGGATCAGGTTTGACGCCAGCCGCAGCGCCTGACTGCCGGCATAGGCCAGCGCCGTGATCGCCGACCCGCGCAGGGCGCGGGCCACGATCCCCGGTCGGGGCATGCTGTCGGTGCCGGTCATGCGCGCCCCCGTCGTCGCCCGCGCCGTTCTATCGCGCCAAATTGTGGCCTTTGAAAGGTCTGGTTTCGCGGATAGTCGTCGCGCAACTGCAACGTGTCGGGGGGCCACCGGGGTGAAAATCGCCTATCTTGTGAACACCTATCCCCGCGCTTCGCAGACATTCATCCGCCGCGAGATCCACGCGATGGAGCGGTTGGGGTTCCACATCCACCGCTTTGCCATGCGGTCTGATCGTGCCGCACTGGTCGAGGCGGCGGACAAGGCCGAGGACGCGCGCACCGAACATGTGCTGGAGACGGGGCGACCGGCGTTGCTGGGTGCCGCGTTCTGGGGGTTGCGGCAGCGGGGGGCACTGGCGTCGCTGCGGCTGGCGATGGCTTGCGGGGCGCGCGGGGCGGGGGGGGGCGACGGCACCGGCGGGCGGCTGCGGCATCTGATCTATTGGGCCGAGGCGGCGTTTGTGGCGCGGCGGTGCCGGACATTGGGGATCGGCCATCTGCATGCGCATTTCGGCACCAATTCGGCCACCGTCGCAATGCTGGTGCAGGCCCTGGGCGGCCCGCGCTATAGTTTCACCGTGCATGGGCCGGAGGAGTTCGATGCGCCGCATGCGCTGTCGCTGTCCGACAAGATCGCGCGGGCGACGTTTGCTGTGGCCATATCCAGCTTTGGTCGCAGCCAGTTGTACCGCTGGTCTGACCCTGCGCTGTGGCCCCGCCTGAAGGTGATCCATTGCGGCATCGACCCCGCGGCCTTTCCCGACGACCCCGTACCGCCGCCCCCCGGCGGGCCGCATCTGGTAGCCATCGGGCGGATGGCGGGGCAAAAGGGGCTGGCGCTGTTGATCGAGGCTGTTGCTTTGGCGCGCAAGCGCAACCCCGGGCTGCACCTGACGCTGGTCGGCGACGGCCCGCTGCGCCCGGCGTTGCAGGCACAGGTTGCGGCGGCGGGGCTGATGTCGCAGGTGACCTTCGCGGGGTGGCAGGACGATGCCGGGGTGCGCGCGGCGCTGGCGCGGGCGCAGGCGCTGGTCCTGTCATCCTTTGCCGAAGGGTTGCCGGTGGTCGCGATGGAAGCGATGGCGGCGGGGCGGCCGGTGATTGCCACGGCGATTGCGGGCATACCCGAACTGGTGATCCCGGGTGAAACCGGCTGGCTGGTGCCGGCGGGCGACCCCATCGCCCTTGCCGCCGCGATCCATGCGTTGGCCATGACACCACCCGACCGGCTGGCCGAAATGTGCGCCGCCGCGCGCGCCCGGGTGCTGGCCCGCCATGACATCGACGACGAGGCGGGGCGTCTGGCGGCGCTGATCCGCCAGCCATGATCTATCGCCCGCGCACCCAGCCCGTCTGACCGCGCGAACGCCGCACCGCCAGCGAAACAGCGGCATAGACGGCAAAGCCCACAGGTTCGCGCAGGGCCAGCAGGATCAGGCCCCATGGCCCCAGGCGCGTCTTGCCTTCGCGGTCGACAAGGGCCGGGTACAAGCGGGCAATTTCGGCCACACCCGCATCCTGCCTGCGGCGGACGCGGACGAGGGCGGCAAACCCCTCGATCATCGGCCACAGGTAGGTTGCGGGCACTTGCACCCGTTCCGCCGGGGTGAACTGCAGCCGCACAAACGTATCGTCCGAGATGATCGCCGGGAAAACGCCCCACCTCGCGCGGCCTGCGGCGTTCACCGCGAACAGGCCCATGCCGGGCGCCTCGCCCGCCGCAAAGGGCAGGCGCTGCCAGAACCGGGCATAGGCGCGGGTGACCCGGCTTGCCGCGCGGGGGATCACGGGGCTGCCGGTGGCATAAAGGGGTGCCGGTTCGGCCAGAGCCAGCACAAGCTGCGCCATCAGTGTGGGCGCCACCTGCACGTCGGCATCCAGATAGGCGCGTAACTCACCTGTCGCCGCTTCGTCGCCTGCGTTCAGCGCGGCGGGTTTGCCGCCAGTGGCACGCTCGATCACCGTCAGCCGCCAGCCCCGCGCCTCGGCCAGCGCGCGCATGTCACGCGCGCGGTCGGCGGTGTCGTCGGTGCAGCCGTTCGCCACCACCACCGCCTCGGCCCCGCCCGGAACCGGATCGGACGCGAATAGCGCGGCCATGCATGGCCCGATCCATGCAGCCTCGTTCGAGGCGGGGATGATCACGCTTAGCACGCGGCGCAGGGCCCGGCCAAGGCGCGCCAGCGGGGGTTTTCGTCGCCCAGATGCCGCAAGGCACCCCAACTGCCCCATTTCGAGGGCACCTGAACATCGACAAAGCCGTTGAACGGCGCGTCGGTCAGGCTGGACCAGCCTTCGATCAGGCGGGAGTACAACTCACCCATCTCGGGGCTGTAGTTCAGGTGGTGGAAGAACGCCGACAGGTCCGCATCATCGACCGCAGGCCCCGCCCCCACCACATGCGTGCCGCCTTCGTACATCATCAGCCGCAGGTCAGCCGCCGCTGCGGTGCGGGCATGGTGCGGCAGGGTCTGGGTCAGAAGGGACACAAGGGTGTCATCGGTCTGGCCGGTGACAAAGCCGTTCTCAAGCTCGGTCGCGGCCCGCGCCGTCGCCCGGTCAAAGCGGTGTTCTGCCACAAAGGCAGCGCGCGCTGCCGCCGTCAGACCCTGTGCATCGGCCTGCGCATTGGCGGCGGCAAGGCTTTGGTCAAGCCAGCCCTTTACCACCGGCGCCTTTTCGGGCGTGCCCAACTGCCCCGCGAAATAGCCCGTAACGGCATAGGCATCGAACGACAGCCTTGGCGCAGGCTTGCCCTCGGCCACCACCAGCGGTGCGTCAAGCACCTGTTCCTCAAGCCCCAGCCAGCCGGTCTGGCTGGAGATCACGCGCACCAGCCGGCGGTCGGCATCGGTGCCGAACACATCGGTCCAGATCGCGGCCACTTCGGTGGCGCGCAGGGCATAGTATTGCACCCAGGTGCCGTCACGGCCCCAGCGGGCGCGGCCCTGATCCTCGGCCCATTGGGCCTGTCGGAATTGCCAGTTCCAGACTTCGTTGGAAAACTCGACATGGGCGTGCAGATCAGGCGACAGGCCGTTGCGCACCACCGTTGCCATGTCACGCACCAGCGCATCTTCGGCCAGATGCGGGATGGTGAACCACGGGTCGGCGCGCAATTCGTTGGCCAGCGCCACCATTACCTCGACCGGCGCGCCCTTCAGGCCCCAGGTGAAATCGCCGGGCAGGGGGCGGTCGGCGGCCAGTGACAGGGTGGCGTCGTTGGTCGCCATCCAGTCCATGAAGCGCACCATCCTGACCCCGCGAAGGCGCGACAGCCAGTCGGGGTTGAAGATGTGGCCCGCCGCATGCGCCACCAGCCGGTCTTCACGCACCAGCGACATGGCGCGGATCGGATCGGCGGGATCAATCGCCGTCAGCGTCACGATCACCGATCCCGGGCCGGGGGTGTAGTCGAACGCGATGCGGTCCTGACCCACATCCATCTGCGCCACCCGACCCTCGACCTTGACCACGCCACGGCCCTGCCAGCGCAGCACATGGCGGCCAGCGGCATGGCGGGCCTCTTGCGGCAGGTCGGTCAGCACCAGCGTCGTCATCCCCGTGGCCCCATTGGGCAGGGCCCGGGGCCAGCCGTGGGGGTCGACCTGACCGCCGGCGACAAGGGCTGCATAGTCCCACCCGCCCCATTGGCCCGGCTTGTGCGCGATCCAGGGGCGGGCGGTCTTCATCAGGTCAAGGAACGGCTGCTGCACCGACCAATCGGCAATGCCCGCAAGGCCAAGGGCAAGGTTCGGGTTGGTCACTCCACCCAAAAGCGCGATGTCGGGGGCGGGCATCAGGGCCGCGCTGACCTCGGCGTCGGTCGGGGCGGGGTCGGGTGTCGCGGGGGCTGGTTCGGGGGCGGGTGCCGCAGGTTCGGGCTGTGGTTCGGGGACAGGTGTGGGGGCTTTTATAGGGGGGGGCGGGTTGGCCAGCCGCGCATCCTCGGCCACGCGATATTCGCGGACCGTGTCCGAGGCGATGCGCTGCAGGACCAGCGCCATGTCGTCGGGCACCACGGCGCGGCGGTTGGGCCAGACACGGACCAGCTTGGACGGCAGGCCGACCGGGCTGTCACCGGTGATGGTAGCCATATGCACCATGGCGATAAGGTACAGGCCCTTGCCGTTCGGATGAATGTCGTCGTCAAAGAAATCGCCGATGCCGGTCGCACCCGGCACAAGGCCCGCCGCCGCCTCGGCCGCCAGCCGCCCCATCGCCTGCCCTGCCGGGATCAGCCGCACCGGGGGTGTACCTTCGGGCCGCGCGGCATTGGCGCGGTCGCCCAGGCTTTGCCACAGGGGCAGGTCGGCGCTCAGACGGTCGGCCCAGGCCACGCCGCCCCCCGGATCGTCGGGGATCACGGCCCCCGGGCCGCTGCGCAGGGAATGCCACGTCTCGTAGATCAGCACCTGTGTTTGCGGGTTCGCGGCCCAGGCCGCATCGGCCCACAGCGCCACCATGCCTGCGCTGTCGTTCCATTGCACCTGATTGGCCAGCGGGATCGCCTCGGTCAGGATCAGCACATCGGTCAGGCCGCGCGCCAGTTCGGCGCGGCCATCCACCCCTTCGGCCAGTGCGCCATTTTCCCACTGGAATTTCAGGGGTGCGCCGTTGATGACCTGCGCCTGTACCGTTGCGGGTGTGCCCCGCGCCGTCAGCGCCGTCTCGACCATGCCGGGCAGCACCGGACCGATCAGCGAATGGCCCACCATCAGCACATCGGCCAAGAGCGACAACAGGTTCATTCCAGCCCCCCGCGACCGCCTACACCCGCCGGAGCATACCCCCGGACGACCTGCCAGACCAGCGACTGTATGGGTGCCACCGCCTGATCCGGCAAGGCATCCGCCATGGTGCCATCGGCGCGCTGCAGGCGGTGGGGCAAACCGGCAGGCGAACGGTGGTAGAGTGCCGCGAAATGCACCAATGCCACAACATAGGCGCCAAGGTCATTCAGGTGGATCGGATCCGTGGTGCCGTCGGTCTGCTGCGCAAACAGGTCATTCCGGCTGGTCAGACCCGGCACCTGCCCCGCCTCGACCGCGCGCACCACGGCGGCCAACGCCTGTCCGGCGGGGATGATGTGGATGGTGCCGGTGTCGGCCATGGCCATCACGGGGCGGGCAAGCCTGCCTTCCCAAAGGCCGGCAAGGTCGGTGTCGATGCGGTTCAGCCAGCCGTCGGGGTCATCCAGCCGGTGCCACGTCTCGTACAGATAGACCCGCACGTCGGGGTTGGCGGCCCGCGCGGCCTGCGCCCAATGGGCCAGCGCCGTGGCGCTGTCGTGATAGCGGACGGCATCGCGCAATTCGACCATCTCGGTCAGGATGACGGCATCGTAGGTGCCGCTGGCCAGCGCCTCGGGCGCGGGCCGATGGGCGGGATGGGCGTTTTCCTGTGCAAATCCGGGCACATCGCCCGCCTTGTGCTGGTTCAGCGACGCGCCCCAGCCAAGCTGGCTGGCGTAAGCATGGCCCTGAAACCCCGCCGCCTTTGCCAGTTGTCCGACCATCGCGGGCATGTCGCGGCCGACCAGACTGTGCCCCAGATGATAGACGGTCATCGCCGCCGAGGGCGGTGGCAGGGGCATATTGTAACGCGCCGCGAACGCGTCCGCCGACAGGGTGGCGGGCTGGCGCAGCCACAGGATTGCGGCCGCAGCCCCCAGCGCGGTCAACCCCAATGTCCAGATCAAGCCCCGGCGCATCTGCACCCCCCTGTTTCCTGCGGCTTCATCTGGTATCAGGAAGGGCAAAAGGGAAGGCATGCGCGCCGAAACGGCGTGTTTCCGGCAAGGGGTGGTGATGACACATCTGTGGCTGCGCGCCGAACAACGCCCGCATGAGGAACGCACCGGGCTGATGCCCGACGGGGCCGCAGCACTGATCGCGGCAGGGGTTCGCGTGACGGTTGAGCGGTCGTCGGTACGGGCGGTGGGGTTGGAGGGGTATGTGGCGGCAGGCTGTGACGTGGCACCCCAGAATTCCTGGCCCGACGCCCCGCGCGATGCAATCATCTTTGGTCTCAAGGAGTTGCCCGAGGATGGCACCCCCCTGATTCACCGCCACATCATGTTCGGCCATGCGTTCAAGGGCCAGCCTGCGGGGCAAGTGCTGCTGCGCCGGTTCGTGGCGGGGGGCGGGACGCTGTACGATCTGGAGTATCTGGTGGATGAGGCGGGTCGCCGGGTGGCGGCGTTCGGGTACTGGGCGGGGTATGCGGGGGCGGCGGTGGCGTTGAAATGCTGGGCCGCACAGGCCCGGGGCGGGATTGCGGGGCCGGTGGCGCGGTATGCGGGGCGGCGGGCCTTGGTTGATGATCTGGCGCGGGAAATGGCGGGGCTTGGCCGGCCCGGGGTGATCGTGATCGGGGCGCTTGGGCGGGTCGGCACCGGCGCGTCTGACCTGTGTGGTGCGATGGGTGTGCCGGTCACAGGGTGGGACATGGCCGAGACCGCATCGGGCGGGCCGTTCCCGCAAGTGCTTGAACACGCGATCTTTCTCAACTGCATCCTGGCCCGTCCCGGGTGCCCTGTGTTCGTGCCACATTCGGCGCTGACCGCCCCCCGCGCGCTGCGGGTGATCGGCGATATCGCGTGCGATCCGACCTCGGATTTCTCACCCATCAAGGTCTATGACCGGGCCACCGACTGGGATGCGCCCGCGCTGCGGGTGGCCAGTGATCCGGTGCTGGACGTGACCGCAATCGACAACCTGCCCTCGCTGTTACCCGTTGAATCCAGTGAGGATTACGCGACCCAGTTGCTGCCGACGCTGCTGTCGCTGCCCGCCCTTGACGGTGGTGTCTGGGGCAGGGCCAAGGCCACATATGACCAGCACATCCGCAATCTGTGAAAGGAAACGGCCATGACAATCCATTGGTGCGGCACGGGGCTTTCGTCGGGGCCGGGGTTGCGGCGGCTGATCGGGGCAGGGCATCCGGTGGTGGTGTGGAACCGCACGGTGGCCAAGGCAGAAGAGGCATTGGCAGGGCTGCAGGCCGATATCCGGGCGTATTCGCTGGAGGCGCTGACGGCGGCGCTGGCACCGGGAGACATCGCGGTGTCGATGCTGCCTGCCGACCAACATGTTGGGATTGCTGAGGTTTGCCTGACCAAAGAGGCGCATTTCGTATCGTCATCCTATATCGCGCCCGAGATGCGGGCGCTGGATGATGCGTTTCGCGCGGCTGGGCTGGTCAGCCTGAACGAGGTAGGGCTGGACCCGGGCATCGACCATCTGATGGCGCATGATCTGGTGGCGCGGTACCGGGCGAGTGCCGGTTATCACGCCGATAACGTGCTGAGTTTCATGTCTTATTGCGGCGGCGTGCCGAAGATTCCCAACGCGTTTCGCTACAAGTTTTCATGGGCGCCGGTGGGTGTGCTGAAGGCGCTGCGGTCGCCGTCGCGGTCGCTGCGCAACTTCAGCGAGTTGCGCGTTACCCGGCCATGGGACGCGATCACCGCCTATGACGCGCCCTTGCCGTTGCCCGAGACGTTCGAGGTCTATCCCAACCGCGACAGCCTGCCGTTCCTGCAAGACTACCGCTTTGATTCCGCGTGGAAAGTGCGCGATTTCGTGCGGGGGACGATCCGGCTGAACGGCTGGGCCGAGGCATGGGCGCCGGTGTTTGCCGAGATCGAGGGGCTGTCGGGGCCGGAGGGGGATGTGCGGCTTGCCGAGATGGCGGCGGGGTTCCTCAAGGCCAATTCCTATGCCCCGGGCGAGCCGGACCGCGTGGTGCTGTTCGTGTCGCTGAAGGCTGAGCGTGAGGGGCGGATTGTGTTTCACCAGACCTGGGCGATGGATGCCTGGGGGGATGCCAGGGGCACTGCGATGGGGCGGCTGGTATCAGTGCCGGTGTCGCTGGGGATCGAGGCGGTGATGGCGCGCGAGGTGCCTGTGGGGGTGCATGCGGCACCGCATGATCCGCGGCTGGTGGGGCGGTGGCTGGGTGAGGTGGGGGGGTTGGCGCAGTATCTGGCGCGGGTGGATCATTTGATGTGAGGGGGTGGGCCAAGTGGTTGCGGGCGCTGGATTAAGCTGTTGGCTTGGGGCGTTTTCGGGGGGCTGCATCCGATGCACACCCGATGCACACCGCGTATGCACGCGCGGGGGCAGCGGGGCGTGTTAACCATGCGGGGCGAATCGGGGGGATAGCGCCGGACCCGTCCGGGCGACAGCGAACGCCGCCCGGGTGGGACGGTGTTCGGGGCCCTGCGCCCGCCGGAGCGGGCGCAGGACGCGGTCAGGCGGTGGCGAGGCGCTTGTTCTGCGGGAACATCGCGTCCTTTGCCTCGGCGTCCATGTCCTTTTTGAAGGCATGCTTGCCTGCCAGCGCTTCGGCGGCCTGTGCGGCGGGGCGGGCGTTGACGGCATCCATGAACCGCTTGAGGTTCGGAAACCTGGTCCACCCACCTTCGCCAAAGATGAACGGCACGGCGCGCGCCCAGCCCCAGACCGCCATGTCGAGGACGGTGTAGGTGCCGCCCATCATCCATTCGCCGCGGGCCAGTTCGGCGTCGATCAGCGCCCAGTGACGCTCTGCCTCGAACTCATAGCGGTTGACGGCGTAGACCTTGGGCTCGGGTGCGAAATACTTGAAATGCACGGCCTGCCCGGAGTAGGGCCCGATCCCGCTGGACACGAACGCCATCCATGACAGGAACCGCCCCTGCGCCGCATCGTCTTTGGCGGGCAGAAACTTGGCGTGCTTGTTCGCCAGATACATCAGGATCGCGGTGCTGTCGAAGATCGTGGCGTCGCCGTCGGTCAGGGCCGGGGTCTTGCCGTTGGGGTTGATTGCAAGGAAGGCGGGCATGTGCTGTTCGCCCTTGCGGGTGTCCACCGGCACCACCTCATACGGCGCACCCAGTTCTTCCAGCAAGAGCGCCACTTTGGCGGGGTTGGGCGAGGGGTGGTAGTAGAATTTCAGCATGGGATCGCTCCGGTTGCCACGCCGGTTCGGCGCGGTGAGGAAGGTGGGGCGGGGTTTAGGGGGGGTCAAGGGCGGTGGATGGGGAGGGGGTGTGCAGGGGCGCACCGTCTGCGCGAAGATGTGATCGGGAAGGCGGTGCCGTTTGATGATGTGAGACGGGGGGGCACGCGGAGCAGACCCCGCGCGCCCGTCGTGCCGTCGGTGCTAACCCTTGCCCCGCCCGAACAACCCGTACCACGCCCAGTCCGGCAAGAACTGCCCCCCCCGGAACAGCCAGGAGAACACCATGGGGAAGCTTTTCTTGAAGTGGTCGGTACACATCAGTTCGAACATCTCTTGTGCCGCCGCTTCGGGGTCCATGATGAAGGGCATCGGGAAGTCGTTCTTTTCGGTCAGGCGCGTCTTGATGAAGCCGGGGTTGGCGAGTTGTACCGTTATGCCGGTGCCCCGCAGGTCGGCGTAGAGGGATTCCGCCAGCACCATCGTGCCCGCCTTTGACGCGGCATAGCCGATGGCGCCGGGCAGCCCGCGAAAGCCCGAGAGCGAGCCGGTGATGACCACATGCCCCGCATCGCGGGCCACCATCGGCGGCAGGGCGGCACCGATCACGCGCATGAGGCCGGTGAAGTTGACATCGGCCATCGCCTCGGCCCGGGCCGTGTCCCATTCCTGGGCGCGCATCGGCCAGTAGACGCCTGCAAGGAACACCACGCCGTCAATCTTGCCCGCCGCAGCTGCCGCCGCCTTGACAGATGCGGCATCGGCCACGTCACAGGGCACGGCCACGGCACGACCGGGCATGGCGGCCACGGCCTCGGCCAGACGCGCCTCGTTCCGGGCGGACAGGATCACCTCGGCCCCGGCCCCCGAGATCAGGCGGGCGAGGGCCAGACCCAGACCTTCGGACGCGCCCACCAGCCAGTACCGCTTGCCACCCCATTCCCGCATCGCCTACTCCTTTGGCCGCAGTGTCGCCACCAGTTCCGCCACTGTAACGCCGAATTTGCGGAACTGGCTGCGGTTCATGATGGTGCCGTTGTCCATCAGGTACATCCAGTCGGTGACGTCAAGCACATGACCGCCCGCCTGTGCGTCCAGACGGATGCGGTAGTTGAGATTGACAGCGGGGCCTGCGACCCGGCCCGTTGCCACCCCTTCGATATCGGGGGCGGTCGCCGCGATGCTGCCATCGGCGGCCAGCGTCAGGGTCCATTGCCGGTTCTGCACCCGGCCGTTGTCGTAGCGGAACGTCTCGGCAAGGATGCCTTGGTTGCCGTCCCATGTGCCCTGCATGTCGGCCACAAAGCGCGACGCGACGCGGCCCGTGGGGCCGAATACGACGCCTTCGCACAGGATCGGGCCGCTCAGGTGTTGCCGCAGGTCGAAGGCCGTCCCCTTGCCCGCCAGATCGGCGGGGGACTGGGCGCGGAAGGTCAGGGTGCGCGCGTGGAGCGCCACGGCGGCCAGGGCCAGGATAATGCCGATCAGAAGGCCGGTCAGGAGCATTGCATCAGACCTCGGGGACAGGGGTGGCGAGCAAAAGTGCGATGGCTGCCAGTTTCAGAAGGCAGGGCAGCCCGGCGTAGAGGATCGTGAGAAGCGACAGCGCGCTGTCGGTGTTCTGCGCCCCCGCCACGAAGCCGCCCGCGTCGAGGAGGGGCAGCAGGGTGACGGCGGCCAGTGCGAGGGCCAGTTTCGACGCGAAGGACCACAGCCCGAAGGCCAGCGCCTCGGCCCCCGGAAAGCGCCCGGCCAGATGTCGGGCAAAGATCGCGGGCAACAGCACCATATCGGCCCCGAGGGCCGCGCCGGATGCCGCAGAGATGGCGGCGAAGGCCAGCGTGTCGCCGGGGCCTACGGTCAGGGCAAAGAGGAAGGCCGCGATGGCAAGGGTCATGCCGGCCAGAAGGACGCGTTTCGCGCCGTGGGTGGCGGCGAGGCGGGTCCAGAGGGGGGTCGATATCGCGGCGGCAAGGAAGAACAGCAACAGAAGCGGGCCTTCCCACCCCGGAGCGGCAAGGCGGCTTTCGACGAAGAACAGGAACAGCGTCGAGGTGACGGCGACAGGTGCGCCGTTGACCAGCGACAGGATCAGGAGGCGGCGCGCCATCGGATCGCGCAGCACGGGCCCGAAGCGGGGTTGCGCCATGACGGGGGTGGCCCCCCACTGGCCGCGCATGGCGAGGGTGGCGACAAGGGCGAGGGCGGCAAAGCCGAAGGCGAAGGCGGCAAAGGGGCGGTCGGTCGCGGCGGCCAGCGCCACGGGGGCGACGGCGGCAAGCGAGACGCCGATCAGGGCGCCGGCCTCGCGCCAGCCGGCCAGTTGCAGGTGGCCGGTGGGGCCGAGGGTGGGGGCGAAGGCGACGCCCTGTGCGTAAAAGCAGATGGTAAGGAAGGAGAAGGCCGAGAACAGGACGATGAGGGTCAGCGCGAACCACAGAAGCGGTGCAATCGGGGGGGGGACGGCCAGAAGCGCCAGCATCGCCAGCGCCATCAGCCCTGCCGCGACCGCGACCATCGGGCCGCGCCGGTGTCTGCCACGCTCGGCCAGCCAGCCAAGGGCGGGGTCCTGCACCAGATCGATCAGCCGCAACAGCCCCAGCACAAGGCCGAGCGTGGCAAGGTTGACGCCGTAGCTGTCGACATAGAACTTGGGCGCGTGGATGTAGATCGGCAGCCCCGCCGCTGCCAGCAGCGCCGCGAACATCGCATAGGCCGGCAGGCGGGCGGGACGCGGCGTCATCCGCGCGTGATCTCGTGTTCAGGCGGCGTCGGGCGCGGACGGAACCCGCCCCCTTTCCACCACAGCTTGACTGCCTGCCAGTGGATCAGCGCCAGCACCCGCCGTGCCCCCAACGGGCGCCGCAGCATCGCACCAAGGATGATGCGGTTGGTGAGCGGCCTGCGCTTGCCGGTCAGTGTCGCGATCAGCCCGCCGGGGGATGTCCCCCTGGGCGCGACCGGATCGTCGGTGGATTGTGCATAGTCGATCCAGATGCCGATCCGCTCGGCCCCAATGTCGAAGCGGAAGGTATAGCCCCCGTCGATGGGCTGGAACGGCGAGACGTGGAATATCTTGCTGGCGGTCAGGTGATCGTCGGGCCGGATCGGCCGCAGATCGGCATGGTGGCACAGATAGCTGTGACGGTCGCCGAACGTGTTGGACACCTCCGCGATCACCGCGATCAGCGCGTCGTCATCCCGGCGGCAAAGCCAGAAGCTGACCGGGTTGAAGACATGCCCCAGGACCCGCGGCTGCGCCAGAAGCTCGATCCGCGCGATGCCTGCAACCTGGTGCGCCGCAAGGATGTCCCGCACCCAGCGCGCCCCGCGCCCCTGTTTCGGCAGGCCGCCGTGGTCGCGGTC